>CALQYY010000012.1 GCA_943349075.1 Candidatus Magasanikiibacteriota bacterium
TACCGCTTTTGGTTTTTGATTCTCGGCGTTGCATTTGTTTTGTGGGCTGTTCGTTTGAATCGCTACGCACGCGAACGCAAAGAAAAGCTCATTGAAGAAACACGTCTCTACCAGACAAAACAAAAATATTTGAAGCACTAATCATGCGAAAGGAGGGGGATAAGGGGGAAGAAATGGCTCGGCGCGTTTTGCAGCGCGCGGGCTATTTTATTTTATCGAACAATTTTTGTGTTCGAGGCGGCGAGGTCGACATTATTGCGCGCGCGCCGGATGGGGTTGTCGTATTTGTTGAGGTAAAATTGCGGTCGCAGGAGCCGGAGGATCATCGGTCTTTGATCCCGTTTCGAAAGCTTGCGCGGATTCGGCTGGCTGCGAAGCATTATTTGCTGGAATATGGGCCGGCGAGGGCGCGGTTTGACTTGATTTTATTGGTTCCGGGGGCAGGGAAGGCTAGGGTTTTTTGGTATAAGGATTTGAGCTAAGATCTTGACATTTTAGCTTAAATCTGCTATATTGTTCTGTTCCGCTGAATGACTTGGCGGACGAAACCTGGAGGGTACCATGGACGGAAAAGAGGGTGCACAGCTGTTAATCGGGTTTCTGCAAGGGAAGGGCGAGCATTTCTTGTTCTGGGCATTTGTGCTCGGGCTCGTCATGCTTGTTGCGAAGAAATTCGTTCCACCCGTGTATGAGTTTATGCGGGATGGGCTGAAACTATCGTGGCACGGCACGGCCTGGCTCTTTGCTCAGTTTCTCAACTTCGCGGTAAACTTTATCGCGAGTGCGCTCGCATTGCTTGTTTGGGCGGTGGCATGCGGCCTGATTTTCGGGTGGTACCTAATCCGCCTGCTATTCGCCACGATCCGGGAGACGCGTGAGCCCCCGACACCCGAGTTTCCGGATGCGTTTGGCTGGATTAAACTCCTGCCGATCAAAAAGCCCAAGAACGCGGGGCACGGAGGCGGCCATCACTGAACAGGTATACACCCAAACGGGTGTCACTGCCACAAAGACCTTTCATGTCGCGCAAGCGATGTGACGGGTCTTTTTTTGTTGACTGAGGCGGTGTTTTGAGATAGTATGGGATGACTTGGGTGACAGATCATTCGTGCACTTCGCGTGACTTATGTTGGACCCTCCAGGTATACAATCCGAATACGGGCTCAGCTCCTTCGCAACCCATAGGGTTGCTCGGATCTGCCACCCTTGCTCGCTCGGGCGGTTAGCTCAGTTGGTTAGAGCGACTGCATGACATGCAGTAGGCCACTGGTTCAAATCCAGTACCGCCCACCACATAAATTCACCCTCTAAAAGGGTGTTTTTATTTTTGGTAATTTGAAATTTATTGTATAATAATCCTAAATTTTATACACATATGTACAGTCATGGGGTTCAGCAAGAAAAGTATAGCAGTAGAGAAAATTCTATCCCATCTGAATTTCAGCATTTTTTTAGTGACGATCCGTATGTGGTTTTAGGAATTGAAAAAGGATACACGCCATCGTCGCTTAAAACGAGAGTGCGTGCATTACAAAAAGAATATCATCCAGATAAATTTCCTAACGATCCTGAAATGGCTCGATTAGCTGAAGAAATTTTTAAACGTGTACAAATTGCTGTAGCCAATATAGACATGTTTTTTCCATCTGGACATACAACAGAGGATGCGGTAAGAAACGCAAAGCGTCGTTCATACGAAAGAACGGATGCTGAAAAAAAAGAATTGTTCGATAGTGCGGTAAGAAATTTTTCAGTGATGTTTGTTTTCAGTAAAGAACATTTTTTACAACAAGTTAAGCAATACGAGGCTTTTGGTATGACACGGGCGGATTTTGATGCCGTGTTTGAAACAGAAGACTTCCGTACCCATTTTGTTGATAAGATAAATCACGAAGCAACTCTCGCAGGGTCTTCAGGTAAGCCTGCAATGCTGTATAATTTTTTAAGAGATTGGGACGTTGTTTTTGCAGGAGTAGCAGATTTTAATTTATATAGGATTTTTCGAGAATCAGGTTTTGAAGAATCTGTTAAAAAAGGTTTAATATCTTTTGGAATAAAAAGTGATAATCCTGAGATGCTATCAAGGTTATTTGCAGATTGGTCTGGGTATGGAGTAGATACGAGAACCATTGTTTCGGATCCTGATTTTATTCGTTTAATTGGAAACCGTACTGTTAATGACCATCTTAAATCATCTGGAGAAGCACCTTCCTTGCATGATGTTCGTGTTTTTTGTAAGCATGTTAAAGAATGGCGGTACGCTGGAGTGAATATGGATCAGGCGATTAACTCTCCTCAAGCAAGGGAAAAGTTTAAAAATCATATCATTGGACTCATTAATAATAATGATTCATGGGGATATGATGAGCTTAAGCGTATTTGGACGGGTATGAATATCGATTTCGATAAAATTTTGAATTCGGGTGAATATAGTATTGACAGAGCGCTTAATGATAAGGTTAACACGCTTATAAACGGCTCGCTTTTAAAAATGATGGGGAAAAGCAAGGCGAGGGATTTTATTAAAGACTGGACAATAGTAGGATGGAACCCTCCTGAAGAACTTATTGAAATGTCGAGGTAGTCATTGTTATATGAACTTCCGTTTTTGGAGCGATCGTTCGTTTGTAGTTTTGATTGCGTCAAACATTCTCACAATATTTTTAGCAGTCATCGAAGGGTGGAGTTTGGCGACAGTGATGTGGGTGTATTGGTTTCAAAGTTTGACGATCGGATTTTTTAATTTTTTGCGAATCGCGAGTTTGAAAAAATTTACAACGAATCGTGGCCCGGCTACGCTTTGGGCAAAATGGTTTACCGCATGTTTTTTTGTACTTCACTTTGGGCTTTTTCATGTGTTTTATCTTGTCTATTTGCGAGCGGGTGCACAAGCGGCGTTTCTCGGGCAAGACATAGGTGCGATTGATACACAGGCAATTTTTGTTCCAGCTGTGATATTTTTTGCAAACCATTGGTATTCATATCGCTATCATCGCCCACGCGATTCGGAAAAGCAGAATATTGATTCGCTTGCGCTGTATCCATATGCGCGTATTGTGCCGATGCATCTGACGATTGTGTTTGGGGCGTTTTTTGTGAGCGCACTTCCACTGTTTCTCGTGCTTAAAACGTGCGCTGATGTTGCAATGCATGTGTTTGAACACAGAGTTATCAAAAAAGCCGAAGAGGTGTAAAATGTAACAAACTTAAACTCTGTATGAAATACATTTTCGTGGTTGGTGGCGTAATGTCAGGAGTTGGAAAGGGCGCAACGACGTCTAGTATCGGCGCCCTTTTGCAATCGAGGGGTTTCGCGGTTACGGCGGTAAAAATTGATCCGTATATCAACGTTGATGCGGGTACCATGAATCCGACGGAGCATGGTGAGGTTTTTGTGACAGTTGATGGCGACGAAACTGATCAGGATATTGGAAACTACGAACGATTTTTGGATACAAATATTACGAGCGTGAATTACATGACAACGGGGCGCGTGTATTTGTCGGTGATCGAGCGCGAGCGCGCGATGGGATACAAGGGGCGCTGCGTTGAAGTGGTGCCGGACGTGCCGCAAGAGGTGATTGATCGCATCAAGCGCGCGGGAAAAAATGCGAAGGCTGATGTGGTGCTGATTGAAATCGGTGGAACTGTTGGTGAATATCAGAATCTTTTGTTTTTAGAGGCAGCGCGTATTTTGAAGCTCGAATCACCGCGAAATGTTGCAACAGTTTTGGTGAGCTATCTTCCAATTCCAGCAAGCATTGGCGAAATGAAAACAAAGCCAACCCAGCATGCGGTGCGCGCGCTCAACGGCACGGGAATTCAGCCGGATCTGATTATTTGTCGTGCGACGCAAATGGTTGATGATGTTCGCAAAAAGAAAATTGGAATTTTCTGCAATGTGCAGGCCGAGGATGTTATTTCTGCGCCGAATATTGATACGATTTACGAGATTCCACAGATGTTTGATTCGCAGCATGTGGTTGAGCGGCTGATGAAAAAACTGGGGATGCGTGCGCGCAAAAATGATTTGGCCCCATGGAAAAAATTGGTTTCGACAATCAAAAATACAAAACGCGAGGTGAAGATTGCGGTGCTCGGAAAATATTTTTCGACCGGCGATTATGTTTTGTCGGATGCGTACATGTCGGTGATCGAGGCAATTAAACACGCGTCATGGGCACACGATGTGAAGCCTGTTTTGACATGGATTTCGTCGGAAGATTATGAAAAGGATCCGAAGAAGTTGAAGGATCTTGCGAAGTTTGATGGCGTTGTTGTTCCGGGTGGATTTGGTGCGCGTGGATTTGAAGGGAATATCGCAGCGATAAAATATGTTCGTGAGCATAAGATTCCATATTTAGGTTTGTGCTATGGTTTGCAAATGGCGGTGATTGAGTTTGCGCGAAACAAATGTGGTATCGCACGTGCGCACACACAAGAGGTTGATGCAAAAACACCGGACCCCGTTGTTCACTTTATGGCAGGCCAGAAAGAAAAAATTTCGGGTGGAAAATATGGGGGCACGATGCGACTCGGCGCATATGATTGTAATTTGCTCAAAGGATCGATCGCGCGAAACGCATACGGATCTGATATAATCAGTGAACGACATCGTCACCGCTACGAAGTGAATAATGATTATCGCGAAACACTTCAGAAAAATGGGTTGGTCTTGTCGGGTATCAACGAGAAGTTGGATTTAGTTGAGATTGTGGAATTGCCAAAATCTGTTCACCCATTTTTTGTGGGCGTTCAGTTTCATCCGGAATTTCAGTCGCGTCCACTCAATCCGCACAAATTATTTATGAAATTTATCGAAACGTGTAAGTAAAATACTATGAATAATTTTGAACAACCAGAAGATGATGATGTGAGCGGCAATGCTAGAGAGATTGATTTGCGAGGCATGAAACAGAGTTTGAATGAAAAAATAGAAGCTTTGAAAATTGAGCTTTCGAAAAAAAGAGACTCGTTAACGAAAGATACTCCATTAGATGAGAGAAATAAGGTTTGGGCTAATATGGGGACGCTATCATCTGAAATTAGAAAAAACGAATCTCTAATTCGAGAGTTAGATAATGGAGAGCGACCAAAAGAAGTATTAACAGCAGACCAGGTTCGTAATGCATTACGAACGCCATTACCAAAAAAAGATCGAGTGATTGTAAACAATAAAGTTCAAGCTGATATTTTTGAGGCTCAGCAGAATGAGCTGCCTGAAGGCGAACAGCTCTATAGAGGTCCGGTGATAAAATTAGATAAATAGGCTTGGTTTTGACAAAAATGAACTATTTTGGTATAGTCTTTTCAGACTAGTCTTAGACTAGTTCATTTTTTTAAAAAACTTAAATCGGCTCAAAAAAGCCCTAATAAACACGTATGTCCAGCCCAATCATGATGGCGATGAAACAGATCGCTGACGAAAAAGGAATCAAAGTAGAAACAGTGCTCGATGCAATTCAGCAGGCGCTCGCTGCAGCATATCGCAAAGATTTTGGTAATAAGAACCAGAATATTTTTGTTGATTTTGATGTTGAAACAGGTGGTATGAAGGCGTGGGATCACAAAGTGATCGTACCAGACGCTGACCTTGCTGAAATCGAACGTTTGGATGCAGAAGAGGCTCGTCTTCGTGACGAAGCGCTTGCTCGTGGCGAAGAACCACCAGCTGAGGATCCAAATCGCGCACGTTTTAACCCAAAAACTGAAATCATGATTACCGAAGCTAAGAAGCTTCAGGGTGGTGTTTCAATTGGTGACGAACTCAAACTTCCACTGGAAATCACAACTGATTTTGGACGCATGGCTGCGATGACAGCAAAGCAGGTTATCACACAGAAACTTCGCGAAGCAGAGCGTCTCATGATTTACGAGGAATACAAAGATAAGGTTGGCGAAATTATGCAGGGTGTTGTTCAGCGCCGCGAGGGCCGCAACTTCCTTATTGATTTTGGTCGCTTTAGTGCAAGCCTTCCACCTGAAGAGCAGATCGCGGGTGAATTCCTTCGCCCAGGTGCACGCATTAAGGTATACGTAGTTTCATGCAACCTTGGAAATCGTGGTCCAGAAGTTATTGTTTCACGCTCACACCCAAATATCGTTCGCAATGTATTCCTTCAGGAAATTCCCGAAATCCAGAGCGGTTCAGTTGAAATCAAATCAATTGCACGCGAAGGTGGATCACGCAGCAAGGTTGCTGTGTTTAGCGGCGAAGAGGGAATTGATCCAATCGGCGCATGTATTGGTCAGCGCGGAACTCGTATCCAGACCATTATTGCAGAACTTGGTGGCGAAAAAGTTGATATCATTCAGTGGAATGACAATCCAGAAGTGTTTATTTCAAACGCGCTTTCACCAGCGAAGGTTGTTGGAATCGAACTTGATACAGAAAACAAAGTTGCAGTTGTTACCGTTCCTGCAGATCAGTTCTCACTCGCAATTGGAAAGGGTGGTCAGAACGTTCGCTTGGGCGCAAAACTTACTGGTTGGACAATTACTGTTCAGCAGGCAGAAGTAGAAGAAGTTGCACCAGAGGCAGAATCTGATGTAGAAAAAGAGCAGGGTGTAACATCAAACGAGCTCGAAGCAGAAGCGCTCCCAACATCGTCAGAAGACGAAGAGGCAGCAGCGTAATTCAAATTACATTTAACCGATCTTCTTATGCGTGAATTTTTTCATGCAATATTGTACAAGCCATTGTACAACTTGCTCATTGCTCTCGTTGCGTTCATGCCAGGCCACGATATGGGCCTTGCGATTATCGCGATTACGATAATTATTCGCCTCGTCCTTCATCCATTTTCGATTTCAGCTTTTCGATCACAGCGTGCAATTCAGAAATTGCAGCCGATGCTTCGTGAGCTCAAAGAAAAACATAAGGGTGACCAAAAAGCTTTTGGAGAGGCGAGCATGAAGCTCTACAAAGATAATCAGGTTAATCCGGTTTCGTCATGTTTGCCGCTCTTGCTTCAGCTTCCAATTTTGCTCGCGCTCTATTGGGTGCTTCGCGATGGAATGACATCAATCAATGCGTCAGAGCTCTACAGCTTTATTCCGCGTCCTGAAAATGTTTCAGCGATTGCGTTTGGGTTTTTGGATTTGCACAAATCAAGTTGGGTGCTTGCGATTTTGGCAGGTGCTGCACAGTTTTGGCAGGCAAAAATGCTTCAAACACCTCCACCTCCTGTTAAAACCGAGGGCAGCAAGGATGAGGCTATGATGGTGATGATGAACAAGCAGATGCTTTACCTCATGCCACTTTTGACAGTATTTATCGGATGGACATTGCCATCAGGTCTTACCATTTATTGGTTTGTTGCAACAGTTTTGACGATCGTACAGCAGTGGTACATTTTCAGACAGCTTGATCGTGAAGAAGAGTCGAAAAAGGCTAATGCTTAATTTCTATGCAACCAGTTTTGGTGCATGATTTGGTCGGGCGCTCCGTTGTAACGCAAGATGGTGCAAAACTTGGAACGTTGAAAGATGTTGCGATTGATATTGATTCTGGTCGTGTTGTACATTACGAAGTAAAGCCGACAGGGATTTTATCAGGTCCGCACCTCATCATCTCGTCAGATGAAATTATTGAGATTCAGACCGAAATGATTGTAGTGAAAAACACCGCGATTTCGGTGACATCTCCTGTGCTCGCATAACTATGCTCACGCGAATGACCGCATACAAGCTCTACGAGGCATGCGGCTTTCGGCCAAAACCGTGGCTAGTTCACCGTATGCTCGGTCTACCAAGTCATGAGCTAGCAGACTTTGTGGCAATTCCTGGACCTGTGCCACAAATGCAGCTAGCTCACGACGACCTTGCTTTCGAGCGAAAAATGTTTCGTGCGCGTCGCGCGGTTCGTTTGATTTCGTTTTTGCCATTTGTTCGTGCGGTTGCTGTGTGCAACTCGCTTGGGTTTCAGATGGTTCACGAAGAAAGTGATATCGATCTGTTTGTTGTCGCAGCCAAGGGGCGCGTATGGAGCACGCGGTGGTGGGTGACGGGTGTGCTTGCACTGCTTCGCATGCGTCCGGGAGAGTCGATTCGTGATCCGATTTGTGTGAGTTTTTTTGTTGATGAATCTGTTGCTCACGTATCGCATTTGATGATCGAACAGGATGTGTATTTTGAGTATTGGATTCGCTCGCTCATGCCACTACTTGGCGACCACACACTCTTTGCGCTTGGTGCAAAAACAGCGCCGGAGTTTCGCGTAAAAAAACATATTTCGCGAATTCGTGAATTTCTCGCAGGACTTATTTCTGAAAATTTTGTTCGAAAACAACAAATGAACATCATGCCGATTGATGTTAAAAATCGCGCATTGCTCGGTGACACAACGGTTGTTTTGAATGATACAATTATTAAGCTCCACCAAAATGATCGTCGAGAAGAGCTTCGCGATATAGTTTTCAAATAATATGGTTTTCATTGTTTTGATTGGTTTTCTATTGCCGTGGCAAACAAGATTTTTACTCAGAACTCCGCTTGCGCAAAATGTCCCATGGGATTTTGGTGTTCTTAGTATTTTTGTGTCGCAGGCATTGCTTGCTGCATATTTACTTTTTGCTCTTTGGAATCATCGGGTTGCAGCACTGTCGTTTGTTTGCGAAATACAATCATCTTTCAGAAAAAAAATCGGAGCTCTGTTTCTTTTGTTTTTTGTTGCAGAGCAGTTTATTTTTTCACTTGATCGCTTGCTTACGCTTCAGTGGATACTTGGTTTTTTTCTTTTAGTAGGCCTTGGAATTGTTTTGCACAACAAAAAAGAAGCTCGAATTCCGTTCGTAAGTGCGTTTCTGATTAGCATTGTTTTGCAAGCATTACTTGCGGCAATGCAGATGTTCGTTAGTGGAACTTTCGCGAGTTCGATTTTGGGGGTTGCTGTGCACAAAGCAGCGGAATCGGGAACATCAGTGATTGAATATGCAGGCCAGCGCTTTATGCGCGCGTACGGAGGACAGTCGCACCCAAATATTTTCGGCGGACTTACGCTTGTGGGGCTTGTATTTTTTAACTGGCTTTTGAAATACAAAAAAACATTGGGCGTTCGAAAAAATATTATTCAATTCACCATTCTAATTTCGGCTGCGCTCTTTTTCTCATTTTCGCGTGCAGCGTGGCTTGCACTCTTTGTGTGGGTCGGAATTTTGATTGTAAACAGAAAACAGTTGCGAGAATCTCAACTTGTCATGGTTCGTTGGGTTGTCTATTCTTTTGCGGTGCTCGGCATTGTGTTTTTTCCGCTCGTGATGACGCGCACAAATGTATCATCTAAAATTGAGCAACGTTCAATTTCAGAGCGCACCTCGGATATTCGTAAGTGGGGTAACACACTCAAAACGCATGGATTTTTTGGTACAGGTCTCGGTGCTTATACGGTAGCGCTTAGCAGTGAGGCGGGAGATCGAAAAGTTCCTGTGCATGCAGCACCTCTTCTTGCGGTTGCTGAAGTTGGTTTGTTCGGAGTGCTTTTACTTGCTACAAGTGCTGCGTTTTTTCGGCTGCGTTTGGTAATGAAACCAGAGTTTTTAATGCTCATCCCACTGCTTGCATTCGATCATTATTTATTTTCTTTATGGGCTGGCCAAGTGTTACTTGCTGCGCTCTTGTTTCAAATGTTTGAGGTTGGCAACAATGATGAAGCTGATAATAATGAGAAGTGACCACGAGCTAATTTTTCCAAACGAGACGAGTGTCCACGAATGGATTTGGTCAGGATATTTCCATGCCCCAAGATAGGTAGAAATATTTTCTGCGATCCAAATAAAAAATGCAATAAGCATAAAAGTAATAGGGAGTCGCATGGTGTGTTCTCGGATGATTGTATATTGAACTTTTGTTTTTCTAAATATCCAAAGTACAGCAGCAACGAGAATCCATCGATAGTCCCAGATGTAGTGGTTTGTGAAAAAATTTATATAGATGAGGCTGGAGAGGGTAATTGTTTGTGCAGCGCTTGGGTAGTCCAGAAGTTTAATTTTTTCGAGCCGCCACGCTTGAGAAATGTAGCTTCCGATTGCTGCATACATAAATCCGCTATAAAGCGGGACGGTCGAGATTTTAAAAAACGCAGCTTCGGGATATGACCATGACCCGATCCATGGTTGCGTTTTGTAGAGCTCCAAAACAAAGCCGATGATATGAAACAAGAAAATCACTTTTACCTCATCGAGCGTTTCGATTTTTGTAGCAACTAAAAAGATTTGAATAAGAATGGCTCCAAGAAACAGGAGGTCATATCGAGCAAGGGCGCCAATATGGATGTGGTTTGAAAGAAAAAGAAGGACGAAAAACGAGCCGGCGAATACGCATGCACGCGCCTGAAGCACGCCAAACCAAATAAATTCCCTGAATTTAGCAGAAATATTTTGTAGCATCTCTGTATTGAACATTATTGGGGTAAATTACGCAAGGTTGACATTTTTGCCGGAAAGAGGTAGAATCGCAAAACTAGCCCACGGAGGAGCACAGTGCTTTTGAACCACGCATGCTGTAAATCGCACATCGGAAGCGAGAATGCTCGTTTTCTCATCCATAAAAAGGTGATCATTGAACACGTTCCATTGGTTACGTGCAAGAAGTGTGGATACTGGATAACGTCGGAGGAGGGCTCGAAGGCAATTGCGATAATCGCTACGCAGCTTGGTCTGCGCCGCAGTTTCCATCGGCTGTCGGACCAGGTTCCACAAGGGCTTTTATCCATAAACTTCAAAAACCTGCCGTTTGGGACAAAGGATTAACGGCGGCGCAAAACCCATGAAAAAACTCCGCAGAAATTTCGCGTTGAGTCTCATGGGTTTTTATTATTGACACGAAATCCGCTGTCGGATAAGATGAATGAGCCTTGGTTGGCACTCTCGAATTGAGATTGCTAATACATGGGCGCAACCTTTATTTTATATGTTAAATCCACTTCACGATAACCTTATTGTAGAGGCGCTTGCACCAAAAGAATCGACAATTTCAGGCATTATTATTCCGGACACGGCACACGGCGAAAAACCGCAACAAGGAAAAGTTGTGGCAGTTGGTCCTGGTAAACTTTTGGAAAATGGACAGCGCGCATCAATGTCAGTAAAAGTTGGTGATATGGTTGTATTTAAAAAATATGGACCTGACGAAGTTAAAATTGCAGGCAAAGAATTTTTAGTCATTAGTGAGTCAGATGTGCTCGCTGTTGTAACCGAATAATTATATGGCAGCAAAACAATTACTTTTTAACGAAGAAGCGCGCGCAGCTCTTAAGCGCGGTGTTGATATTTTGGCGAACGCGGTTAAAGTTACGATGGGCCCTAAAGGACGTAATGTTGTTTTGGATCGCGGATACGGATCACCAACAATTACAAAAGATGGTGTTTCTGTTGCAAAAGAAATTGAGCTTGAAGATAAGTTTGAGAATTTGGGAGCGGAACTTGTAAAAGAAGTCGCGAGCAAAACGAATGATGTTGCGGGTGATGGAACAACAACAGCAACGGTTTTGGCGCAAGCAATTTTGTCAGAAGGACTTCGCAATGTAACAGCAGGTTCAAGCCCGCTTGCGATTCGTCGCGGAATTGAAAAAGCGGTTGAAGCAATTGTGCTTGAGCTCAAAAATATTTCACAGCCAGTTGCGGGGGACGTAATTCAACAAGTTGCATCGATTTCAGCAAACGACGAAATGATTGGTGGAATTATTGCAAAGGCAATTAAAGAGGTTGGCGAAAACGGCGTGATTACAGTTGAAGAAGGGCAGTCGTTTGGAATCGAAACAGAAGTGGTGAAAGGAATGCGTATCGACAAAGGATACGTTTCGCATTACATGATTACCAACGCAGAGCGCATGGAAGCAGAGTATGCGGATGTTTCTGTACTTATTACAGACAAGAAAATTTCATCGATTCAGGAGATTCTTCCACTTCTTGAAAAAGTTGCGCAGTCGGGTCGCAAAGATTTGGTGATTGTTGCAGAAGATGTTGATAGTGAAGCGCTTGCAACATTGGTTGTGAACAAAATGCGCGGAACGTTTAATGTTCTTGCAATTAAAGCTCCAGGATTTGGTGATCGCCGAAAAGACATGCTCCAAGACATTGCAACGCTCACAGGCGGTCGCATGATTACAGAGGAGCTTGGTCTTAAACTCGACAACACAGAATTATCTGATTTGGGTCGTGCGCGAAAAGTTGTTGCAACAAAAGAAACGACGATTTTTGTGGATGGCGCAGGGGATGCTGCTGCAGTTGCAGATCGTGTTGCCCAAATCAAAAAATTAATTGAACAGACTGATTCAGAATTTGATCGTGAAAAACTACAGGAGCGCCTTGCAAAACTTGCGGGCGGCGTTGCGGTGATCAAAGTTGGTGCAGCAACAGAAACAGAAATGAAGGAAGTTAAGGATCGGATTAAAGATGCTGTTGAGGCAACTAAAGCTGCGATTGAGGAAGGAATTGTTGCGGGCGGCGGTGTTGCGCTTGTGCGCGCACGAGCAGTTCTCGAGGGGTTGAAATTAACAGGAGACGAACAGATTGGTGTCAATATTATCCGTCGTGCAGTTGAAGAGCCGATGCGTCAGATTGCAGAAAATGCGGGACATGATGGTGCGGTTGTTGTTGAAGAAGTTAAGAAATTGGCCGGGGCAATGGGATACAACGCAGCAACCGATGTCTACGAGGATATGTTGAAGGCGGGAATTGTTGATCCGACAAAAGTAACGCGTAGCGCGCTTCAAAATGCAGCGTCGATTGCAGCGCTACTTCTCACGACAGAGGCAATTATTACCGAGAAGCCAAAGAAATCTGGTGATGACAGTCATGGACATGGTGGGGGCGCAGGCGGTGGAATGGGAATGTACTAAAAGAAAAAATCCGGCTTCGCGGCCGGATTTTTTAATTGAATTCGTAAACCGTAATTCCATCAAATTGATATATTTTATCAGCACCCGCAATATTCGCTTCGCTCGCGATGTCATCAAAACGATACCAGTAATTGTGCACGGCAACAAAAACGGGACCAGAAATAAGTTGCGCAAGCGTGCGAACATCAACGCCGTTTAATTCTTGGTAAAGGATTTTTTGTGTGAGCGGGTAAATCGGTTCGGACATTGCAATAGAATAGGGGTAGGTGTCGATAGTATTAGGGACTATGAGGCGCTTATCAAATCCAAGCTCACGAAGTCCGGCTGCTGCGAGAATTTGATTTGAGAGTACGATGTAAGGTTTATTTTTGGCGATTTGCGGAATGTTTTTTGTTAATTCGACATCTCCTCGACTAATATTCCAGCCGGGCTTTGCTACGCCATCAACGCGCGGATAGCTAAAGTACAGACTGGTGGTGATTAGAATCGCGCAAATAAATACAGCAATTTTTTTGTAGCGAATTTCGTCGATGCGTGAAATTATAAATGGAATAAAAAATAACGGAAGTATATTTTTTAGACGCAAAGCAAATTCATTTTGTTCGTAGCTCACGATTCCTGGAATTGAAATGAGCGTGCTGATGAGAAAAATACCGAATAGAATTCCGCCTGAAATTGAAAAAAGTGACCAGCGAATTCGTGACTCGGTTTTATTGCTCAGCGCAATTCCTGCTGCGATAATTGCATAGGGAATAAGAAAATGTAAACCATATAAAAGTTGCAATCGGGGTCGCACATGAGCGATGTTTTGAGTGAAGCTAAAAATGTTTAAAAAATTATCAAATGCAACTGTGGATGCAAAAAAAGTTTCACCATGCTGAATCCGATATATACCAAACATCGTTGCAAGACCGAGGCCGATCAAGATAGAGCCAAGAACTGCAATAGAACGGTGGGGATATTTGTTGAGAGCGATAGAGATAATTGTTCCGATGCACAGTGGAATTCCGATGAGCGGATGAAATGTTGTTGCAGATAATGCTAATGCAGCAAGTGTTATTTTTCCTCCACGTGTTGTAAGCGCATACGGCAATAGTAATATCCACCAGATAAGAAGTAGAACTGAAATATTGTGGGGAACAGTGAATGTTAATTCAGAAAGAGGAATGATTAATATTCCGCAGAGTGCAACGAGTGATTTTTCTTTTGAAATTTTCCAGCCCTTTGTTAGTCCAACAAAACCAATGATCGGAATTGAAACGCTCGCAAGAAGCGGTAACAGTGCGCGATCAATTATGATTGTTGGAATTTGTGAAATTGTGTGGAGAGCTGAGACGAGTGCATATTGTCCAATATAAAATGGCTGTAGAGGCTCGATTTTTCCATGTTCAGATACATATTTTTCGGCAGCTTGGTGAATGAGCGGGTCGTATGCGTAGCCGAATCGAAATGATAGAAATGCGATTGAGAGAAAAAGGGAGATGTGTGACAGAGCTGCAAAAAACGAGCGTTGAGAAAATTTTTTGTTCCACAAGCTGTAAAGCAGTAGAAGTGTGTTTAAGAAAAATAATGGAAAAAACCACGACGGTATTTGTGTCCACGGTGACTGAAGCGCTCTATCGGTGCGACCATTCCAGACGCCGAACGCAAGAATTATATTGAGTGCGATTATAAAAAATTCGACAGAAAAAGTTTTGTTTATTGAAAAATGAGTATGCTGCTTAGCAACATAAAACATGCTGGCAAAATAGAGTAGTATTGGGGGGAGAGCAGACCACCAAAAAATTCCGATTGATACGTAGATAGCAGACAAAGCGCACACAAGCCCTGACCACAAAAGAACACTGGAGAGCACCCAGTGTTCTTTTGAAAATTCGATCAGCGCGTTTTTACTGCTGTGGGTAAACATTTTTACACAAATAAATTGTGTCGCTTTGTGTTTTTGGAATTGCCGAGCGCTCAACACCTGCAGTTATAAGGTATTTTGAAAGTGGCGCGCATGCACGTTTTGAGAGTTGTGCTGATGCGCAGTCGTTTTCATACAAATAAAATGCAGTACAAATTTTTTGCGAAATTTTTGCATTCCAAACACTTGGTGCAATTATTTGTGCGCATGTTTGATATTGTTCGCGGGATTCAGCTGGTAATGGATTCCCGTCGAGCTTTTTTTGAAGTGCAAGGCTGCATTTTTTTACAAGCATCTCTTCATCGAGTTTGTGACTAACAGGGCACGGAAGAAGCCCTGTCTGCCAATTTCGTGCGAAATCGCCAGACTGCAACTTTGCCGGCATATTAAGAAGTGCAACAGGTTTTTCTGGTTCCGTTGGTGTTAGATATCCCGGTTTTGGTGATTGGTAGCCAGGCGCAGTAGCGTACCCTGGTTTCGGTAGTTGATAGCCAGGTGTTGCATTGTATCCAGGTGCGACGTAGCCGGGGGTGTAATAACCAGATCGAGGAGGCTCTGCAAATTGCGCTTTGATTTTTCCTGTGATTGGGGCGCAATACCAGGGAATATTTTTTGTTTCGACAATTTTATAGGGAGTTTTTTTTGGCCGCGCGTTATTGTAGGATTCGCTTGCGAGTGAATAGCTAATTGCGCTTGTGCCTGTTGCAAAGAAAAGTAATGTGACAATAAAAGCAGAGATTTGTTTTCGCATATTAATTTGAGGCTGCCCAACAGTTGTTAGCTAAATCATCGATCATTTTAAGAACTTCTTTTGTTGGAATTCCACTTTCGGTCACAAACTTTTCAAGCATACAAACTTTTCCTTGAGATGCAGAACATTGATTTGCGTATTTATAATACTGCTGACACAACTCTGGAGTTGCTTTCGAATTCCAAACACCTGGTTTCATGATGTCCAAGCACATGCTATATGCAGGCGAGGCATAATCTGCGGCAGTTAATTTTCCAGACAACTTTTTCGTTAAGATATCAACGCAGATAGGCCCAAGATTTGCAATATATCCGCTTGGACATGCTGACACATATTTATATATCGCAGCATTATCAAACAAACCTGAGCTTGATGACCCGTTTGGTAAAATTATTGAAAGAGTTCCATCTGCGTTGTTAGAAGTGCCCGATGTTCCGTTGTTGTAATAGCCTGGCGTTGCTGGAGCGCCGCCATCATTTTTTGAAATCATTGACCCACCACCTCTACTTCCTGATGTTCCGCCAGAGTTTCCAGAATTATATCCTGGTGTTTGAACTCGATCGTTAGTTTTCTGGTCTACTGGTTTTGGTGATGTTTGTTTTGGTAGATCAGGCTTTGCTTTAACAGGTTTTGAACTTTCTTTAATCACAATTGGTCGAATTCTCGAAATTTTTCCTGGATTTGCATCGATTGAAATCGTTGGGCCCACTGGTTTACCTCGAGTGCCGATTGGTGGTGGTGGTGGGGTAATTTGAGCGCTACCTGTTGGAGGTTCTAATCGAACACAAAACCAGGGAATGTTTTGCGCTTGAGGTGCGACTCTTGTAGGAATTTTTGCTGCATCCATTGCAAGTGTAAAAGCAATTGCAGATGTTCCGGCGGCAAAAAGAATTAAAGTTAAAACAAAAACAAGAGCACCGTTTTTCATACGTCGAAGATTTTCACATAGTATACGAAAATTTGCACAACCGCGCAACGCGTTGTAGGGTGTTGATATGAATAATTCGTTGGCAAAACGTCGGGCGAGCGCAGCCCAGATACATTTGGAGCTCACAAAATTATTTCCGCATGCCGGAATGATGTTGAATTTTTCGAATCATTGGGAGCTTGTGCTTGCTGTTTCGCTTTCAGCGCAGTGTACAGATAAAAAAGTCAACGAAGTAACAGAAAAACTTTTTAAAAAATACCCAACACTTAATGACTATCTCACCGCAGATCTCAAAGAGTTTGAGCGAGATATTTTTGAGACAGGGTTCTATCATCAGAAAGCAAAAAATGCGCTTGCGGCGGCGCGTGTATTGCATGATAGATTTGGCGGAGTTGTTCCAAATACAATGGAGGAGCTGATGGAGCTGCCCGGCGTTGGGCGAAAAACTGCGAATGTTGTGCTTGGAAATGCGTTTGGAATTGCAGTTGGTATTGCGGTGGATACACACGTAAACCGCCTTGCTCGTGTATTTGGGCTCACAAAAAACACTGATCCCGAAAAGATTGAGCAAGATTTGATGAAAATAATTCCGCAGGAAGAATGGTTTCAAACAACGTACCTATATATTGAATATGGCCGGCGATATTGTATCGCTCGGCCACACGCACACGAAAATTGTCCAGTGAAATAATTATTCCTGGTAACCGGCTTTTGTATCAACGTCAGCCCACTCATCTTGAATTGGTTTTGGAGCTACAATAATTTCTTCGTTTTTTGCAGCCTCAACAAGCTCTGATTTTTCAGGAATGTGGTAGGTTGCGGCTGCAACATAGTCGATACCAAGCGGAAAGTCGCGTGCACCCGACGTTCTGTCTTTGTTTGTA
Source organism: Candidatus Magasanikiibacteriota bacterium (assembly GCA_943349075.1). Taxonomy (GTDB): domain Bacteria; phylum Patescibacteriota; class Patescibacteriia; order Magasanikbacterales; family 2-02-FULL-50-9b; genus 2-02-FULL-50-9b. The sequence goes on from CALQYY010000012.1 coordinate 17,308, forward strand.
ACGAATGCGTAAATCGTCAAATATTTGTTTCGATTTTGTTCGCTATTAATTTTAACAACAGGGCTTAGTGCTTGAGTTCCAAAATTCGCTGCGGTAAAAAATCGCTCCGCAATTATTTTTGAATCTGTCATGAAACTCGCCATAGTTGGTGCTTCATCACTCCACACATAGCGGAATGCCCAATAGGTTCTCTGGTTGTAGCCTTTTTGAAGAGCGGGATTTAATTGAATCTGTGTTGTGTTTGGATCGAGGTCTGTGATTTTTCCTGCATCGCGTGGCCACGAAAGTGTGGTTGTTTTTTGTGTGCCCGAATTTTTTGAAATGATTTTAAGTGATGCAATTTTAGGCTGAACAACTGTTTTTGTTGTTGTTTGGGCATCGACAAAATGTGTTGTAACGACCAAGGTGATACCGATTATGGAAAGAACCATTACGCTAAGACCGTTGATTTTGTGTAACGTGTGTTTCATAA
>CALQYY010000013.1 GCA_943349075.1 Candidatus Magasanikiibacteriota bacterium
TCATCGCTGCCATCCGTGTGAATCATAAAATGCCGAAACAGCGGATGCTCGGTTTGGAGACCGCCTGCACAAAACATTACATCCGACGTATCCAAAATTTCCTCGGCCGCCAAATCCGGAATCGGCACGTACCATGTATGCATCGCCGACACCGACTCCGCGCGCCGCCCGCTTGGCACGTGCGTGACCACGAGTCCATTGATAATCACCGCCGGATGCTCGCCGTACGACATGATAAATCGCTTTGCCTCCTCGCGGTCCTGTGGCTTTTCGCGAATCTCGCCGTTCCACACCACCACCTGATCGGACGTAATAATCAGCGCCTCACCCTCCACAGCGCCCACAAGCGCATCCGCCTTCGCGTGCGCGATCGCAAGCACGAGCGCGTCAGGATCATCAATACGAATCGCCTTTTCATTAATCTCCGGCGCCAGCACCTCGTACTCAAAACCAAGCTCGTCCATGACGGCGCGGCGAAATTGAGATGAAGAGCCGAGGATAAGACGCATATTAAATATCAACGTGAATCAGTGCGGTTCGGAGTGCCTCTTTTGTATATGCTTTGCGATCAAGTCGGCCTTTAGTCACGATGCCAATCGCGCCTTCGCTTTGACCAATTTCCGGATTCGTCGTAAGACCTACTTTATTTATCGCCTCACTCATATCAAGTCCATCCTCAATCATAAGTGCTGTAACGCGCTTATCAGGAAATTCCCACGCCGACGAAAGTCCCAAATGAAACTGCGTCCCGTCAAAAATTACACACACGCACACATCCATGTAACCACTTTTCGCCGCAGGAACGACCATAAGGCCCGACTCCAAACCAATACTGAAATTACACCCGCTGAACGCCGCGCGCGCACGATTGGTCGCACCCTGAATCGTCTCATCAAGTGATTTTGGCTGAGCCGATACGCCCGAATCAACTTCAATTCCAATAACTTCGGCGTGCGCCAAATGCGGATACTCTAAAAGTATCTCAGACACCGCTGCGAGCTTGGCTGCATTTTTTGTGCCAACGCAGATTTTCATAGCAATCTAAATTTCACAATCTTCACTTCTGTATTTTCATCAACCTGGTCGCCGTAATATGTTTGAAACGTCTTCACAAGCTCCTCCGCACTTTCATAGCGCTCATGTCCATCCGCAAAATCCGTTTCGTCAATTTCCGCAACGCGTTTCACGCGCACATCCGTTGCAATGGCCGACGCGAATTTCTCGCCCGTTTGTTTATTCACAAATTCAAACTCATCACTCACCTGCAAATCCTTATCATCGAATAATCGCCAGGTCGATGTTTTTTCGCCTGAAAGAATAAGCGGAACTAAATTTTCGGCGAACTTAATCACCTTCATAATTTACAAGCTCTCTACGTACTGCTCCAAAATCATGTTGTGGTCATGTGCCAAATCCATTTTGCGCGCTTCCTCAATCGGCACAAACTTCGCGTCCGAGATATTAACTCCTGCAGCGCGTGGTTTTCCGTTGGTCATGCCAACAAAAAACAAAGTTGCAACTGGAAATTCTTCGTCGCGATAATTATAGGTAAAAAATTCACCTTCTTTTACAACACAACCTGTCTGCTCGGTTACCATTTCTTCGAGCGCTTTTGCTGGGTTTGCAAGCTTAACAACGCCGCCTGGAAAACCATAGCAACCTTTCTTTGGATTCTTCGAATTCTGTACGAGCAAAATGTTTCCGTCCTGAACGATGATTCCGGACGCAACGAGTTTAGATGTTTGAGCCATATTTTTAAACTTTTTTTAGAATAATGTTTTGTGTTTGAGTGATAACATGACAACTGTCTTTAACTAATTGCACATTCCCTGTGTACGTCTGATAACCTTCTTTTTGAATTGTGAATTTATAACGTCCGCGCGCCTCATAAAGACCAGCATAAAACCCAGGGTTCGTTTCATGAAAGGTGCTTTTCTCCAAGTCGACGGATGCTATATTTGCTCCTACCACAGGTGAACCATTTTCATCTGTAAGATTAATCACTAACCCCGCTCGCGCCTCTAAAGTGCAATAATTGGCAACGTTTGTGTCGCGTTTGATCAATATATATGTAACCCCTGTAGTCAAAAGCAGCACAGCAACGATACCAAGTAATAATTTTTGTTTTTGCATAATACTTGATTAAAACCTAAGATTGCATTTTACCTACGCTACGCGCCATGACACTTCTTGTATTTTTTTCCACTTCCGCAAGGACACGCATCATTGCGTCCAATCTTTTCACCATTCACTGTTTCAGTTTCGCTTGCGCCACCAACGATTTCGCCTTCGTGAATTCCCGATCCTGAAACAGTCTGCGTTTTCGCAGCGCCTGAGAGCACAATTCCCTCACGTTCCATAAGGCCCGGCATCGTGCGCATCGCGGTTTCGATTGCCATCACCGCAAACACCACATCCTTCTGCACGTATGAGAGCAATTCCTGGAACAATCGATATGACTCGCGTTTGTATTCAACAAGCGGATCGCGCTGTCCATATCCGCGCAGACCAATTCCAGTTCGCAAATAGTTGAGCGCCTCCAAATGCTCAATCCAGAGCGTGTCGAGTGCGCGAAGCATCACCTGCGAGAGCGAGCGAAGCGCAACATCTGGCGCACCCATGCGCTTGATAACTGAGCGCAATCGATCTTTTGCGTGTTGCTCAATCGGTTCGATAAGTTCTGTTCGAAGCGTAACGATATCTTTCTCGCCTGCCGCCTCAATTGGCTTCAAGAATTTCTCAACCTCTGCATTTTCCATCTGCAAAAGCGCAGAAAGCGCGCGGCGCATTGCATCGAGATCAATATCCGCCTCACCCGTCACCTCAGTTGCCTGGAAAATCAAGCTTTCAACTTCAGACACGAGCATGCCGTCCAAAAGTTCCGTAATTTTCTCGATACCGCCATCCGCTGACTCACTTGCATCCAAAATCTCGCGGCGCTTCTTATAGATCACATCGCGATGACGATTCAAAACATCGTCATATTCGAGCAAATGCTTACGAATATCAAAGTTATGTCCCTCAACTTTTTTCTGCGCTGTCTCGAGCGACTTTGTAATCAAAGAATGCTCGATCGGCATATCATCCGGCACCTGCAAACGCGTCATCAAAGACTTCATGCGATCAGATCCGAAAATACGCATCAAATCATCCTCAGCCGAAATGTAAAACTGCGTTGCACCCGGATCACCCTGGCGACCCGCGCGACCGCGAAGCTGATTATCGATGCGGCGTGACTCGTGGCGCTCCGTACCAATTACGAGGAGACCCCCCAGCGCGCGAACATCTGCCTGTTCCTCCGGCTTCACCGGATTTCCACCAAGCAAAATATCAACGCCACGTCCCGCCATGTTCGTTGCGAGCGTCACACCGCCGCGGCGTCCTGCTTGCGCAACAATCTCACCTTCACGCTCATGATTCTTCGCATTCAAAATTTCATGTGGAATACCTTCGAGCTCGAGCAAATGCGAAAGCATTTCATTCTTCTCAATCGAAATTGTACCAATCAAAACCGGCTGCCCCTTTTCGTGGCGCGCCTTCACCTCGCGCACGACTGCCTGAAACTTTCCAAGCTCGGTGCGATAAATCTGGTCGCCCAAATCAACGCGCTGCGAAATTTTGTTTGGCGGAATAACAACAACCTCGAGTTTGTAAATCTTTCCAAACTCCTCAGCCTCTGTCACCGCTGTACCGGTCATACCCGCAAGCGTTGTATACAAACGGAAGTAGTTCTGGAATGTAATTGTTGCGAGTGTCTGGCTTTCGCGCTGCACCTCAACGCCCTCCTTCGCTTCAATCGCTTGGTGGAGCCCTTCTGAATAGCGGCGACCAACCATAAGGCGGCCCGTGAATTCATCCACGATCAAAATCTCTCCGTCTTTTACCACGTAATCCTTGTCGCGTTTGTACAAAACTTCGGCGCGAAGCGCAGAGTCAACATGGTGCACCATGCGATGACCACCCTCAACATACAAATTCTCAAGACCGAGGAGCTGTTCAACTCGTGCAATTCCAACATCGGTCAACGTCACCGCGCGCTGCTTCTCATCAACGATGTAGTGCTCCGCAACCTTAAGCTGACGTGCGACTGCCGCACATTTTGCATAATCGCTTCCACTCTCCTCCGCAGGCGCGCTAATAATCAGCGGTGTTCGCGCTTCATCAATCAAAATCGAATCAACTTCATCGATCATCGCGTATGCCAAATCACGCTGTACACGCTCTGCAGCCGAGTACACCATGTTGTCGCGCAAATAATCAAAACCAAATTCGTTGTTTGTTCCGTATGTAATGTCCGCTGCGTACGCTTCTTTACGTTCACATGGACGCAAATAATCCATTTCAACATGGAACGATCCCGTTTCGTCACGCTCTTTGTCTTCCTCAGTTCCCTGATCCGTCACGCCCTCGCTCGTAACTTTCTGCACAACGCGATAGCCCGGGTCGTACACATACGATGTGAGCTGCTGCTGAATAATACCAACTGACAATCCGAGCGCGTGAAAAATCTGACCCATCCACACTGCATCACGTTTTGCCAAATAGTCATTCACTGTAATCACATGAACGCCACGTCCGGTGAGCGCATGCAAATATGTTGGAAGTGTTCCCGTCAAAGTTTTTCCTTCACCCGTGCGCATTTCAGCGATCTGTCCGCGATGCAAAACAATTCCACCCTTGAGCTGGACATCATAATGAAACTGACCAATCGTTCGCTTTGAAACTTCGCGGACAGCCGCAAACGCATCAGGCAAAATATCATCAAGCGTTTCGCCTGCCGCGAGGCGAGCACGAAATTCTTCTGTTTTTGTTTTAAGTGCATCGGTCGAAAAAGCCGAATATGTATCAGCTAATCCGTTAATTTCATCAACAATCGGCTGCAAGCTCGCCAGCACCTTTTTATTCGGGTCTCCAAAGATTTTCGTGAATATAGACATATAGGGCTTTAATCCGATGTAGTATAGCCCTTTTTGTTCAACTATTCAAGGTCAAAAAAAGCAGGTTTTAACCCGCTTTTTCCTTTAGTTTTGTGAGTTGTCGTTTTGCTGTTGCGCCGCACTGGTCCATTGCTTCGTATAAGTCCTCTGACTCGGCCGCACCATAGATGTGTGCCCGCCCAATAGGCGCGTTGATTTCAGCGCGAAATACCTTTCCTTTGTGGTGGCGATGCGTGGTCATCGCGAGTTCAATATCGATGACCAAATCTTCACGATCAAAACGTGATAGTAAACGATTAAGTTTTCCAAATTTTTCCTCTGCTGCAGCTGTAATTGCAGGAGTAAGCTTCAAACCAGTTCCATGTATATGTAGTCGCATATAGAAAAGATTATTTAGATATTACGAATGTTTTAGCAACCATGTCGCCAAGCCGCTGCCGACCAGGCGACGCCAGGACTGCAATTGCTGCAACAAGATAGATCAGCTGTCCGTCAATGACACGCATCAGTGTCCGAATCGCTGCCGCATTTCGAGTTACTGGCGCTCCATCTTCCATCACAACTGAAAGTCCGAGCATGCGTTTTCCAATTGTTGCACCGAATTTCCATTCGAAAAAAAAGAAATAAAGCGCAACCAAAACCAGAAAAATTCCAACCGGTATTCCTGTCATGCGGCCACGCTGCGTCGCCACCAAACTAAACAGACCCATGTAAATGAAGTATCCCGTCACGATAGCAACAGTATCGATGATCATGGCCAGTCCACGTATACCGACCCCTGCGCCTTGCAGCTTATCCGGCAGAGTATTCATATGTTTGTATGCTACACCTTCAGTATAACCCCTTTTGGTTTCCTATACAATTGAAATTTCCTCTTCAAGTTCAACACCAAATTTTTCACGCACAACACTTTTTACCTGCTCAATCACGGCCAAAATATCAGAAGACTTTGTGTCGCCTGTGCTCACGATGAAATTTCCGTGTACAGGAGAAATCTGTGCGCCGCCAATCTGAAAACCTTTAAGCCCTGATTGTTCGATAAGCCAGCCAGTTGGAATTCTGTGTGCCGCCAAAAAATTCTCCGGTACATTTTTTTTCTGAAGCTCCAAAATTTCATCGTCAGTCGGCTCGTAATTTTTGAATATGCAGCCCGATGATGCCAAACCTTTTGGCTGCGTGTCCATGCGATACTTCAAAACCTCTTTCATTTTTTCCATCGGGTCATTCGAATTTTCAGCACGCGGACATTTCATTGTTGCACCAACAATCACTCCTGGATTTGTTTTGAAACGCGAACTGCGATATGCAAATTCGCACTCATCGAGTTTGTACGTCTTAATCCCTTTTTTCTCGAGTACATGAACTTCACGAACCGAATCTTTCATTTCTCCGCCAGACGCACCTGCGTTTCCGTAGATCGCGCCGCCGATTGTCCCCGGCACGCCTGCTGCCCACTCGAATCCGGTCAGTCCCGCACGCGCAATAGCTCCTGCAACAACCGCCGTGAGCGCACCCGCCCCAACTTCAATAAAACCCGATTCTTCATCAACGTTCACACTCTTGTCGCGATACCAAATGATGAGCCCCTTGTAGCCCGCATCGCTAACAAGCACATTACTTCCACTGCCCAAAACGCGCCACGTCACCTTATTTATTTTTGCCCATGCAATTGCCTCCTGAAGTTCGTCGACTGTTGAAACTGCAACAGCGTAGCGCGCTGCGCCACCGATGTGAAATGTCGAATGCTCCGAAAGCGGGACATTTTCTTTTATATCGAGCATACTTTGTGTGCAATTTTATAAATATCACCCGCACCCATCACCAAAATAATATCATCAGGCAATGCGTGTTTTTGAATGAGCTCTGAAACTTCGTCGAGCGACTTTGCATACCAATGTGGCTTTTCGCCACGGCGCGCCGCAACATCGCCCATGAGCCCTTCACTTGTCGTTGCTGCGTCTTTTGCATCTTCGCGACCTGTCACATGGTAGACCTCATTCAAAATGAGCGCATCCGGATCTGCAAGTGCTTCGATAAAATCTCCGTACAACGCTTTCGTTCGATGATGTTGATGTGGTTGATATGCAAGCACTACGCGCTTGCCGGGAAAAAATTCCCGTGCCGCTTTCACAGTTTCGCGAATCGCCGTTGGATGGTGACCATAATCCGAAATAACAGGCGCGCCATTGAAATGTCCAACGCGTTCAAACCGTCTCCATGATCCAGGAAAATTGTAGAGCGCCACAAACGCCTGCTCTGGCGAAACTCCGACCTGCATCGCCATCGTTGTTGCTGCAAGTGCATTCATCACATTGAACGCACCCGGAATCCGCAGTTTGAGCTCAGCATGTGTGCCATCCGGAAATGCAACGCTCGCGTATTGAATTCCATCGCCGCTGTGACGCTCCGTGCATTGCACATCAGTATTTTCAAATCCAAATGTCACCGGCTTTTCGTCGCCAAAAAGAGCAACGACCGACGCTTCGTCACCATTCACCACGCAGTGCTCTGCCGGAATTTGAGCAACATATTTTTTAAATGTCTCGCTGAGATTTTCAAATGTCCCATAAAAATCCAGATGATCTGGTTCGAGATTCGTGATCACGATGCGCTCAGGCGAAAGATTCATCATCTGCGCTTCATGTTCACATGCCTCAACGACAAAAATGTCGCCCGCACCCAAATAGACGTTTCCATCTTTAAAATTCGGCACACGCGTACCAACCAAAACAAGCGGCTCAAGGCCCGCTGCAATTAAAATCGTTGCAAGCATTGATGTTGTAGTGCTTTTTCCATGCGTTCCCGAAACCGCAATCGTTCGGTATTTTCTTGTGATCGCGCCGAGTGCAACAGAATATGAAAACTGCGGAATACCTCGTTCCTCTGCTGCAGCACGTTCTGGATTTGTCGTTGGAACCGCGCTCGAATATACAATCGCGTCAACATCTTCTGCAACATTGTCAGCACTGTGCCCTATCGTAACCGCAACGCCACGCACCGATAAATCCTCAGTGATGAGCGAAGCGCTCGCATCAGAGCCACTAACAACCACCCCTCGATGCACCAAAATTTTGGAGAGCCCCGAAGTTCCAATTCCACCAATTCCAATAACATGTACTCGTTTTGCATCTAAAAAATCCATAGTTACTTTATTTCAGTCGGTTTATCGGGAGTTATGCCCAAATACTCTACCAAAAATTTCGCAACTTCGCCAAATGTCGGCACCGCCGTACTTTCCGAGTATTTAGCGCTTGGCGCTTCGAACTTGATCAACATCACAAAACGCGGATCATTCATCGGCGCAAACCCAATAAACGCATGGTTGTAATCCTCCGTATATTTTCCACCCGCACCCGAAATCTGCGCGGTTCCTGTTTTTCCAACGACCGTGTAACCTGGCACACGCGCAAGTCGCCCGTGTCCATCCTCAACCGCAACGCGCAACATCTCGGTCATCTCGGCCGCAGATTTTTTGCTCACAACGCGGCGGACCTCCTCCGGTTTTTGATATACGGTTTCACCGTTCTGCGAACGCCACGCGTGCACAATTGTTGGCTTCATCATGACACCTTCGTTCGCAATCGCGGCATACGCCTGAATCATCTGGAGCGATGTTGCGGTTAACCCCTGCCCAAACGATGCTGTTGCCAAAAAAACCGCGCCTGATTTGCTGAGCGATTTAATATTTCCAACTTCTTCGGTTTTGAGCTCAACACCACTTTTCATTCCAAACCCAAACTTTTTCACATAACCCTGAAACAGATCTTTACCAACCAAATCCGCTGCAAAAACCGTTCCAGTATTGATCGATTCTTTGATTACACCCGTCATTGTTTGCGTTCCCCAAACCTTATTTGCCGCGTTTCGAATTGTAAAACTATCGCGCACAACATTTCCCGCATCAACAAACGTAGTGTGCGGCCGAACTTTGCCGGCATCGAGCGCCGAAACCATGGTCACAAGTTTAAACGTTGAACCCGGTTCGTAGGCTGTGAAAATCGCACTATTGTTGTAGACGCCAGGGTTTTCAACTTTCTGATATTCGTTTGGATCAAAATATGGAACATTGCACATTCCTAAAATCGCACCCGTTTTCGGGTCCATAATAATTCCACTTCCGCTGCGCGCTGAATATTTTTGAAGTCCATCCGAGAGAGCTTGACACAGTTTGAGTTGAATCGTTCGATCAATCGTAACAATCAAATCATCCCCATCTTTCGCTTGTTCAAAATCGCGATCCGCAACCGGAATCCATCCGCCAAACGGATCTTTTTCGGTCTTAACAAATCCATGCTGCCCGCGCAATCGCTCATCAAAATACGCCTCAACGCCATAACGACCAATCGGCTCACCCTTTTCGGTTCGGCCAACAAATCCTGTGATGTGCGAAAGCAACTCGCGCTCAGGATAAAGTCGCGCCGGCTCGCGATCAAAGTAGAGTCCGGTGATATTTTCTTTATCGAGCGCCTCAACGAGCGTATCCGCAACTTCCGGCTTCACATCTTTAACGAGCATTTGATATGCGCGCGATTTTTTTCCCAAATTTTGTTTCAACTTTTCCGTTTCTTCAGGTGACATCGAAAGCGCTGCGGAAACAACCATCGCAGTACGATCCACATCAGAAATTTTTCTGTTATCACTAATCAAAAGCAACTGATCGCGATTGAGTGCAAATGGATACAGCGACTGCTGCCCCTGCCGAACGTCGTGGCCAAAAATCTCACCACGTTTCGCCTTAATCGTTTGGTTGAGCGTACGCGCGCCACTCGCCTGATTCGTATATTTTTTATGCTGAACAACCTGAATATAAAAAAGACGCACAATAAAAAGTGCGCCAATCACCAGCCAAACAACCGCCATCGTCCGAAGTCGGTCCACATCATTATTCGGTTGTGCGATATATCGCGCCATTCGCGAATTATATCACGTTAAACGATTGACAAAAAGCCAGTTCTCTGCTAGTCTGCTTTGTTATGAGTAACTCAAATTTTGAACAACTTATCGCTCATTACGAAAAACCCCGTCGCATTGCGATTAGTTCAAAGTATCCTATTTTAAAACGACCCGTTCTGACGCTGCGCCACATCACAAAGAAACTTAAAAATCATGTAGCTCACACGATTGCTCGAACACGCAGCAATAAATTCTACCCCTCCATTATTGCTCGCCACCAAAGCGTAATCCGACGCAAACTTGGAAACACCGATCCTCGTCTTCAGGAACAAAAAGTTACAAACCTTCGTCGAGCATGCGAAGATTTACACGGCCTCATCATCAAACCAAACGAAGTGTTTTCGCTCTGGGAAACAATTGGAAAACCAACACCCGAACGTGGCTACGTAAATGGAATGCTGCTATCAAATGGTAAGATTGTCGAAGGTGTTGGGGGCGGTCTTTGCCAATTATCAAACTTTCTCTGCTGGATTTTTCAGCATGCCGATACTGAAATAATTGAACGATACCACCATTCGATGGATGTTTTTCCCGACTCAGGCCGTACCCTTCCTTTTGGAAGCGGCGCGACATGTATGTATAACATTGTCGACTTACAAATCAAAAATACATCTAACCAAGATTTACAACTCAAACTCTGGTTAACGGAAACTCATCTCAAAGGACAGCTTGTTGCCTCGAAAAATGAACCGGTAAAGTTTGATGTGCGAGAAAAAAACCACACATTCATCAAGCGAGGCGATCGGTATTTTCGTTATAACGAAATCTATAAAGTTGCCAAACTCGAAGGAAAAGAAATTTCTGAAAAACACTTGTTTACAAATTTTGCACCCGTACTATACCCAATCGACTCCGGCTATTTCAAAGCAAACAACCTCAACTTCGTCGACCTAACCTGAGTATCGTAAGAATTAGTTTTAGGCTGCGCACAAGCATTCGCGCGTAACTTTACGTTACGCCTAGCGAATGCGCGGAGGAACAAGTGAGCTCTGCAGCTAAGCAGAGCGAACGGCCTAAAACTAATTCTTACGATACGTACTCCACCAAGAATAAAACTCCCTCGCCGCCGGCACCGCCACACTACTTCCTTCCTTCCCCTCCTCAATCAAAAATACCGTCACAATCTCCGGCGCTTCAAATGGTGCAAACGCCTCAAACCATGCATGCGGAGCTTTTGTATTCGACCACTGCGCCGTTCCCGTTTTCCCGGCAATTGAAAGCCCTTTAATTTGCTGCAAACTCCTCGCTGAACCCGCAGTCACCGTTTGACGCATACCTAAACGCACAGCCTCAAGCCACCGCTCGTCAATCGGAACTTTTGCTTCAACAACACTGCTGGAAACTACTTCAGAACCATCATTTCCAATTGTGTAATCAATGAGGCGCGGCTTCCACAACGTTCCACCATTAACAATCGCCGCAAGTCCAACCGCAATTTGCATTGGCGTTACCAAAATTTCTCCCTCACCAATCGACATATTATACGAATCACCCGGATACCACGCTTCACCCTTTTGTTCTTTTTTCCACGCCGGACTCTGAAGAAACCCAGACGCCTCACCACCAATTCCACTATCTGTCGATCGCCCAAAACCAAAGTATTCCAAATATTTCTTCATCCGTTCAGGACCAAGCCCTTTGGTGTCACCATAGCCCGCACCAATCACATAAAAATAGGTGTTAACCGATTCTGCGATTGCCTTGTATACATCTGTCGCTCCATGCCCACCCGCTTTCCAATCAGGAAAAAACCATTTACCAATCTGCAAACCACCCGAGCTTGCAATCGTTGTTGTCGGCGTAACAATTCCTTCTTGAAGTGCTGCAGCTGCATAAAACGGTTTGATAACCGAACCTGACGGAAATTGACCCGCAACCGCGCGATTGAGCATTGGCTGATTTGGGTCAGTCATAAGCGCGCCATAATCTTTCGCAGAAATTGTATCCGCAAACATATTACTATCGTAGGCCGGCAACGAAACGAGTCCCAAAATCGAACCATCACGCGGATCAATTGCAATTGCAGAACCGCGAGACTGCCCCGAAATCTTCATACCATGCAGCAACGCTTTTTCAAGATTTTTTTGAATTTCCAAATCAATCGTCAAAACAATCGACGATCCTGGTACCGGTTCCACCACTGAAATTGTTCGCCTTTCTGCTCCACGCGCATCAATTTCACCACCTCGCTCGCCCGGCACACCTCGAAGCGCTCGCTCAAAAAGAGCTTCAATACCTGTTTTTCCAATTGTGTCACTTGGATAGTATGTGTCCACACCTCGACGCTGTTCAAGCTCTTCAGGTGAAATACGACTGAGATATCCGAGCACATGCGACATGCTGATTGGCAACGGTTCTTGCTGTCCTGGAATTCCCGCAACATACGACCGCTTCGCGCCGCGCTCAATTGTCAAACTTGGAAATGAGCTGCTTTTTAAATACACATTCACCGCTTCGTCGTATGTGATCGGCTCTTTAATCACAACGCTTGCATAACGATATTTTTGAAACGACTCTAAAACTTTTTCAATTTTTTCAACCGGAACTTGCACCATTTCTCCGAGTGCACGAATTTGCTCCTCCTTTTTTTTCGGATCACGCGGCAAATCCTGCGCTCGAATCGTTAATCTGAAGTTTGGTGCATTTGCAACGAGCGGCACTAAGTTCCGATCAAAAATAATTCCGCGTTCTGCAACAATCGGTTGCATACGAACACGATTCCGCTCTGCAACTGCTCGCCACTCATCTCCATTTACAATCTGCAACTGAATAACGCGCGCAAGAAGTAGTGCAAAAATAACTAATCCAAAAATTGCAAAAAAAATTATACGCGATTCACCAACTGCGGTGCCGATAAAACTAATATCGCGCGAGCCGTCGATCGCTTGAACATCGGGCGACGCATCCTCAACCCATCGCATGCGACGAGGAACGATAATTTTCTGTTCAAACAATTTCATAAGCGACCACTAATTACCATCGGCGAATGATTGCGAAGCCAACGCGAAGCGGCGGCATAAAGCAAACCAACAACAATCGCAGCAGCTCCGCCCTGCATCGTCGCGGAGACAACCAGCGCTAAGAAGCCAATATTTGATGGAGTGCCAACCATCCAATAAACTACCTGACTAAAAAAGGCATTGAACAAGACCCACAGGACCCCCATCGCACCTGAAATAACAATACCACCAATCAATGAGCGATGTGAAATAATATCACTCGTTACACGATCACCAACCAAAACAAGCGCGACAAAACTCAAAATTCCAATTCCAAATCCTGCGCCGCGATATAAATCTAAAACAAAAATCATCGTAAATAAAAACCAAAACAAAGATGGTCGTGCACGAAGAATCAGCGCCAGCGAAAATAATACCGGAATAACTGGAAATTCTGAATATGGATATGGAAGACTCGCAATCACACCAACACAAAAAACACCTGAGATAATTCCAAATAAAAATATGAATAGTGTTCGAAATGGGCTCATTTTTTTATGATTACGGAAACATGTCGCATTTCATCAAACCCAAGTGATGACTCAATAAGTGCATGCTGAAACGGTTCATACGTTTCTCTTCCCACATTTGTTGCGCGACCAACAACCAAGCCTCGTGGCATAAATTCCGTTGAATCATTTGTAACAACGATATCACCTGACTCAACAACTTCTTGTGGTGGAATTAAACTAAGTCGCACACCAAATCCATATCCACCTTCTGCGATACCTGCAGACCGCGCATTCTTTGCCAAAATTACACCAACCCGACTTTGTCGATCATTGATAAGTCTCACAACTGCACGATCTTTTTCAACCGAAATTATTTCGCCAACAAGAACTCCTTGCTCTGCAAAAACAATCTGTTTAATTTTAATTCCACTGTCCGAACCTCGATTGATGATTACTGCTTGTTGTCCAATATCAACTGTTTTTCCAACAACCTCAGCCCCAATCGTTTGCCAACTGCTTCGCGCAGGATACTGCATCTCACGGCGCAGCGACGCGTTTTCTGCTTCGACAAGCGCAACGCGTGTTTTTAACACGTCTCGCTCACGAAGAACTTCAGGCAATGTCATCGCCTCATCGTTTTTATTTTGCCATTCGCGCAGCGACGATAAAACACCTTGTACTCCTCTCGACAGGAGCGTGACCGGTACATTCGCAACAACAATTATCTTCTTTTCAAACGGTCCGAGCACTCCAATGATATGCAAAAAAACAATGCTGCATGCACCAAACGCATACCACCACAAATGTTTTTTGGAACGAAACCGCATAAAATATTACCCAACCTTTTCTTGCATACGCGCTGACGGCAACTCAACTTCCTGCAAAACTGCGGGGTGTTCGAGTAGCAAACCTGTTCCGCGAACCACTGCTGTTGTTGGATCATCGGCAACACGCACCGGAATCTCCGCTGCCTTTGCAATCGCTTTATCAAGGCCGCGCAGCTGCGAGCCACCTCCAACCATAACAATTCCACGCTCATGAATATCTGCCACAAGCTCCGGAGGCGTCACTTCAAGCGTTGATTTTACAGCCTCAACAATCGATTTAACCGAGCGTTGAATTGCTTCGCGAATATGACTATCCGTCATCAAAACCTCACGAGGCAAGCCCGTGAGCAAGTCTCGCCCACGAACCGCCATATGTTCTGGTTGTTCAAACTCCCCTGCTGATCCGAGTTTAATTTTAACTTCTTCTGCCTGACGCGAACCAATCAACAAATTAAAAACTTCACGACAATACTGCACAATATTCAAATCCATTTCCTCACCTGCAATTGGAATCGATCGCCACGTCACAACGCCACCGAGCGAAATCACTGCAACTTCGGTGATGCCGCCGCCAACGCTCACAATCATAGTTCCAACCGCATCTTCAACCGGCAAACGAACACCAAACGCAGCTGCCATCGGCGACTCAATCACATGCACCTCGCTCGCACCCGCCGCATACGCCGCATCCTCAACCGCTTTGCGTTCAACTTCCGTAATTTCAAGTGGCGCCGCAACAACAATGCGCGGACGTGGAACCAAATTCACCCCATCCTCATGTACTTTATCGATAAAATACTTGATCATTTTTTCCGCAACTTCGTAATCCGAAATAATTCCACGAAGTAGCGGACGCGACGTCGTAATATGGCCCGGCGTTTTTCCGACCATGTCGCGCGCCGTGTGACCCACCGCAATAATCTGATCCGTTTTGATGTTGAGTGCAACAACAGATGGTTCGTCAACAACGATTCCCTTATCCTTCACATACACGCGTGTGTGCGATGAACCGAGATCAAGCCCAACATCCTTACTAAATTTTCGGAAAAATCCTTTAAACATAGGGTGCATCGAGAAACTGCTGCACAGGAACAAGTGCGGTTTCGCCAGATGCACGATGCTTAATTTCAACAGCAGCAGCCGCCACTGTTTTTGATGAAATAACAACTCGACGTGGGATTCCCATCAAATCAGCATCTGCAAATTTTTCACCCGCCTTAACATCCGTGCGATCATCGAATAATACTGAAACTCCTTTTGCGCGAAGCTGCTTGTACACATCTTCCGCCGCAGCAACCGCCGCCTCATCTGATCCAAGCAAAACTAAATGAATCTGATATGGCGCAATCGAATCTGGCCACACCAAACCTTTTTCATCTGCCAACACCTCAACAACCGTTCCGAGAAGTCGCGTACATCCGATTCCATAGCAACCCATCAAAACTTTTTGGTCTTCGCCTTCCTGATTTTTCACTGTCAAATTAAATGGCCCAGAAAATTTGTTATAGAGCGGAAAAATATTTCCAACCTCAACTGCCTTTGACTCTAAAATTTTTCCCGCACCACAACCTGGACATACATCACCGGCTGCAACTGTTGCAACTTCTTTGTTTTCTGCAAATCCACATGCGCGATCACAGTGAAAAACCAAATCCTCGCCGCAATCAGCTAAAACCTGAAACTCGTGAGAGAAGTCAGAAAACGCACCGCCTGATGCACGAACCTTGAGTGCTTTGAGGCCCGCACGCTCGTATACGCGAAAATACGCCTG
>CALQYY010000014.1 GCA_943349075.1 Candidatus Magasanikiibacteriota bacterium
CCACTTTCACGCAAATGCATCAGCTTTGGAATCGCCGGCTTGCTTTGTTCAACGGCACGCGCAAGCTGCGAAAGCGCGATCACCGGAACGTTGAGCTCACGCGCCAAACTTTTGAGTCCACGCGTAATTTCAGCAACTTCTTGCACACGATTGTCGCTGTTGCCACCGGATTTCGAGTCCATGAGCTGCAAGTAATCAACGATAATAAGGCCAAGTCCGTTTTCCATCTGAAGGCGACGGGCTTTTGTTCGAATCTGCGTAATGTTCAAACTCGCGGTATCGTCGATGTAAAGCGGCGCTTCTGAAAGCGTACCCATTGCGTGGCCGAGACGTGCGAAGTCGTCAGAATCTTCGCGTTCGGCGAGGTGGCCAGTGCGAAGTTTCCACAAATCGATGTTTGCTTCGGCACAGAGCAGACGATCAACGAGCTGCTCCTTTGACATTTCCAAGCTGAAGATCGCTGTTGGAACTTTGTGACGTGTCGCCGCGACACGTGCCATATCCATAACAAAACTCGATTTTCCAACTGATGGACGCGCAGCGATGATGATAAGATCTGATTTTTGGAGGCCGGCGATCAAATTGTCGAGTGCAACGAATCCGGTTGGAATTCCACGGAGTTTTCCTTTTTCGCGGTGGAGTTCGTCGATACGATCGAACGCGTCGGTCAAAACATCGCGGATTGAGGTGAATGATGCGCCACCAAACGAGGTTGAAACGCCGTAAATTTCTTTTTGCGCGCGATCGAGCGTGTCTTCGATATCTTCAGCTTCTTCGTAGGCAATTGTAGAAATGTTTTCCGAAGCCTTTAAAAGACGGCGCAAAATGCCTTTGCGGTGAACGATGTGTGCGTAGTTAACAATATGCGCCGCTGTTGGCACCATATTGGTGAGGGAAGCGAGCACAGAGTTTCCGCCGATCAAGTCGAGTTGGTTTTTTTCGCGCAAACGGTTACCGAGCGAAAGCAAATCGAGTGGCTCGTGTTTTGCGGAGAGCTCCGAACATGCTTCGTAGATGAGGCGATGCGCTTCGCGGTAGAAATCTTGTGGATTGATGATGTCGTGAATCTTAAAAATAGACTCTTTGTCAATCAAAAGCGCACCGAGCAGCGATTGTTCGGCTTCGTCGTTGTGTGGGGGAATTCGGCCAAGGAGGTCAGCCATAGGAGGATGGTCACATCTTACCCTAGTGCGACCAGCGCGGGAAGTGGACAATATGTTAACAAGCCTTGGGGTGATATAATGCCTCTATGAAAATCTGCTACATCACGAATTTATATCCGCCACACGTTCGCGGCGGTGCTGAACGTATTGTTGCTCGCCTTGCGCGCGAGGCGCAGCTGCATGGCCACGAGGTGCATATTATTACGAGTGCGCCATGGAAAGACGTGCAATTTGCGGAGCATGTGACTGATGAGCAGGGGATTTTTGTTCATCGAATTTTTCATTGGTCACTCTTTTTTAATTTGTTGAGCGGGGAGTATCCGGCTGCGTTTCGTTTTTTGAATGTTGTGTGGAGCTGCGTGAATTTTATGTTTACGTGGCGTGTGGTCCGAATTCTGCGCCGTGTCCGGCCAGATATTGTTCATACACACAATCTTGCGGGAACGAGTTTTTTGGTTCCTGTTGCGGTTCGTGTACTGAGTCTTCGACATATTCACACGCTTCATGACATTCAGTTGTCGATTGCAAGCGGTCGCATGACGGTTGGAGATGAGTATGATTGGGTTCATGCGGGTTTTTTGGCGCGCGGATTTCAGGCGCTCCAACAAGCACTCTGGGGAAGTCCAGATGTGGTGACGGCGCCGAGCGAATGGCTTCTCGCATATTACAAATCGAAAAAATATTTTCAGTATTCGCGGTTACAGGTTGTTCGACATTATTTTGGCGCGCCTGTTGCGGGCCGCACGGATTTTCCGCAGGCGCACATTACGCGTGAAAAATTTACCATGCTGTATGTTGGCCAAATGGAGCGCGCAAAGGGAATTCTCATGATCATCAACGCGTTTAGTGAACTCTATTCACGCAGTGAAATGCCTGAAGTGGAGCTGATTTTAGTTGGTTCGGGCGAGGATTTGAAAAGTGCGGAAATTTTGGCGTCCGTTTGTCCTGCAATTCGTGTCATTGGCGAAGTTGACTCTTCGCGTGTGGCGCACATGATGCGCGCGGCCGATGTGGTCGTTGTGCCATCGCTTCTTTATGAAAACTCGCCGACTGTTGTGATTGAGGCGCTGTCGCTCGGGCGACCGGTTTCGGTTTCAGATATCGGTGGCGCTGCGGAACTCGTGAAGAAATTCGACGGCGGCTGGGTTGTTGCTCCGACGGAAAGCGCGTGGCGCGCGCATTTGCTCTGGCTTTCCAAAAACCGTGATTCTGTGGTACAAAAGGTGCCACTCGTGCAGTTGCCAAATGCGGCTGCGGAATTTGAAAAAATCTATGTCACACATTAATATTTTAACGGTTGAACCCGGTGCGGATTACGAATTGCTCGATAGCGGACTCGGTGAAAAACTGGAGCGCTACGGGAACGTGATTGTTTGGCGACCAGACCCACAGGCGCTCTGGCCAAAACATTTGCCGGAGTCGGAGTGGAAAAAGGCCGACGCTGTTTTTACGCGCGAAGATAAGGGTGCGGGCTGGGAAATTAAAAAGGGAACTCCGGAGCGCTGGCAGATTACGCATGGAGGTCTCAAGTTTTGGATTAAGCCAACATCGTTCAAACATACGGGAATTTTTCCGGAGCAAGCAACGAATTGGTCGTGGATTCAGAATTTGGTGAAAAATGCGGGGCGACCGGTGTCAGTTTTGAATTTGTTTGGATACACGGGCGGCGCGTCGCTTGCGGCGGCTGCGGCGGGCGCGGAGGTGTGTCATGTTGATGGATCGAAAACGGTAGTGTCGTGGGCGCGCGAGAACGCGGGAATTTCGGGGCTCGGCGACAAACCGATTCGTTGGATTTTGGATGATGCGCGCGGGTTTGTGAAGCGCGAAATTAAGCGCGGCAAAAAATACGATGGAATTATTTTGGATCCACCAGCGTTTGGACATGGTGCAAATAAAGAAGTGTGGAAAATCGAAGATGATTTATTGCCATTTTTGAAACTCTGTCGCGAAGCTATGACAGACACACCGCTCTTTTTCTTGGTGAACGGATACGCGAGCGGATATTCGCCGATTGCGTATGAAAATAATTTGAAAGATTTGTTTGGTGATGCGGGTACACGCGAAATCGGTGAGCTGACGATTCAAGAGTCAAAAGGCGGGCGTTTATTGCCTGCTGGAATTTTTGCGAGATGGCAATCAGGGTAGAAAAAATGTTTAGTAAACATTTTTTCCGCTGATTGGGGTCGAGCGCTGCGAGACCCGGGCTAGGAAGGTTTGAGTTTGATAAATAAACAAGATGAAAACATCTGTTACAGTGCTCTACGAAGACAATCACTTGATCGCGGTTTTTAAACCTGCGGGGATGTTAGTGCAGGGCGACGTGACGGGCGATGTGTGCCTCATGGACGAAGTAAAAAAGTATTTGAAGGAAACATACGCAAAGCCGGGAAATGTTTTTCTGGGGCTCATACACCGCCTCGACCGACCAGTTTCGGGAATTGTTTTGTTTGCAAAAACAAGCAAGGGTGCGTCGCGCGCGTCCGAGCAGTTTCGCGATCACACCATTCAGAAAATTTATCACGCAGTTGTAAAAGGCGAGCCGCGCGCAAGCGGAACGTTGGTTCATTGGATTTTAAAAGATGAAAATAAAAATAAGGTTGAAGTTTTTGATCGAGAAAAAAAAGGCGCGCTCCGTGCCGAGCTTTCGTATGAGATTGTAAAAACTGACGGCAAGCACTCGATTGTTCGCATTGAACTTAAGACGGGGCGACCTCACCAGATTCGCGCGCAGTTTTCAACGATCGGCCATCCACTCGTGGGCGACACGAAATATGGTGGCGAGAAAAATGGGCAGCTTAAGCTTTGTGCGACCGAACTGCATTTTGATACCGCGACAACGGGAGAACGGAAAATCATAACCGCACCGACCCCATTTGAAATATAAAAAAACATCCGGGATCCTGAACGCTGGTTGAGTCGTTCTTGATCCCGGAGTTGGTTGCGCGTAGAAGTACTACGAGCGGTTGATCGCGGTTTTGAGCCGCGTGTAGGTGATGGAGGATAGGATCAGCACAGCCGACCCGCCAAAATAAACCAATTGCGCCATCCCCAACACTCCGTATCCGTTACAAAGATTCTGCCACATTTCGAGCTCCTTGCGTTGGTCTCACCTTATTATACGCACAAACGCGTCCTTTGGTGCCAACGAGAGAGTATTGCACAAAAATGGGCGATTGTCAATCTATGAGATATAAAAAATACCGGCCGGCCTATACGAATTTTTATCGTATAGAGCCGGTCGGCTATTCTGTTGTGGTGAGATTTATAGGGTACCATCCACACACCTTATACACTTGTTTTGGATAGACTTTGTGCGTAGCTTCTGCACTAAAGTCCCAGCCGTTACAAGCGAAGGTCGCTTCAAGGTTGGCACCCTCGGTTCGGGCGACGTGCGCTCGCACTGTTTGCTGCAAGCCTTTTTTATTGACTGTTACGGTGGTGAGCATAGTGGTCGCGCGTATTGGCTCCTTTGGTGTTGGTGCCATGCTCTCACTGCAAGGTTCTTCAACTGTGCAGCTAGATGCGTGCGGCATGCTCGACCAGCCAGTGCATGGCAGATCATCGTTCAACTCCTCGACGTGCCAAGAATCGCCGTCATGAGTCATGTCGAGGCACATGTGCCACGGCCCGATGTTTTGCTGTGCGACACAAACGCTTTTGTCTGTCACCGCGCTTACGATCGCCACATGTCCCGGATTACCATCAGTCGGCCCTTTATCAAAGACGATGAGGTCTCCGACGCGAGGCTTTACTGAGCTGCCGTTCTTGTGGGAGGTGAGCCCTTTACTACGTGTGTCGTAGAAGTAGCTATCCGCGTCTCCGTGTCTGGTGAGGTTTTTGAAACCCCACGTTTCCACAAGATAACGATTCGCCAATTCGACACACTGGCCGGTGAGCCCATAGTCGCCGCGCTCTTTATCTGGAGTTGAACCGCGATGATGTCGAACAGCTGTGTTTCCGACGAAGCCGAGTAACTGTCCTTTGCGGTAACCCGAATGTTTCTGCGCGATTGGAATCACACCATCTACTTCGTGTTGGATGCGCGGGAACTGATCGGTGTCGCCGAACACGTAGGCACTGGCGAGGCTTGTGACTTTGTTCTGTACGCTTGCGTAGGGCTGGAGCTCTTGCGCGAACGCGATCGCAGAACCCTTTGAGGGCATGACCGTTCCTTTGACCTCCCACAAGTAGATGAGGTCGAAGTTCTCAGGCATATCCTCTCCGAGCGATGCAATCTTGAACGGGAAGTCTTCGTCCGGGTCGGAGTGCAACATGTGGTAGCCGTACCACCGACCATCACGTTTGCCGAGCAGAAGCATCAAGTGGGAGTTAAGCGTCCCACCTTCTTTCTGTGCAGCAAACAGCTTGCGATCGCTGTGCGTGTGGCTGAAGTGATAGCCAACCACGATTAATCGATCCGTCGTGCCGTTTTGCATTTTGCTGCGCAGCAGCGCGGTTAGCGAAATTGCTCGATCAAATTTCTCGACCAGACGCGGCATTTCAGGGTCCGACGTATCGAACGCGAAGTCGTCGCTGCGATCGTAGAGGGGTTCAATGCGCCCCTCGTTTGTCGTGCGAAACTTCCACGCCGGTCCATCCTTGAGTGTGCGTGCACCTGTCGTGAAATTCACCGCGGTAATGACCGCTGCAGAACACATCTCAAGACTCCACACATGCTGCGGCAAAAATGCCGGCACGAACTCGTTGCGGTAGTCAATCATGTGGTCAACGAGGCCACGAGTGTCTGCGCCGCTGCGATGCACACCGGTCACGACCGTGTCGTATTGCGTGCGGTTGTTGACGCTTTGGCGCCAACTGAGGAAACCGTAGGTGAGTGCGAGGACGACGAGCACGCTGCCCGCCGCGAGAGAGATCATGGTCTTGCGACCGAAGCGGTTGAGGTTCAGCATGGGTCAGCATCCTTCTAGGTTGAATTGAAAGGTTCTTGTGCTTTAGTGTAGCGATGTTGCTACAAAAAAGCGACCCAGAACTGTAGCATAAAAATAGCTGCTTGTCAATATAAAATGGGTATATAAAACAAAAAACCTGAGACCGCGAACCGACAACATATGTGTCGATCGCGATCCCAGGGTTGGGGAGGCTGTTCAGCCGCGGTTGGAAGGTGGGGGTGGCAGGAAGCGCACCACGATGATGAGAAGGACAGCGGAGCCCAGCATCACGAGCGCGGTCCAGCCGATGAAGGAGAAAAACGCTGTCGGATCGCAGCTCGGACCGTCGTCGTAGTTGCTACCACCTGCGAACGCGAGCGAGGGGAGGGCCAGCAGGGCGACCGTGCAAACAGGCAGTAGTGCCTTGCGACGCCGACGGGACGCGACCAGCAGCAGAGCGGCGCCCACGGCCATGGTGGCACCGACGCTGCTCGAGGAGTTCGTCCGAGTGGCGTTGCAGCCCGAATCGCTTTCCTCGTCTGCGCGCGACTCTTCGCACTGGGCGTTGCCGTAGCAATCGCCGTCGTACGCCGGCTCCTTGCCACAGCCCGCGAACGGGATGGTCAGGAGCATGAGGGTGAGGATTGTTGTAGCTGCCGAACCACCGACCGGGCGCGAGGCGCTTTCAGCGTCCGGCAGGAGGCCGGCGATGCTGCCAGCGATGAGTCGGGCCAGCAGGGTGGCGACGCCGACGGGGATGACAATGATCAGCCCCAAGATCATAATGTTGAAGCACAAATTCCACATGATCTGCCCCCTCCTATGGGGTTTTGTCGGCTACACTGTTATTTTCCGCGGGTTTGCGGTTTTTCAGCGCCGAACGAAATAATTTATCATGAAAATACGAACTTGTCAATCCAGATAAGGTAAAAACCTCTAATCTTAGCCAAAACGCCATAACTGGGGGCAAAAACTGGGTATTTCTGGACCCTGACCCAGTTTTTGCCCCCAGTTATGGCGGAACCCTTGACAAAATCCCGATTTTCTGCTATATTGCTTGGTTCCCACTGATGAAAGGGAGCCTGAACATGATCGTAAATTAGCTTTAGCTAACTATATGACCACCATTCAACGTCCAAATTCCCGTCCAGTGGCGTCAACACTACTTGCAGTATTACTCGTTACTTCGGCAGTAGGCGCCCTGGTTCAGGGCTTTTCGCCTACAGCAGCCTTTGCGGGCGCAGCTTTGCCATTTAATACAGGTGCTTCGGTTGCAAAACCGGCGCTTGCTGGCAACTCAATGGCATACGTAACACTCTCCGAAGCGGGGGGTCAGTATCTCCATTTTGCGGACATCGCAAATCAGACAGACTCGAAAGTTGTTCCATATCCAATCGCGGGATCTTCACAGATCGCGGCGTCAGGCGACTATGTTGCTTGGAGCAATGGATATATGAACAAGTGGAACGTCTTCTTGTTTGACAAATATTCATCGCACACTCAGGTCATTGCCGATTCCATGAACGAAATTGGCCGCCCATCAACTGATGGAGGTCAGGTCGTATGGCGCGAAGCAAACTTTGACTTAGGTGGCGCACAGATTAAGTATTTCAACGCGGCAACACAAGAACTTCGCACCGTTACGGTTGGAAAACAATACTCAAATCCTGTAATTGCAGGCAGCAATATCGCATGGTTCGAAACAGCCGAAGGCTGCAAGAATGATGCATATCGCTTGTGTGATTCGAACTATACAGTGAAAAATCTTGTCGTTTACAATGTCGATTCAAAATTGACACAAGTAATCGCACAGAATATTGACTCTGTATATGCACCTGCAATCTCAACTTCTCGCGTTGTTTGGACGCAGAAAGTTAATGGTCACTATGATTTGTTCAACTACGACTTGTCGGGTGGACAAACAACTCGTTTGACTAACAACGACCTTGATGAGACATATCCTGTTCTCGCAAACGGTCGCATCGGTTATCTCGGCATGGCTCTCGGCGGAACACAGCGCATTGCGCACGTGTTCACGATTGGCTCACGCGAAGATATTGCAATGCCATTCAAAGGGTATAACCATGGATTCGTGTCGCTTGCCGACAACTACATGGCTTGGGTAGAAAATCGCCCAGAAAGCCGCATTAAATTGTATAACTTCAATATTCCAGCTTCGGCTGCGGATGTTGACAGCGACGGCTTGTCACAAGAAACAGAGCAGAAAGTTGGTACGGACACTGAAAAGAAAGACTCGGATGGCGATGGTATTTCAGATACTGACGAAATCGTACTCTTCCGTACAAACCCAACAACCGTTGATTCGGATGCAGATGGTATCAATGACTACAAAGAAATCTTCTACGTTAAAACAAACCCATTAAAGTTTGATACAGACGGTGATGGCTTCTACGATGGTCTTGAAGTTAAAACAAACCACAATCCGTTCAGCGCGTCAAAGGTAAAAATTAATCCAGCGAAATTCTTTCGTTGGACAGCTCCTGCTCGTTAAGGCCGAGCACACTACTTGAGGAAAAAGCCGCCGGTATATCCGGCGGTTTTTTTATTCGAGAGAATTCCAACAAAGGATTTCGTTTTTGTCTGGTGAGAATTTTATTTCGGAAATTGATGTGTTTTGGACGATGGTGTTTTGCAAAATATCGCCGAGCTCTTCCTCTGTTTTATTTTGCGCGATTGCGTAGATGATGCGGATAAGGCCGCCGTGTGTTACAAGTAGAACGGTTTCTCCGTCGTGTTTTTCTCTGAGTTCGTTGATCAAATTTTGTGCGCGATTTCGCAAATCTTGAATGGATTCGCCGCCAGGTGGGCGACGAGTAAACCATGTTCCTTCGATAGAATCCCATCGGATATCTTTATGAAACATGCCTTGAAATTCGCCATTATTTCGCTCGCGAGCTTTTTCGGTTGTGGTAAAAATCAGGTCAGGAAAATTTGCACCAATGATTCGTGCGGTTTCGGTGCAGCGCTTGAGGTCAGATGTGTATGCAGCATCAAATGTGCGGGCACTGAGACGCTCTGCAACGGTTCGGATCTGTTCGTATCCGCGATCAGTGAGTGTTCCGTGTGTGTGGCCTTGTGAAATTGAACGTACATTTTCTTCTGTTTCTCCGTGTCGAACAAGGACGAGATGCATAGGCTAATTTTTTATATGAGCAATGAGCGTGTCGCCAACTTCGAAAAAATCAAGCGTTGATTTTTTTATAGCATCTTTGTTTTTTTGCGCGTTTGTCCAGTAGGGCTTGATAACAATATATGCATCGTCAGTGCCAGCAAACGCTGCGGCTTTTTGGAGTAAGTCAACTGTTACGCCGTCATACGTGGCAGGCAGAAAATATGTTGTATATAGTTCGCCGCCCGTTGGAATTGGATAAAAATAGAAATCGTGCGCAGGTAATTTTCGCTCGAAAAAACCAAACGTTGCAAGTGCGGCTGCAGATGTTGGTTGGTCGGCGAGAACGATATAGGATTTGCCGTTTGCATTGATGTCGATTTTTTTTGCGATTTGAAAATCAGTTTCGCTCGTATTAATCGCTTTTGTTTTTTGAACCGAATTCCATGCGGGATATGCGACAAACCAAATTCCGCAGAGGGTTGCGATGGTGCTTGCGCCTACGATAACGCGCGCTGCGCGAGAATTAATTGAGTTCCAGATTTTTTGTGCGCCGGTTGCGGCGAGTGGAATCATAAAGAAATATCCCGCGAGAATAATGCGAGATGCGAACGCTGATTGCTCGTAGCCAATAATGTTTTCAATGTGAACGGCGCGAGTAATAATGCCGGACGCAATGAGGAGAAGCGAGAAGAGAAAAATGTTTTGTTCGTTTCGATTATTTTTGTAGCCGATAATCGCGAACACAAATAAAATGAGCGGAGCGAGTAGTGCGGCAGAATACGAAAGACTTGTGAGAATGTTTGGTTGGAACGCCGTGATTGTTGGAATAAATAATTCTCGAATACTAAAATTCTCGAATACAAATTTTCCATGTGCGCCGACGATGAGTGCGAGCGCGGGGCCGAAAATTGTGCCAAGTGCAAAAACAATGTTGCGCGGTTTAAGTGACCAGAGAAAAAATAGAATCGCAGGAATTCCGGAGAGCGGGTGGATTGTTGCGATACCAAGTGCGATGAGTGCATGTAAAATATTATCTTTTGTGGAAATAATTTCTGCGCGTTCCCAGAGTTCGATCATGAAACCGAACAACAAGAAATGTCCGAGTGCTTGTGGCGTTGATGTTGTGAAGAGGGAATTGAAGATAAGAAAAAAGCCTGCGATAACAAATGGCATTTTTTCGTTGCCTCGTATGCGTGCGAAGATTGCGCCGAGAACGGTGGCGCCAATAAATGGAGTTGTCCATGAAATCAGATCGAGAACGGGGAGGTGTGTGATTGATGCGAGTGCGGCGATGATTGTGTGAAAGCCGTTGTACAGAATGCTGATTGGGGCAATGGTGCCGTGAGAGAGCCACGCATTTACTGTTGCAGTGTGAACAAAAATATCAAAACCAAAACCGCGATTAAAAATTATGGTGTTGATTGAAAGTAGAAGGAGTAAGACGAAGAAAAAAAATCGTGCTGAGATTTTTTTGTAAATGATGGCGAGCGCGGTCGATGCAATCACGAAAAAAAGTGCGGGAATAAATTTGTACGAAACAGCTTGCCAGGGGCTGCCGATCCAATCGTTTGCAGTGCGGTGAAATGCGTACCAAAAACAAGCGAGTGTTTCTGCAAAAATTATGGCGTTAAAAAGCCAGAATTTTTTGTCGCGATTTTCGTGGTGTGCTGGGAGTTCGCGTGCGAGTAGATAGGTGGTAATTGTTGCGATAATAAAAAGTGCTGCGGACAGCAATGTGCTCTGCTGCCAGCCGACCGTATGGTATAAAATGGTGCCAAAAATTGCGCTCAGCGAGACGGATCCGAGCAGGGCTGCAAGCGCATTGCCTTTAAACATTTTTTTGCGTATAATCAGCGACATAATTGAAACTTCCATGAAAAGCTATCCGCAGGAGGCGTACCTGCATGATCGAATTTTAGACAAATTAATTTTGTGGATGATCCCGATGTGGGTCACTCCTAATAGTGTAACATGGCTTCGAATCATTTTGACGCCAATTGTGCTTTACGTCAATTACATTCAAAATTTTTCTGTCGGCATTCCGCTTTTTTTGTTTACCGCATTCACTGACGCAATTGACGGGTCGCTCGCGCGAACGCGTGGGCAAATCACAAATTTTGGAAAAATGTTCGATCCGCTTGCGGACAAATTACTGATCGGCTCGATGCTTGTTTTGTTGCTTTTTCAAAACGTAGATCGCCGCGTTGCGCTACTTGTTGTTGGTATTGAAATTATTTTTATCGTGCTTGCAACCGTGCGTGCAGTTACGGGACACGTTGGGCAGGCAAATGTGTGGGGAAAAATTAAAATGGTGTTACAGGTTTTTGCTGTGTTTTTGATTTTAATTGGACTCACATTTAGCAATCCATTTTTATTTGCGATTGCGACATGGGTTTTTGGCGCGGCTGTTGTGTTCGCAATCATTAGTTTGTTTTTTCACGGAATATGATGATGGCATTTAAAAAAATCCCAAAACATATTTTGGTGGCGCTACTGATTTTTATTTCGATCGCGGGGTTTTTTGTTTTTCGCGCACATCAAAATGTGAATTCGCCGGATGAAGCAGCGAATCTTAATTTCGCAAAAAGCTGGCGAAGCGATGCGCGCTTATTTGTAAAAAATGCAGCGCAGCAGACGTCGAGTTATCCATTGTTTCCGCGAAGCACGGCTCCGTCGGGTGAGGGAGTTGTACCAACGGGTTTTGTCGGTGTGCCAATAATTTTTGGTTCGATTTCGATTGCGCTCGGTGTGTGGTCGATATTTTGTCTCACGATTTTTTTCACCGCGATTGCGGCGATTGGGTGGTGGTATGTGGTTAAAAATATTTTCTCACGATCGGTTGCGGATATTTCTGCGTGGCTTTTTATATTTCAGCCGGCGGTTTTGTATTATTCGGTGCGGGGTCTTTTTCCAAACATGATTTTGGTTGATCTGCTCATTATCGCTGCAGCAGCAGGCTGGTATGCATTTGAACATCGATCGCGTGCGATGGTGATTTTGTCAGGTGGTGCGCTACTCGGCGCAATTATGGTTCGTCCGCCGGAGGCGCTTGTTGCGGCTGCACTTTGTTCAGTCGTTTTGTATGTGTGGGGCACTGCAGCTGTTCGCTCTGCTTCAAAAAAAATAATTGGCGCGGTGCTGGTGCTTGCAGGTTTTGTGCTCCTCGCGCGCTCGCGAAATTGGTTGCCAGGCGGTTATCAGTTTTTGAATTCGAGTTCAGTTATTGGAATGCTATTTCCATTTGGAATTCATCTTTCTCGAATTGCGCATGCCGGATATGATTTTGTTGTAAAATTATTTTTGCCACTAACCCTTGTTTCGGTTGCGGGAATGTATGTTGCGGTGCGCGAAATGAAGGCGAATAAAAATGTTGTGGCATATAGTACATTTTTTGCGATACTCAGCGCGTGGCTGTTTGCTTTATATGGAAGCTGGGTTTTCTCGGATAACCTTAAGGATCCAAACGCGGTGACGATGGGGGTTTCGTATGTGCGCTATTGGTTGCCATTTTTTGTTTTGAGTTTGCCGTTTGTTGCGATTGCGCTTGAAAAAATTTCACTGCGATTTAGAATTTTGTGCGTTGCTGCTCTGATTGTGTTTGGTGTATGGCGCGCGCTTTTTGGAATGGAAGGGTTGCTTTGGGTTACGCGCGAGGTTGTGGCGTCCCGCAAGATGGCTGAAGAGGTTTTGGAGTTCGTGCCAAAAAATGGAGTGATTGCAATTCGCGCGTGGGACAAGTATTTATTTCCTGAGCGTTCGGTTTTGCAGCCATTTCCGCGCGACCCGCGCACGTTTGCAGCAGCGCGCGAACTGCTCGCGCGAAAAACTCCACTCTTTGCATTAATCGAAACCATGAAGGAGGCAGATCAATTATGGATGCGCGATAATGGGTTTGCGCTCACAGCTGTTCAAACATTTGGATTTAATACACTTTACGAGGTGCGTCTATGGAACGAAAAGCAATAAAATTTTTTGCAATCGCACTTGCGCTCATTCCGTTTGGGTTTATTATTTTTTCGCATACCGACGCGTGGCCTGAATTTTTTGCGCGTCGAACAGACATGTATACGCCACAAGGTCCAACGATAATTTTTAACGACATCACGCCAGGGGATCGCACAAGACCCATCGAACAGTTTGAGGGTTTTGCTGTGCGACCGGTTATTGCAGAGCCAACGTATTTACTCTTTCAGCCACGTCGACACTCAAAAAATATTCGCGTAGAAATTGTTGCGCGGGCAAATCGAATTGAAATTGGTGGACGCAGCGGCGATGGTCCCGAATCAAATTTTTTTGTGCCAACCGAAAAAAAGGTGATCGATTCTACGTGGAGTTCGTGGACCGCGACTTTGCCACTTGACGCAATGATTGTCGAACGCACCGATGCAAGGCGCATTGTTTTTAATGCAGACAACACAACATTAATTCGAAATGTAAGAATTTTCTATGAAGATTAATGATTCCACAAAAACATTTTTGCGTGCGAGTGCGTGGAGCTGGTTTGCGTTCGGGGTCCTTAGCGTCGCGCTCGAACTCTGGCGTCCGGGCTTTGTTAGCTATCTTATTCCTGTCTCTGCAATTTTTTCAGTGTCTGCAATTGCAGCATTATTCTCAACCATATGAACTGTATTTTTTGTAAAATCATCGCGGGCGAAATTCCATGTAATAAGGTTTACGAAGACGATGTGCTCATGGCTTTTTTAGATATTCATCCAAACAATTCAGGGCACACGCTGATTGTTCCTAAAGAGCATTTCGAAAATTTGCTTGAGACGCCAGCGCATGTTGCAGAAGCCTTGATGGTTGCGGTGCAGCTGCTCGCACCACGCGCGATGGCGGCAGTTGGCGCAACTGGTTTTAATCTAGGGGTGAATACAGGTTCGTCCAGCGGGCAGGTTGTTATGCACACACACGCACATATTATTCCGCGGTTTGAAGGTGATGGCTTGGTTCATTGGCCAACCAAAGAAATTTCTGCAGAGATGCTCGAAGAGATTGCGGAAAAAATGCGTGTGCTATGAAATGGAAAATTATTGACGAAGAAATTTTGAACGAAAATCCGTGGACGTCATTTTGGCGACGCGGTTTTGAAACGGAGCGTGGTACGCGCGGCAATTATTTTTTTGCAAAGACGCGCGGCGGCTGCGCGATGGTGATTCCAGTTTTGCCAGATGGACGATTTGTGATGATGCGCGAATATCGATTTTTGGATGATGTGGTGAGTGTTGAGTTTCCGGGTGGGGGAATAGAACACGGACAAACGCCCGAGGAAGCTGCGCGCGTTGAGCTTCGACAGGAAGTTGGGTATGAGGCGGCTGAGATGCAGCAGATTGGCCAGTCATCGCCTGACATGGGCGTTGTGATTGATCCAACTTTTATTTTTGTGGCGCGTGACATTTCGTTTGTGGGGACGGCACACGAGGAAATGGAACGTCTTGAGCCGTTTATCGCGACGGCGGACGAGATTGATGCGATGATTCGCGAGGGTAAAATCATTAATGGTCAGACGCTGAGCGCGTGGGCATTTTTTCGGGCGCGGGGTTGACAAAAATCGGAATTTAGTGTAAAAACACGTTAACCAAAGTGCCTATAATAGGTGCAGAAAAGGACTTCTGTGAGTGACGCAAGCAGTCATTGGTATTATGAGTATTTTTGTCGCTATCTCCTTCAGACAGCAAACGGGATTGAGGACCCTGACGCTGTGGAACGGCTGTTGAATCGAAAAGAGCTGTTTGGTCAGAAGTTCGAGGCATTGCTTAAAGAGCATTGTGGCCCCATGATCCACGGCGCTAAGATGGTGAAAGTTGATCGAGTGACACCGCTCGAAGTGCAATTCAAAGGCCTGACCTCAAACGGCCGTCTTGATGGGCGTGAGATGCCCCATTGGTTTACTTCTGCGAACCTTCCACCAGATCTGACTCGTCCCCAGCACCTGAAGTTGGGTGCATGCAATCTCGGTCTGCCCATTGATGGTGTGGGGAGGGATCTTGCTGCAGCGCTCAAGGAAGTTGCGGGTGTGAAGCGTCTCGGAGACCCGTATGAGCTTATGGCATGGGCCCGCCATACGTCGACGCTTCAATGGGCCTTTACTGCGGTTTTCACCTGTGAGGATTTTTGGGTGAATCCGGAAACGGGATGTCACTTTGCGCCAATCTTGATGGCGGGTCATTCGCCATATCACCTCTGGCATCACGACATGAACAAGCTCTCAACCTTTCAACCGCACATCCACCATCTTGTTGTGCTGTAGCCCGTGCTCGTTGAACTTTTCGCCGACACCTCGCTGGATGCGGGGCGTCGGTCTTTTTTTACTTGAACATACTACCGCTTTTTGCTAGTCTGTATTCATATGCAAACACTTCTTGTCGGCGGCGGTGCCGGATTTATTGGCTCAAATTTTGTGCGATGGATGCTTTCGCGGCATCCTGATTTGAAAATTGTGAACGTCGATAAGCTGACGTACGCGGGAAACCTCGATAATTTAAGCGATTTGCC
>CALQYY010000015.1 GCA_943349075.1 Candidatus Magasanikiibacteriota bacterium
GACGCTTTGTTTGCTGAGGCAAACAATACGCCATCATCAAAGGGTCAGATTGTTGCAACAAAGATTTCTCAATGGGAAAATCTTGCGCTGTTTTTTGTGCCGATTGTGATTTTTATCATGGGTGCTAAATGGGCGGTCGGCGTTGCAGGTGGTGCAGCAAAAAGCATTACCGGTTTTGCAAACAAAAAGTTGTCAGGCTACGCAACGGGCGGTCTTCGCGCATTCCAAAAGCAGGCAATTGGAAAAGGCGACTTCTCTGTCATGTCACAAGCTAAAAAAGGCTGGAAAGGCCAGGGTGGGTTTACGACGGCTGCACTCGGTGGTTTAGGCGCCGGTGCGCTTGGTATGGTTGGGGCTAAGAAAATCAGCGATAAAATTGGGATGGTTGCGGGCGACCGTGCGCGCGCTGCACAGAGAGATGGTCGAAAAGGCGTTGCTGTTACTGCATCAAAATTTGGTTTCGGCGATCTTGGGCATAAGCGCCATGACGTGCATAACGCAGACGCAGATGCTGCGAGATATCGAGAGATCGGTGCAAAAAATCTAGCTAAGGATAATTTGATTGCATCACGTATTGCAGATCCTGCTGCGCGCAAACAAGCAGAAGAGGAAGCTCAGAGTCGTTATGCAATTATGCAGAAAAAAGCGGATGAAGCGATTCATCACGCAGAAGATGCGCAAAAAGAAATATTTAAAGCTGATGGACTCACAGATGATGGTGCTTTACTTGCAGCAATGAAAGATCAGGTTGCTCATGGGCATGTTTCTGAGACTCAGCTTGCGGTTGCAAAGAAGATGATCGCAGAGTCTGTGGATAAAAAAGTTACAGGAAAAATTGCGGAAGAGCGCCAGAAATGGGCCGCTGAGAAAAAAGATTTTACAGATGCTGGAGGCGATCCAAATGATTTTCGTAAGTTTGATGAAAATGCTGTTCGTGGTGATGCAGAAAATGAATTTGGTGGTAGAAAAAAGAATCTGACACGGGAGAAGGATCCTGTACTTAGAGCTGCTGAAATTGCAAAAAATCCTGGAATTGAGGATTTGTATGATAAATATAAAGCAAGTTCTCCTTTTGGTATAACTAAAGATACAACAAAAACACCGACGAAACTTCGGGAGGATGCTGAAAAAGAGGCGGTTAGAGTGGCTACAACTGATTTGACAACTGCTCATGTAAATATCGCGAATACGTTTACTACAAATATGAAGGCTGCTGCAGCTCCAGTAGATGTTGGAAATGCGCGAGCTCAATTAGCATCTTCAGCAGGAGCTGCATTATCGGCAGCACACACAGCAGGTGCAAAAACAGGAGATTTAAAGGCTGTTGTGCAGAGAACTATTAATCTTGTTCCAGCACCAGAACGCGCGGCATTTTCTGCGGAGTTAAGTAGATCTTCAGGGGCAAATCCTGCAATTGCAGCATTAATCTCTGAAGTTCAGGGCGATATTGCTCGAATTGATGTAAATGCGACAAAGAGTTCAATTGAAGAGCGGTTTAATCGTCGCCGTGAAGAAAAGCCTCACGAAAGTAAACAGCTGACAATGAAAGATCTTGGTGCAAGAATGGACAGTGCTTCAAAGTTGTACATGCCACCCGAAGCTGTTTCTCAGCTTGAAGCTATTATTAAGGCAACGCCTGCATTCGCTGCAAGACTTGGACCTGAAGTTATGGGTCAAACTGAGATTAAGCGAATGCTTGGTCATGTTTTAGCTGATCAAGCGACTGCAAATCAGGTACTTTCAGGATTAAGACGTGAGGGTCATGATAGGTCTGCACAAAAGAAAATTACGTCCCATATTGGCGAGGCAATTAAGATGACAAATCCAGATCCTGCAATGAAGGTTTTTGCGGATACTTTGATAACATAAAGTATGAATACCTCACTTCAGTTTTCGTCAGTTGTAGACCTTCCAGAACTACTTTCAGGCTATTTATTTAGACCGGAACTAGTTGCTTTTGTTAACGGATTATTAATAAATTATGAAATTGATCCTGAAAGGCGAGTAGACATTGTTCGTTTACAGTCGCACTTGGTTTTTCGATTAATAACTATTGAAAGTTTGTCTGAAAAAATTGCAGAAGCACTGGCTTTGTCTGATGAACAAAAAATTCATAATATTGCTCAAGATATTTATAATGAATTTTGTGGACCAATTCGATGGTATTTTCCCGATTTGAGCGGAAGATTGGAAAAAATGGGTTTTGTCTTAAATGCGTCAGATCTTTTTCCATTAAAACAGCCAGAGACATCTCTCGACGAAGCGGTAAAAGCTATCATGAGCAAGGTGGGTGATTTACCAAAACCCACAACAGAGAAGGTTCGTTTATTAGTTGAAAACACACTTCGAAATCAGCAGTGTGATTCTGAAAAAGTCGAATCTGAACTGTTACGCTCTGTATCGGAAGGTGGAATAGGAATCGGAGAATATAATGCTCGTACGATCGTGATGTTGCTCGAAGACTACATTGCGGTTTACAAATTCTCCGACATCCCCGATAAAAATGACTGGACTGCTCCGAAAAAAGAGTTGCCACCAACGCTTGATCCTGCGACAATTCCGAAAGATATTTTGTCGGGAACAGAGGCTGCGGATCTCGGAGGTGCTGCAACGCAGGCAGCGAATGCGGTTGCAACGGCGCCGCTTTCACTACACCAAAACGAGCTTGTGCAGGCGGTTTTGGGCGCTGATTCGCTTCAAGATCGCAGCGAGGATTTGCAAAAGCGATGGAAAATGATTGTTGAGGCGCGTATCGGGGGAGCTCGTGATGCAGCAAAAACGCGCTCGATGCTTGAGTTGTCGGAGGCTGCTGGCGGCCTTGGACTTTCAGCATCGGAAGCATTGCGACTTGCGAATTTGCTTGAGCAGACCGCGAGCAGTTTTGAAAAGCGTCGCGAAGAATTTTCGGTAATTGAAAAAAATGAACGTGTAAAAAATCAAGCAGCTGCAATTATGGCAGGTCCGGAGGCAAACGACAGAAAAACGCAGGCGCAGCTTAATGAAAGATTTGTTGCGATGTTTGGTAAAGGTGCAGTTGAAGAAATGCGCCGAGAAACACGTCGCGAAATTGAAAGTCCAGAAAAAGCTCACCCAGGTGAGTCGAGTCGTTCGCACGTGGCGCCTTTTAACTTGAATCCAGCTCCTGTTGCAGCGCCGCAGAGTGTTTCAGCTCCAGCAGCGCCTGCAGCTCCTGTAAACGCTGAGGCGCCGAAGTATGTGCCAAAAGTTCCGGATAAACTGCGTGCGCTGATTGATGCGGATAGTCCTATTTTTCCTTTGAAAGCTCCTGCTGCGCCGGTGCAGAAAAAGTCAGCAGACATTCGACCTGGCATGAAGCTCATCGGTCCTGTCGACGAACTTCGCACAATGTCGCTCGTTGATTTCCGTCGATTATCGAACGATGTGTCGGTTCGAATTCAGAAAATTCGCAGCCGTATCGAAGTAATCGCAGAAGATGGGCCACACGAAAAAATTCGTGCGATTCAGGCATTTGAGCAGAGCGATCCTGTTCGTTTGTATCGCGAAATTTTGAAGCGAAGTTTGATCGAGCAAAAAAGTACAGAAGTTTTGTGTGAAGAATATAAAAAGCAGGGAAAGGAGTTTTTGGACCTCGACGAAATTGCGGCGCTGCGACAATTCTTGACTCAAATTCGATATTCAAGCATGTAAAAGGTCTATGCCACAACAATTTGTTGTACCACAAAATATCGACTCTGAACCGAAACTTCTCGGCCCAATTACGCCGCGACAGTTTTTGATTATTTTTGCGGCGGTGCTTTTTTGTGCATTTTTGAAGGCGGTTTTGTCGTTTGCGCTGTTTGTTGTCGCGTCGATTCCGATAGCAATCATTACGCTCGTTATTGCGTTTGTTAAAATCAACGGACAATCATTTCATTATTTCGTGCTCAACATTATTCAGACCTTCAAGAAACCAAAAGTTCGTGTGTGGAAAAAGGATTTGAGCGATGAATACCTTCGACAATTCACGCAAAAGGAAACAGTAAAAGAAGCGGAAAAATTTGTACGTAAGGAGTTTATTGGAACAAGCAGGCTCAATGAATTATCTCTGATCGTGAACACGGGCGGTGCATACCGACCCGAGTCTGATGATATTTTGTAATATATGGCAACCCCACAAATGGAAACAATGCACAGCAAACAGCTTGCGGGTTCAAAGCCGGGAGCATCGACCGAGCAATATATGGACATTGCGGAAATTCGTGACGATGTTGTGATCATGAAAGATGGAACGCTTCGTGCGGTGATTTTGGTTTCATCGATTAACTTTGCGCTCAAATCTGAGGATGAGCAAACAGGTGTTGTGTCGTCCTATGTTTCGTTTTTAAATTCGCTCGATTTTCCAATTCAGGTTGTGATTCAGTCGCGCAAACTCAACATCGACGCATATCTCGATCGTCTCAAAGAGGCGGAGCGCACGCAGCGCAACGAACTACTTCGAACGCAGATTGCGGATTATCGGCAGTTTGTTCGTGAACTGATTGAGCTCGGACAAATCATGAGCAAACGTTTTTTTGTGGTCGTTCCATATAGCCCAGGATCGAACAAGGCGAAGTCATGGTTTGATCGCTTCAAAGAGGTTGTTTCACCAGGAAAATCAGTTCGCGCAAAAGAAGCGCAGTTCCGAGATCGTCGTCGCTCACTCGATGGTCGCATGTCACTCGTGCTTGGCGGGCTCAGCGGTATGAGTTTGCAGGTAACGCAGCTCGACACGCAGGGACTCGTGGAACTTTATTACACCGTTTATAATCCTGATATTTTCTTATCAGAAAAACTTGTATCGACCGACCAATTACAAGTTGAAAATTCGTAAGCTATGGCATTTCAACCGATTGTATCAACAAACGCACCAAGTCCATCAAGCCAAAAAAAGCCTACAAAAAAGGACGAGCTTTTGCAAACCGCACAAGCAGAGCGTGAAGCGCTTGAGGCAGAACGAATCTATCGTACCGGTGTTGTAAACATTCGCGACATTATTGCGCCAGCTGCGTTTAAAGTTGAGTCGTCGTATGTTTTGATTGGCGAAGTTTATGCGCGCACGATTTTTGTGGTGACATATCCGCGCTACATCAGTGTTGGTTGGTTTTCGCCGATTATCAACTTGCCGCTCACACTCGACATCGCGATGTTCTTTTATCCAGTGCCAACGGAAATTATTTTGAAGCAGCTTAAAGAGCGTGTTGGTTTCATGGAAGCTGAAATTGTGTCGGATGCTGAAAAGGGTGCGCCGCGAAATCCGATTAGTGAAACATCGCTTCGCGACATGGAAGGTCTTCGCGATGCGCTGTCGCAGGGAACGGAAAAGTTTTTTCAGTTCGCGCTTTACATTACGATTTACACAAAAACAAAAGAGGAGCTCGACAAAACAACAGCAGACATCGAAGGTATTTTTGGCTCGAAACTTATTTATACGAAAAAAGTTTTGTACCAAGCAGAGCAAGGTTTCAACTCAACAATTCCACTCGGAAATGATGAGCTCATGATTACATCAAACATGAATTCGTCGCCGATTGCGGCGTCGTTTCCATTTATGTCAGCCGAGCTCACGAGCGATAATGGAATTTTGTACGGAATCAATCGTCACAATAATAGTTTGATTTTGTTTGATCGGTTCTCGCTGCAAAATGCGAATTCGGTTGTGTTCGCTACATCTGGTGCGGGTAAATCGTACGCGGTTAAGCTCGAAATTTTGCGTTTGCTCATGGTTGGAGTTTCGGTAATTGTTATCGATCCTGAATTCGAATATAAGCAGTTGTCGGACGCGGTTGGTGGAACGTTTATCAATATTTCGCTCGCGTCGGAGGCAAAAGTTAATCCTTTTGATTTGCCACGACCAGTTGGTGAGCAGGTGTCGACCGAAGATATTATTCGTAGCGCGGTTATTACGCTTAAAGGTTTGTTCCGCGTTATGTTTGGGGCGATTACCAACGAAGAAGATTCGATTTTGGATCGCGCGCTGCTCGAAACGTTCGCGAAAAAAGACATCACACCAGATTCAGATTTGGCAACAGTTGAAGCGCCGGTTATGGCTGACTTCGAATCGGTTCTCGAAGGTTTGACGGGTGCAGAGAACATGCTTATCAAAGTTAAAAAGTATACGCAGGGTACGTTTGCGGGACTTTTGAATCGTCCAACAAACGTGGACATGAGCAATCAGCTCGTTGTGTATTGTGTTCGTGATCTGGAAGACGAACTTCGACCGACCGCGATTTATACAATCGTGAATTACATTTGGAATGAAGTTCGCTCGAAACGCAAGAAGCGCGCGCTTATGATTGATGAGGCGTGGTGGCTCATGCAACACGAAGATTCGGCGCGATTTATTTTTGCGCTCGTAAAACGTGCTCGAAAATACTTCTTGGGCGTGACGACAATTACGCAAGATGTGAACGATTTTCTTGGTTCACAATATGGTCAGGCGATTGTTACTAACTCGTCGATGCAATTGCTCCTTAAGCAATCTCCAGCGTCTGTTGATAACCTCGTTAAGGTGTTCATGTTGACCGAGGGTGAGAAATTTTTGCTTCTCGAAAGTGCGGTTGGTGAAGGAATTTTCTTTGCAGGGCAAAAACACGCGGCGATTAAAATTGTTGCGTCATATAACGAAGATCAAATCGTTACAACTAATCCACAGCAGCTTTTGAAGATGGAAGAGGAGCGTCGACGACTCCGTGAAGAGCAGGAAGCTGAGGATCGCGAGCGCGGAAATGATGCGGGTGCACAAGCAGCACTTGACAGTGTCGTTCCACTCGAGTTTAATCCAACTACAGATGAGGTTGCGATGCCGGCTACACCTCCACCACCTGTTACACCATAATTTATTTGACCTATGGAAGAACAAACAAAACGAATGGCGTTATTATCGGTTGCAGCACTAGTTGTTGTTGGGATTGTTATAGGTATTGTGTTGTATGTGCTTTCGCAAAAAACGGTTGAGCCTGCGGCGCAGCAAGCGCCCGTACCTCAAAACGAGGTTTCGAATATAGTTGCTCCTGAAAAGGCTGATCTCGCTGCGCCAAAATTAACGGCGCGCGTTTCGGACACAAAAGAAGCGCAGCTTAAACGGTTTTGCATTGATTTTCTGGCACGGTTTGGAACATATTCAACAGATGGTGCATCGATGAATCTTGTTCAGCTTATGCCGCTTATGACGGGTGAGTTAAAGGTGTGGGCAGATGGGCGTTTAGAGCAAAAATCTGTGGCTGAAAAGTTTTCAGGTGTTGTGACTAAGGCGCTTGCCGCAAAGATTGTTTCTCAAAGCTCGTCTGCTGCGATTGTTGAGGTTAGTTCACAGCGAACATACACAGAGAATAATCAGCTACGTGTTGCGTATGAAGACGCAACGCTAACGCTGGTAAATGATGGAGGTTGGCGTGTGGAATCTGTTTCGTGGAAGGCTCGCGCTGAATAATTTTTTTTAGGAGGGAATTATGTCAGGATTAGGGGGGAAATTTTTAGATTATTTGTATCCGAAGCAATGCCTCGGGTGTGATTTGTGGTTTTCGTTTGGAGGGCCAAAATTTTTGTGTAGCGTTTGCGAAGGTTTAACTATAAACACTCAGCCAATTTTGCGTCGAAGCGTTGAGGGTGTGATTGTCTATTCTCGTTTTTTGTATTCAAACCAGGTTGTGGCAAAAACAGTACAAGCGCTTAAATATGAGCACATTTTTGATGCAAGTGAGGTGTGTGGAGGTTGGGTTAGTCAGATATTTGAGCGGTTTATACCAGAAGAAACCGTTATTGTCCCGGTTCCGCTCCATGTATCTCGCCTAAGCGAGCGTGGTTACAATCAGGCAGAGCTTATTTGCCTCGCTGCGACGCAAGGCAGGGCTATTCCAGTTAAGACCGACGTGCTTGTGCGCACGCGTAAAACAGAATATCAAGCACTTCTAAACGAAGAGAGTCGTCGCACAAACGTTGCAAATGTTTTTTCTGTAAATGGGGTGTGTGATCCGTGCGTAAATTATGTGATTTTTGATGATGTTGTGACATCGGGAAGTACAATGGGGGATTGTGCACGCGCATTGCGAGCTGCGGGGGCGCAGAAAATTTTTGGTGTTACCGTCGCGTCGACACATGGCGACGTAGTTGCATTGTAGACTTGGCTAAAAATTGGTAAACTAGGAAAGAACATACTGAATGAAATTACAGGGATATGCCAGAAAAATTAAAAAAAATCCTCATCATGGAGGATGAAAAAGCGATGGCGCGAGCGTTGGAGCTAAAACTCAAGCACGCGGGTTTTGATGCGACTGCTGTTGGTGATGGGGAACAAGGGTTGGCTTTGCTTGAAAAGGAGACGTTTTCTTTGATATTGCTTGATTTGGTGATGCCGAAACTGGATGGATTTAAGGTTTTAGAAGCGCTCGGTGAGAAAAAAAATAAGACGCCGGTCATTATTTTATCGAACTTGAGTCAAGCAGACGATGAAAAGCGCGCGCGTTCGATGGGCGCTAAGGATTTCTTTATCAAATCTAACACACCAATCGCAGTCATAACCAATAAAGTCACAGAATTTCTAAAATAAGTTTCGTTCGTTAGTTCTTTTGCTCTTTATGAAATTAGATGATAAAACAATTAAAAGCGCTCTGCTCAAAGGTAATTACATCACGGACACCGATGTAAAAGAAGCTGAAGAGTTTTTGAAAACACATCGACTGACGTTGGTCGAATATTTGATACAAAAAAATTTCATAACGCGTGATTTGTTGGGACAAGCAGTTGCTGAGTGGTACAAAATTCCATATGCGGATTTCAGTGTAGCAACACCAAAAGTTGAGCAGGTTGAAAAAATTCCGGAAGATGTTGCAAAAAAGAATCGCGTTGTTGTTTTTTCGGAGGATAAAGCTAAGATTGTTGTTGCAACAGATAATCCAGCTGATGAAAATTTATCTGCTGAATTGAAAAAGGTATTTCCAAATAAAAAAATTCAGCTTGCGTATGCAGCGTCGGAAGGGATCGATGCGTGCTTTGTGTTATATCAA
Organism: Candidatus Magasanikiibacteriota bacterium; assembly: GCA_943349075.1. Lineage (GTDB taxonomy): Bacteria > Patescibacteriota > Patescibacteriia > Magasanikbacterales > 2-02-FULL-50-9b > 2-02-FULL-50-9b. The sequence continues at coordinate 9,003 of CALQYY010000015.1, forward strand.
AAGCCGCTCGAGACGAGATTTTCAAAAATTATTGAAAATCAGGGGCGAGTTGCGCCAGAACTTCTCGAAGAAATTTTTGATGATGCGCTTGTGTATCGAGCGTCAGATATTCATTTTGAGCCACAAAAAACGGTTGTTGTTGTGCGATTTCGTGTTGATGGAGTTTTGCACGAAGCAGGAAAAATTCCGCGCGAATATTACGAAAATATTTTGAATCGCATTAAAGTTCGAAGTGGTTTGCGCATCGATGAACATTTTTCTGCACAAGACGGTTCGCTTCAGCACGAAAAAGATGGGACGTTCGTTGATATGCGTGTTTCGATTGTCCCAACAATCGAGGGAGAGAAGGTTGTGCTTCGTGTGCTTGCAACATATGTACAAGGCTTCACACTTTCAGATTTAGGACTCACAAACGCACACGAACAGATGCTTGAAAAGCTTGCGCAGAAACCGTTTGGAATGATTCTTGTTGTTGGTCCAACAGGTAGTGGAAAAACAACAACACTCTATGCACTCATCAAGCTCGTGAATAATCCAAATGTAAACATTACAACGATTGAAGATCCTGTTGAGTATAAAGTTGTTGGAATAAATCAAATTCAGGTGAATACTTTGACAGGTCTTACATTTGCAAAAGGACTTCGTTCAATTGTGCGCCAAGATCCGGATATTATTTTGGTGGGTGAAATTCGCGATAACGAAACAGCTGAAATCGCGGTGAATGCTGCGCTTACTGGACACTTGCTCTACTCAACATTTCATGCAAATGATGCAGCAACTGCGATTCCGCGTTTGCTCGATATGGGAATCGAACCGTTTTTGCTTTCATCAACGCTTGAGGCTGTCATTGCTCAGCGCCTCGTTCGAAAAATTTGTGACCGATGTCGCTTTAGTGTTGTAAAAAAACCAAGTGATTTTGATACAACAGCGCTGAAATCTGTCGCGCGATTCTTCCCTGAAAAAACTGTAACACTATATCAAGGTAAAGGCTGCGATGCTTGTGGAAACACTGGCTACAAAGGACGAACAGCGATATTTGAGTTTATTCTGATCTCGCTCGACATGCAAAATGTCATGCTTAAATCGCCATCAACAAAGGATATTTGGGAGCAGGCACGCAAGGAAGGTTCTCGCTCGTTTTTTGAAGATGGTCTCGATAAAGTTAGATCAGGTGTCACAACACTCGAAGAGCTTCTTCGTATTGCCGAGCCGCCAGAACAGGTGAGTACAGAGCAAGCCAAGGTGAGTGCCCCGCAATTAGCACCAATCAAAAAAATCTATGTCGCAAAAAAAACGACAAAAAAGTAGTATATTCACGCTAGGACTTTCGAGTGATCGAGATTATTTTCTCGAGAATCTTAGTATGCTTGTTGCTGCGGGCATGCCAATTGTGGATACGCTCGATGCAATCAATAAGGAAGTCCGATCGAGTCGAATGAAGCAAATTATTTCATTGATTCGCGAAGATATTGAATCAGGCTCAACAATCTGGAATGCGTTTGAAAAAACAGGGTTATTTCCAGAACATTCGATTTCACTCATTCGGCTTGGCGAATCGTCGGGTAAGTTAATGGAAAATTTAAAAGTGATTTCAACGGAGCAGCAAAAAAACAGAGAGTTTAAATCAAAAATTCGCTCTGCCGTCATGTATCCTGTTTTTGTCATGTCTTTGACTGCGATTATTGGTGTTGGTATTTCCTGGTTTATTTTGCCGAAGTTGTCGACCGTCTTTATTCAGATGAAAATCGAGCTCCCGCTTATTACGAGAATGCTGATTGGGGCGGGGAATTTTTTGGGGCTCTATGGTCACATCGTGATTCCATCGCTTATTGCGTTATTGCTGGTTATATTTTTCTTTATTTTTGTTTTTGCAAAAACAAAATTTATCGGACAATATCTAATTTTGCATATACCTGGAGTTAGCTCTCTTATGCGAGAAGTTGAGATTGCGCGATTCGGGTATTTATTAGGAACGCTTTTGAAAGCAGGACTTCCGATCACACAAGCGCTCGATTCACTTGCAAATTCTTCTGAGATTTTTCAGTACAAAAAATTCTACACACATATTCGAACAAGCGTTGAAGATGGAAATTCGTTGCAAAAAAGTTTTTCAACATATGTCGGTTCTGAAAAATTAATTCCAATTCCAATTCAGCATTTGATTCTGGTTGGTGAGCAATCTGGTTCGCTTGCAGACTCATTTATTCGAATCGGTGAAACTTTTGAAAGCAAAGCTGATTTGTCAACGAAAAATCTTGCTGTTATTTTGGAGCCAGTTTTGCTTATTATTGTTTGGCTTGGAGTTGTTGCGGTTGCACTTGCTGTTATTTTGCCGATTTATAGTTTGATCGGTGGATTTAAAACGTCATAGCACATGAAAAAGAACGGTTTTACATTGCTCGAAGTTTTGCTCACGGTTGCAACGATTTCAATTCTTGCGACAGTTTCGATGCCGGTGTATCAGAGTTTTATGGTTCGCAATGATCTTGATATTGCTGCTGCAGAAATTGCACAAAGTTTGGGTCGTGCACAAGCATTGTCGACCGCTATGGATGGCGACACTTCGTGGGGTGTTCGATCAGAAAGTGGGCGCGTCGTTCTTTTTCGCGGAGCTAGTTATGTTGCGCGCGACGCAGCTTTTGATGAGGTGTATTCCGTACCGGGAAGTATTTTTCCATCTGGAGTCCAAGAAGTTGTTTTTACAAAGTTTACAGGGTTGCCTGCGTCGACAGGTGCGTTTATACTAACATCGAACACAAATGAAACTCGAACTATTACAATCAATTCGAAGGGCATGGTCGCCTACTAAACAGACGGGTTTTTCGCTTGTTGAAATCATACTCTCAAGCGCGATTTTTGTGATGCTGGTGACAGCATTTGTTGGTGCGTATTTGTATGGAGAAGAGGCTACGATGCTTGCGGGTAATCGTTTGCGCGCAACGCTTTTGGCGGAGGAGGCAATTGAGGCGGTGCGAAATATTCGCGATCCTGCATTTTTAAATTTAGCTGATGGAACCTTTGGGCTTTCAATTTCAGGAAATCAATGGTTACTTTCTGGTTCGCAAGATGTTTCAGGTCTTTTCACACGAAATGTGACGATTGCGACGATTGATTCAAAACGCAAATCAGTTACATCGCATGTAACGTGGCAGCAAAATCCACAACGAACAGGTTCCGTAACACTTGTTTCGGGTCTGACGAACTGGATTATTGCGGTTGCATCAGATTGGACAACACCGACTCAGGCAGCATCTCTGGATATGACAGGTACTGCAGATGGGTTTAAGGTTCAAGTGCTTGGAAATTATGCTTATGTCATTCGAAGTGCAACATCTGCAAATTTTTCAATCATTGATATCACTAATCCTGCCGCTCCGGTCGTTCGATCAACGCTTTCATTAAATGGTACTCCAAAGAATATTGTTGTTGATGGCACGTATGCATATGTTGCGTCAGATAGTGACACCCAAGAGCTGCAGATAATAAATATCGCATCACCGGTGGCACCACTTTTGAGTGGAAGTTATAATGCATCAGGAACTCAAAACGCGAGTGGAATTGCTGTCTCAGGAAATACTGCGTTTTTAGCACGAAAAAATGGTCCCAGCTTAGAACTTCTTGTATTCAATATTACGAATCATGCTGCGCCTGCAATTATTGGATCGCTTGAGCTTGGTGCGAATGCTAATGATCTTGTTGTTTCGGGTAACTATCTTTTTGTAACATCAGATAATAATGTGCAAGAGCTCAAAGTTGTAAATATTTCGAATATACTTTTGCCGACTTTGGCGGGTTCTCTTGATTTACCTGGTAATACAGATGGAGAAGCGATCGCTATTTCGGGTAATACTGTTGTGATGAGTCAAGGAAGTTTGCTGTTTACTGTTGATGTGTCGAACCCTCTTGTTCCTGTTCAAAGAGGTTCTATCTCTGCGGGCGCTTTGATTAACGATATTGCTTTAAATCTTGGTGGCGCTGGCAGCTATGTGTATTTAGCAACAAGCAATACCGCAAATGAATTTAGAATTGTGGATATCTCAGTGCTCACGACACCAGCAATTCGCGGGTCAGTTAATCTGGTGGGGACAACGAGCAATCTATTTGGTGTTGCGTATGATGCGGTTGGTAACCGTGCGTATGGAGTTGGTCAATTAAACACAGCAGAGTTTGATGTTTTTGCACCGCAGTAATATGACTAGTTTTATTAAACAAAAAGGATTTACATTGCTCGAGTTGCTTTTGTACATTGCAACATCAGCAGCAATTCTGCTTGTAATTTCTGGGTTTCTTTCTGTTCTACTCAAGGCACGCATAAAAAATCAAACTGTTTCGGATGTTGAAATGCAAGGGCAGGCAGTTATGCGACTTATGACGCAAACTATCAGAAATAGTTCTGCTGTTAACTCGCCGGCAATTGGGGTGAGCGCCTCATCAATCTCGTTAAATACGTATGTGCCTGCGCAAAATCCAACCATTTTTGATGTATCAGGAGGTGTTCTTAGAATAACGGAAGGTGTGGGCGCTACAACGCCGCTTACGAATTCACGCGTCACTGTTTCGGGCGTTACGTTTCACAATCTTTCGCGTGTTGGCTCACCTGGAACGGTGCATCTACAATTCACACTCACGCGTGTGAATGTGAGCGGGCGAAATGAATATACATACTCAAAGACCTTTACAGGTTCTGCATCACTTCGGCAACCATAGTATGAAAACAGAATTCTTTTCACAATCTGGTTTCGTGACACTTGTTAGTACGCTTATAGTTGGCGCAGTTGGGCTTGCGATAACTGTTTCGGTAATCATGCTTGGCCTCGCTTCGTCTCGAACAAGTTTTGCGGGCCAACAGTCAACTCAGGCGCGACTACTTGCTGATGCGTGCGCGGAAGAAGGGTTACAGCAAATTCGAGATTTAACAGCATATACAGGAACGGGTTCGCTCACGATTGGTTCTGGAACATGCACGTATACAGTTGCGAGTCAGGGTGGAGAAAACCGAACGGTAAGCGCCAGCGGTGTTGTTGGTACAGTAACGCGTCGCGTTGTGGTAACACTAACGGCTATTAACCCCTCATTGACAGTTTCGTCGTGGCAAGAAGTCGGCACTTTCTAGATAGATGTGATATAATTGTTTCATTAATTTATTTGTATTTTTATGAAAAAAGCGTTTTTGGCGCAGATAAAAAACAACAAAGGTTTCACGCTTCTTGAAATTCTTTTAGTTGTAGGTGCAATTGCAATTTTGGCAGGCATCGTTATTTTGGCAATTAATCCAGGGAAGCAGCTCGGTGCAACGCGTAATGCGCAGCGTTATTCAGATGTAAACGCGATTACAAACGCTGTTTACCAGTATTCAATTGATAATGATGGTGTATTGCCATCAACAATCACAGTTACTCCAACTGAAATTTGTGCAAGCGGTGGAACATGTACAGGTCTTATCGATCTTGGCGTGCTCGTAACATCTCAGACATACTTGACGGCAATTCCAAGTGAACCACAGAAAACAAACGCGAACGGTGCTGGTTATTTTATCAGCAAATCCGCAAATGGCCGCGTAACTGTTTCGGCTTCATTTGAAGAGAACGACGCTGTAATTTCGGTTACTCGATAAAGTTTCAAATAAAAACGCCCCCATTTTGTGGGGGCGTTTTTTAGTATCCAAGAAAACGCAGGTATGTGTTTGAAATTTGGTCGCCGAACACGAGGGAAACAAAAGCTGCGACCGTTAAGAAAACACCAAAAGGTATTTTTGATGAGAGCTCTTTTTGCTTGAAGGCAATGAGTAGGAGGGCGATGAGTGCACCACCGACGTAGGCGATGAATAGTGCGACGAGGGTTTTTGCAATTCCGAGTGAGACTCCCATGAGAATGCCGAGTCGAATATCACCTGAACCGATCCAGCGACCGGAGGAGGTGATGTATTGAAGCAGGAAAAAACCACCAGCAATTAAGGCAGCGATGGCTAGGTTTTTGAGATCCGCACCACGAACGATTTGAAAAACGAGAATTGCTCCGATTGTTGGGATCGTGAGCACATCGGGGATGAGATAAAAGAGGGCGTCGGTTAGAAAAATCGGGATCAGAAGAAGGGTGAGTGTTGCGGCGAACGCAAATTGCTGTGAAAAGCCGAAGGCAAGATATAGTGCAGAAAGGCAAAGTAAGGGGAGAGCGACAAGCGTGGTGAGATTCGCTGATTTTTTTTCTTCGATAAGAATGCTGATTTTATTAATCAGCTTCGAATACAAAAATCCAGCAAAAATGCTGAGGCCGATGATGATGAAAAAAGGCATGGGTGAATTATAACATGGGAGGATTCTTCCTCGCGGCGTGAGGCCGCTTCGGTTTGAGAAATTTGAGCTACTACATCAAATAAAAAAACCGACGCAAGGTCGGTATTTTTATTTGGCGGAGAGGAGAGGATTCGAACCTCCGAAGGGTTGCCCCTTGCCACGTTAGCAGTGTGGTGCCTTCGACCACTCGGCCACCTCTCCGTACTTTGCGCGGTGAACGATTTAC
>CALQYY010000016.1 GCA_943349075.1 Candidatus Magasanikiibacteriota bacterium
TCCTGCATGCCCATGAATTGGCGCGCATAGCTCGATAAACTCTCAGCGTAACGACGCTGACCTTCTGCGTAAATAGTATCAAAAGCAAGTGATGATTTTCCTGAACCTGAAAGACCGGTAATCACCGTCAAAGAGTTCTTTGGAATTTCAATCGAAACGTTTTTTAAATTATGAACTCGAGCGCCGCGAACGATTAATTTTTCACCCATATTTGCATGCAAAAACAATATGCTTTGCATACTACCACGGATGTCAACAATGTTCAAGAGCTCGAGGATGAACCCTGTATTACCTCTTTATTTTAGTCACCTGCACCTTGTGCAGTGCCTGCGTATGTATACTCCAAATCAATAATGTTTGGAAATTTTATTTGGGAATAATCATCATCTAACTCAACAACGCCAACTTTTTCTTTGCCTCCCGCATCTTTAACAATTGCGGCTTTTGCATTATTTGATAATTCATTTTGACAAACACCACGTACAGATTTAAACGCAGTTGTTCCAGGAGCAGTTGCAATATCGCTCGGCTTAATTGCACACACACCAGCTTTTCCACAACCAACTTTCTTAATATCAAACGTTGAAAAAACACCTGTTGGCACTGATTGTTTCGTTGCCAGATAATCTGCAACTGTTTTTGAATCTGGATCGAACTTCGATGTTGGATAAAAATTCACATAGCATGGCTGCGCAACTTCTCCTAAAAGTTTCGGATCCCCCGAACTCATATCATAATTCTTGAACATCACTTTATTTGTTACGCACGATCCATATGTCGAAAGTTCTGTGTAAAACGAGGGTTCGATTTTTTGATTCTTCTGAGAAACAAGTAAACGACCTGGCAACTTAAGTTCGGGCGATGGCGGTTTTAAACAACCAATTTCATATGTTCCCTGGTATGTGTTTGCTGTCATAACACTTTTAAAATCCGAACAATCAGTCGGCAGCATACACCGAGGCTTAAAGTCACCAATCGACATTACAAGCCCATTAATTTTTCCACTCGTTCCAAAAAAACCTTTCTCGCGACAAAAACCATTCGAGCATTCCAAATTATTTTGAGGACTTTTGCATGTAACTCCATCCCCACATGGCAATCCGATATCGGAACCATCGGAACAGATACCAACACCGCTTTTTGTCGCACCACGACCATTGTCAACGCATTTTCCATCATTGCAACCGTATTTTTTTTCAATAGCGCTCATTGTTATTGTTTCAGTACCCGTTCCAGTACCCGCACCAACCGTCAAAAAATCGATAAGATCTTTCTGAAAATTATTAGGAATAATGCATGCTTGTCGAATTTTTCCACTAGTGCAAATACCAAATTTTCCAGCACCGCACGCACCCGAACTCGTAATCAAGCACTTGTCGCTTGCACAATCCCCATCTGCCTGACAAACAGAGTGATCTGGAAGATCATGTTTCATTTCAACACAATATCCATTCGCAGGCTTTTGACCTTCTTTATAATCGGAATATAAATTGTCTGCAATCGCAAGTCCTGCAACGACTGCAATACCACCTAAAATTAATTTTGCTTTGCTACCCCCAGTTGTTACAGCCGCTTCTGCTGTGTGTTCTGCAGCAGACGTCTGCCCACCAGTTACTGTATCAGTTACAATATTTTCCGCAGCTTCAAACGCAATCTCTTTTACAATCTTTCCTGCACCCTCCTTCGCAATTGCTGTAGCACCCGCACTCACGATAAATGGACCCGCAGTGGCAATTGCCGCACCACCAACAACAAGCGCCATAAAACCATTTGCCTGGCTCAAGCATTTGTCACTCGTATAATATGCTGTTGGCTTACATTTAAAATTTGCACCCTTGTCCGCACACGCATTTGCTTCTCCTGGATCACACCGAACTCCTTCGGCGCCTGCTGTTTGCGCCACCTCAAATTTCTCCGGCCGAATCGCATGCATCGGCGGCAACTTCAAATTAAGCAACTGAGGATTGATTGTGTATAAAATTGTGTTTGCTCCAAAAAGTAGAAGAAGCCCGAGCGCTGCATTTTTTATGCGATCCTTTGAATTATTGATTGAGCTTATCGCACCCGAAAGCATCCACTGAATTCCCGAAAAAACAATCACAACAATCATGACGATAACCCCGATGCCAAGCGCGTATTTATATGCAATGTTAATATATTGTGGCAAACCGGAAATAACACCGGTCGATCCAATATCAACTTGCATTTTTGTTGGCAATTGTTTGATATAACAATAATCACCAATCTGTGTATTCAAATCTGACTTTGGTGGGATCCAATCGTACTGCTGTTCGGTTGAGCCTTTTTGTAATACTGCAATACACTCCGCCTTTGTCCATGGCAATCGAGTCTTCCCACCTGCTACCATTGCCGCCAAATCCGCCGCCGCCTTTTGCTGAGCCGCAGCATTATCTGCTGCTGTTTTATTATCAGCCTTAACTGTTTCAATTTTTTTCTGTAGATCTTGGCATGATGTAACCGCAGTACAATCTTTTTTGTGAGCAATTAACTTATCACCATTTGGAACATCTAAAAATTGGTTATACGCGGCAAGTAAACAGCTCGATGCAGTCGCCGAACTTAAAGCATCTGCTTTGTTGATAGCAGAACATGAGCGAAGCACTCCTGTATTATTTGTAATCTCACAACATCCATTATTTTGAACAGCTGCTACGAATGACTTGTAGTCAGCTGTATTACCACAGCTACCACCAAGTGCGTATCCTTCATTATTATCGTAGTATTTATCAATCTTTTTTTGTGCCAAAATTGGAATTGCAGACGCGGGTTTGCATGGTTGTCCAACAGCTACATCCTGAAACCACATCGAACCAGCACCCAAATCCATAAGCCATTGTGGTGGTTTTGTTGCTGGAACAACAACATAAACACAACAATCACTCCCTGCTGCCTGAACCTCCGCGCTCGGGACAAAAAAATTTCCAACAAAAAATGACACGAAAAAAATCGCAGCTGAAATTTTTTTGCCAAGCTTTTTTGTCATACCTATTTCAAACGATCGAAAATAATATCCCACGCAACTTTTGGAACAGCACCTTCAAACTTAACTCCGTTGATGAAAAAAGTTGGAGTTCCTTTGACGCCGAGTGCAAGTCCATCTTGAATATCCTCCAAAACCTGCGCCTTATGTTTTTCACTTGCAAGACACGATTTAAATAAATCCATGTCGAGCCCAATGTTTTTTGCATAGCCTTCGAGCGCTGCTTGCGTCAAATCTGATTGATTCATAAACAGCTGATCATGATATGCCCAATATTTGTTTTGGTCTTGTGCACAGTGCGATGCTTCTGCTGCACGAAATGCGTCAGGGTGAATATCCACGAGTGGAAAATCACGATAAACAAACTTCACATTTTTCATTGTTTCCATGTAAGGTCGAATCACAGGAAACTCTTTCCCTGAAAACGGACACTGGAAATCTCCAAACTGAACAATGGTGATTTTTGCATCATCCGGCCCACGCGTCGGACTTTTATTCGATAACAACTGACCCTCATTACCATTTTTTTCACCCGCTTTTCCTGTCGTAAAATCACTAAAATTTGAAATTGGCTTATATGTTCCCGCTTTCATTTGCTGCACATTCGAATATACCTCAAAACCAAACCAGATTGCGGCAAATAAAATAAGTGCTGAGACAAGTATTAAAATAATTCCCCACGAACGCTTGTACCATGGAAGTTTTTTTAAAGGTGCGGTGATAATGTCAGACATATATATGAAAGTTCCTGCATTATAACACAACAATAAATCATTGGGCGACTAATCGAGGTGTGCTTTCTATAAAATTGGTATTTCTGGACCCTGACCAATTTTATAGAAAGCACACCTTGACTAAGCTGCCCAATTTCTGATAGTGTTGCGTATATGCAAACGACTTTAAATATCGTACAAATCGTAATTTCAGTACTCCTTATCGTAGCAATTTTGCTTCAACAGAAGGGTGTTGGACTTGGTGCTGCTTTTGGTGGTTCAAGCAACGTATATTCAACAAAACGCGGCGTGGACAAAATCCTTTTCCGTGCAACAATTGTACTTGCAGTACTCTATCTTGTTGCAGCTGCAGCAAATTTGCTCATTCAATAATTTCGCCTAACGTATGCGCCTTCTCAAGAAGGCTCGTCAGCGAATTCAGGAGTTTCTCCTTGCGGTAAAACGTCCTGACCGAGCACTCATCGCCAATGTGCTACCGAGCAAAAAACCAACACTTGCTCAGGTTCAACATATCGATCTTTTTTTGGATACCTGGGAAAAAAATGTAATTGGTGCAATGGGGTTTGTTGCGCTCATTTCACTACTCGGCTTTTTTTGGAGCCTTAAAATTTTGAACACCGTGCAAGGCCCTGCCGAAGGCGGTGTTTTTCAAGAAGTTCTTGTTGGGTCTCCGCGCCATATCAACCCAATTTTTGCTGTGACCGACACAGACAGAACACTTTCGAACATTATTTTTCTTCCTTTGTGCGACACCTATAAGCGCGACATCCCATCACTTGCCGAATCGTGCGAATTTAGTGGCGAAAAAACAGTCACCGTTACACTAGGAGACAGGCGGTGGCACGATGGCGCACCAGTTGTTGCGGACGATGTTATTTTTTCGTTGCAAACAATGCAGAAAGAGGCTGTTGGTAGCCCATGGCGCGCACTCGCAAACAAAATATCCATAACAAAAAACTCCGATAAGCAAGTTGTTTTATCTGCACGTCAACCAATTCCAGAGCTAACCACCATCACTTCAATTGGAATACTTCCAAAACATCTGTGGGAAAAAATCGAACCCGCTCGCATGATGAGTGATGAACTAAATTTAAAACCAATTGGTTCTGGCGCTTTTGCATACAAAACTTCAATTGCCGATCGCGACGGTTTTGTTGAAAACATTGACCTTGAGGCATTTTCTGATTTCAAACCACGTCGTGCATACATCGACGAACTCGATTTCCGAATTGCCCCGGATGACACATCGGCATACGACCTTTTCCGCATGCGCCAAGTTGAAGCGCTTTTTGTTCACGACCCTGCCCAGACAGAAGACCTCGTAAAACGCGACGTTCATCGCTACGAAATTACACCACCAATTGTTGTGAGCCTGTTTTTTAACCCATCACACACGCCGATTTTCAAAAAGAAAGAGGTTCGCCAAGCATTTGCATTTGCCCTGAATCGATCAGCAATCGTAAAAGATGCCCTCAAAGGAAATGGCGTTCCAACGCGCGCCCCCTTCCCTCTAACAATGCTCAAAGAGCCACAAATTTCACAACCCGAAACAGATATTGCACAGGCGACCGAGCTCATCAAAAAAAATAAAGCCGCGGCAGCCACGTACACACTCGGTGTCCCAGCGCTTCCAACCTACCAAGCAATTGCCGAAAACATCCGCCTACAACTTGAGCCTCTTGGCATCACCATTAAGCCAACAATTATCGGGTCCGGCACACAAACAGGCGCTCTTTTATCATACGACTTATTACTTCTCGGCCAAGATTACGCCTTAAGTGGAAACCCATTCCCTTATTGGCACAGCAGTGCAAGTGGTGAAACAGGTACTAATTATGCGCGATATCAAATCAAAGAAGTTGATCTGTGGCTCGAACTTCTTCAGGCAGATGCACGCGCAGAAAACCGCTCTAGTTTGCTAAATAAGCTCAATCAGCGCCTCATAACCGACAGCCCAGCTGTATACTTGTTCCAGCCAACATACCAGTATTACATCTCAAATAAGGTACGCGGAGTTTCAACCCCAAGCACAATTGACGGAAGCGAACGCTTTGCGCGCGTTGCCAACTGGTATACAGAGACCGCAAGAGTCCATAAATAAGCCAATTATTGACAGATTTGGCGCAGATGTGCTAGACTACCCTCACTTCGTTTCCAGAATCTCATCGTTTTTTGCCGCGATGGTGAAATGGCAGACACACTAGCTTCAGGTGCTAGCGCCCGCAAGGGTATGCGGGTTCAAGTCCCGCTCGCGGCACCAACCGTTCATTATTCTCTTTTGCTCAGGACACGGATCAATGTTCCCGGCGGAACATTGTCCTGTCTCTCAGCGCTGCTCGCTTTGCACAGCAAAACTCCGGCCCGCAGCGCCTGCGAGGCGTCCTTCTCAAAAGAGACTACTGAACAGAGACATTTAGCACATTTATGCTTGTGCGCAGTCTCTCTCAAAAGAGTTTTCCAAAAAAAAATAACCAGAATAACCAAGCTTTCGCTACACGTACCTCAAATTTTTGCCGTTGTTGTTCAACTTTTTTGTTTGCTTACTACGAGAGTGTCTCTCGGAAGTCGAGCGGGCATGGAGTTTTGCAAAGCAAAACGAGCGAGACTGAGAGAGAGCGTAAATTCCTCGCAGGGGAATTTAACGCGTGCACTCGAGTAGTAAGCAAACAAAAAAACTATGTCACCAAACCCCGTAACCGCATCCCCTACGATGCCAACACCCCCACCTCGTCGAACTCCGATGGGTCCACCACGCCGTCCACCAGCTGCAGGCGCTCCACAAGAACGTCGTTTTAACGCTGCTCCAGGCGGTGCCCCACGTCCTCACTATGGGAATCGCCCACACTCAGGATCTCGTGCACCAATGCACGCTCGCCCACCAGCTTCAGGCCCCGCTACATATAGCGCCCCACCAACAGCGCAGCCAATTGCACAGCGATCAGCATATAAGGCACACACAAATGTAAACGCAAAATATGCGCCGAATTTTAATACAGCCGGCGTTGAAGTGCATCGCTCACTTCGTGTAAATGAAGTGTTTGAACCACTCGTTACCCCAACAGCTGACTCAGATCTCAAACTCAAAATCTACGCGCTCGGCGGTCTTGAAGAAATTGGTCGCAACTGTACTGTTATCGAATGTGGTGACGACATTATCATCATCGACGTTGGTCTCATGTTCCCTGAAGAAGGCATGCCGGGAATTGATTACATCATTCCAAACGTAGCAGGCTTTAAGGGTCGCGAAAAAAATATCCGTGGTGTAATTATCACTCACGGACATTTGGACCATATCGGTGCGATTTCACACGTACTTCCAAAAATTGGCAACCCACCTATCTATACCGCACCACTTACTGCGGGTATGATTCGCGGTCGCCACGAAGAATATCCAAACGTGCCAAAACTCAACATGGTTGTTGTTGAACACGCAGACGAACGCTTCAAGATTGGAAAAAATTTCATCTTCGAACCATTCCACATCAACCACACAATTTCAGATGCGTTTGGTGCTGCTGTTCATACGCCTTTTGGAACAATTCTCATTACGGGTGACTTCAAATTCGATTTCACTCCAGTTAATGAAGAGCCAGCGGACTTGGGTCGCATCGCAATGTTCGGATCAAAAGGCGTTCTCGCGCTTTTGTCAGATTCAACGGGCGCGGATCTTCCAGGTCACCAGATTTCAGAGCAAATTGTTTACGACGAACTCGACCGCATCATCGCAAAAGCGCCAGCTCGCCTTATTATCGGAACATTTTCTTCCCTTCTCACCCGTGTTCAAATTATTTTGACGCTTTGTGAGAAATACGGACGACGCGTTTTGATTCAAGGACGCTCGATGCAGAAAAACGTTGACCTCGCGCACGAACTCGGCTATCTCCAATTCAAACCAGGAACTATTATTTCTGAGGACGAATACGGAAAATACCGCGATGAACAGCTCGTTGTTTTGTGTACCGGTGCTCAGGGCGAAAAGAACGCGGCACTCATGCGCATCGCAACCGGCGAACATCGCTTCCTCAAACTTCAGGAGGGCGACACGGTGATTTTCTCATCATCAGTTGTTCCAGGTAACGAACGCTCAGTTCAGCGCCTCAAAGACACGCTCGTTCGCCACGGCGCAACGATTGTTCACTACGCAAACATGGATGTTCACGCAGGTGGACACGCAAAGCAAGAAGATCTTAAACTCATGCTTCGTTTGACCAAGCCTAAATTCTTCATCCCAATTCACGGTAACCGCTTCATGCTTGCGGCTCACGGACGCCTCGCTGCGAGCGTTGGTGTTGCAAAAGAAAATGTATTCATCGCAGACAACGGCCAGGTAATGGCGTTCGATGTGAATGGTGGTCGCTTAACCGAAGAGCGCATGCCAGCAGAATACGTCATGGTTGACGGACTCGGTGTCGGCGACGTTTCAGAAATCGTGCTCCGCGATCGCACACAGATGTCGGAAGACGGTATGCTTGTTGTCATCGCGACCATGGAAGAAAGCACGGGCGAACTTATCGGAAATCCCGACATCATCTCGCGTGGCTTTATCTTCGTTAAAGAAAACAAAGAAATCATCGACAAAACTCGCTTGCTCGTTCGCAAAATTCTCGAAGCATCAGATCACAAATCTCCTGTGTTCGATGAATTCATCAAGAACAAAATTCGCAACGACGTTGGTCAATTCTTGTTCTCACAGACGAAGCGACGTCCGATGGTGTTGCCTGTAATTATTGAGGTTTAAACTTCTCCAATTAAAAAAAGCCGCGTTTTGTACGCGGCTTTTTTTAATTTTCTTTTAACCACTCAAGAAAATCATGAGAATCAACCGAAAGTAATCTTAAATTATTTTGAATAATAAATACTGGTATATTATTTATTTTTGGAACTACTAATGGTCTAATTAATCCTGCACGATTATAAATTAAATGATCACCACGAACCCTTTTCAGTTCACAACCTTGTAGGATTAAAAATTTATCAAAAATACGCCAAGAAATTGGTTTTAAACCTCCCATACCCCCCATTTATAATTGCTAAACTAAAGCTACTGAAATTTTTTCGCTTTTTTGACCAACAAAAATTGGTGCAACCCATTGATTCCTGACTATTCGCCACCCTAATCCTCTTAAAAATTCTTCGGTTGTTCCCATGGAAACTACTTCTTCAAAAAGAATTTCAACAGCTTTTGCAAAAGCTTTTTCAGCTTTTAATTTTGTTGCGCCACATGTTGACAGATCAAGCGCATGACAATATGCAACGATCTGATTTCCTTCTTTGAAAAAAACAACTGGAACGTTTCCCTCCAAACGCATAGGCATTTTCATAAATAAATTATGAATCGAATATATTCGAACTTCCTTTTAATGTCAAATTAATCAAGTAAAGCACGGAATTTTGGATATTTTTTGCAGAGTGGCAGTTTTGAACACCACGGCGCAATCCCCCACACGCGGCCGGCACGAAACGCAGCGAGAACAAAAAGTCCTGCAGCGTATACCCAATGCGAATCAACAATGAATGATGTTGGATCTGGTTTCGGAAGTCCGCGTGGCAAAAAATAGAGAACCATAAGCGCGGCACCGAGCGGAGCTGAGATGCGAATGAAAATTCCGAGCACGAGTGATAATCCGAGAAGCAGGAGTGCCCATTTATTGATTACATTCACGTATGGCAACACCGATGGATCTGCGAAAAACCCAAACAAGTCCTGAAACATTTTTGCACCCTTCAAAAAACCGATTGCACTCCAATTTTCAGTCATGAATTTCGAAATACCTGCGTATAAAAATATCCAACCAAGCGTCAGACGAAGAAACACGAGAGCGAATTTTTGATAAAAGAGCATACAAAATATTTAGTTGGCGTAAGTATACTCCAAAAATATTATTTCGCCCATCTCAGCCAAAATATTGCCAACACCCGTCGACTACGCTATAATCCCCCCACTATGAAAAAAGTCATTGTTTCAGGAATTCAGCCAACAGGCGAAATGCATATCGGTAATTATTTGGGCGCAGTCAAAAACTGGGTAGAACTCCA
The DNA here is from genome assembly GCA_943349075.1 of Candidatus Magasanikiibacteriota bacterium. Classification (GTDB taxonomy): domain Bacteria; phylum Patescibacteriota; class Patescibacteriia; order Magasanikbacterales; family 2-02-FULL-50-9b; genus 2-02-FULL-50-9b. The sequence goes on from CALQYY010000016.1 coordinate 9,772, forward strand.
GGCAGACCCCCAGTTTGACCGCTATTTTTTCATTCCTGACTGGCACTCAATGACCATCGACTACGAGCCAGGAACCAAACAGCGCATCATCCGCAACCTCGTGCGCGACCTCCTCGCACTCGGCATCGACCCAAAAAAATCAACGCTCTTCATCCAATCGCACATCCCCGAGCACACCGAGCTTTTTTGGACTTTGATGACACTGACTCCGATGAGCGAGCTCGAAAAGATGACGCAGTTCAAAGACAAGGCGCTCAAAAACGCCGAGAATATCAACGCGGGTCTTTTCACCTACCCAGTTCTGATGGCAGCTGACATTTTGATGTACAAAGCGCACATCAATCCAGTTGGTGAAGATCAGGTACAACACGTCGAACTCGCGCGCGTGCTCGCAAAAAAGTTCAACAACAAATTTGGTCAGACATTCCCAGAGCCACAATCAATGCTCACCAATGTGCCACGCATCATGTCACTCCTTGAGTCAGACAAGAAAATGAGCAAGAGCGGCGGCGACAAATCATGTCTGTACGTCTCTGATTCTCCGACAGTCATCAGCGAAAAAATTCGCAAAGCAGTTACCGACGAACAAGGCGTTCAAAATTTGCTCGGTCTTGCAAAACTCTTTGACCCAACAGGCCTCACCTACAAACACCTCAATAAAGATTTTGCAGGAGGTACTCTCAAGAACGTTGAGCTCAAAGACACACTCGCCGAACTTATCTCAACATACTTCGCAGATTTCCGCGCACGCAAAGAAGAAATCGACGATAAAATGGTTGATGAGGTTATCGCAGAAGGTTGCGCTCGCGCACGCGAAATGGCGCAGCGGACGATGGAAGATGTTCGATCAAAAACAGGAATTCGATAAAGCTCCTGCGCAAAATACCCCGCTAAATGCGGGGTATTTTTATACACACGTGGATAACTTTTTTGTTGTCCACAGAATGCAAAAAGTTATCAACTTTTCGATATTGTCAGTTTCGACAGGGGTGTTATCCTCAAAATACGCATGCGAAAATAATGTCCCTCACATAAAATTTATGAAAACAAAAAATCAACTCCCTGAGCCTGGATCTTATGAATTTAAACAAGAATGCTGGTCAGACAATCCTAAATCTGCACGACACTTAAAGTTTTGTGTATCTTGCGCAAAACGAAAGGCTGATAATGAACACTATTGGAAATGGCGCGTCAAAACGCGAAAGGATGCTCCATGCTCCGACTTAGTTTGTCGCCAATGTGGTTGGCCACAGGATGCACATAAATCACCACTTGCAAAAAAATAACGTGTCTGTTACCCAGTGATTATAACTCGCTAACAAAAAATCTATGCACCACAAGGGGGGTCGAAAAAAAGTTACACTCGAAACCATTCAAGATGAAATGCAGACAATGAAAAAAGAGCTCATCGAGCACATGGATAAACGATTCGATGAGCACGAAGTTTATTTCACTGCAATTCAAGGCGATCTCATTGAGCTAAAAGGCACCACAAAACGCCTCGAAGAAAAAACAACAAAACTAGAGAGTGAAATGACGGAAGTAAAAGAAGATGTCCGTGGCATGAGAAAAGACCTCTCCGAATTCCGTGCCGAAAGCAAAGCATTCCATAGTGGTATGGCTGGAAAATCAGGGCGCCAAGATGCGGCCATATTCAAACTAACCGGAATACTGGAAGCGAAAAATATTTTGAGTAGCGAACAGAGCGCTGGACTTCGAACACTCTAAATAACAAAACCGCCCCGAAGGGCGGTTTTTACTACAAACACCTATAAGCCGGATTTTGTCATCGCGAGTTTCCCCGCGAGTGATGAGTATCTGTCTTGGCGGCCGGTTGCCCGGGCGCGCTCTTTGCGTGTTTTACACTTGCACCAGGTGGGGTTTGCCACATGCATAGCTCGCGCTATGCACAAGAGGTGTAGCATTCGGATCACGCGACCCTTTAGGGGTCTTACAATCGAGTGAACACACCACCTCACTTTTCACATTTGGCTTGTCTTGCGACAAACTTTAATCGTCTCTGTGGCACTTTCCGTCAGGAGGTTTTCGCGGATGCAGTATCTCGAGTTGCCCCAAGACCACACGTCGTTTATACCCCGCAGAATGCCTAGCCGTTAGCTAGCACCACGACTTTACGAGTTACCCCGTAAAGGGTGTCCGGACTTTCCTCCCCGTAGGGCACTCATCCGGTGTCGGTAGTGAGAGTATTTAATCATGTTTTTTCGAAAATGTCAATATTAAAAATGCGCGACAACCCTCGAAAGAGTCGTCGCGCAGATGGCGGGTTACGCCTGAGTTGTCTAGCTCGCCGTCCGCGTTGTGTTCTTATTAAGACGATCGTGCCAGCTATTATCCGTAGTGACCCATGTCCGTGATGTACTGGTGGCACTTGTTGCCATAGACCCTGAAGCCCTCGCGGCCTTCATCCTGACATCCAACATCGATGTTTTCAAACAGAGGCTCTCCGGTTATCAGGTACGACGTAATGGTGGCGAACACTAATTCGCGCCGCCATGGTTCCTCGTTGTTACACATGACCCGTTCATTGTCACTGCACTCCATACGCGCCTTATGGAACAAAAACCATCGCACACTAACTCCAGTGTTCGCAAACAGCTGATTATTGTACTGTGGGCACCTGAGAATCACCGAAAAGAAAAGTTGTAGCGCGCCCCCTTTGCGCACATTTTGATTGTTCCGAATATTGTTGATTGACATCCAGAAACCAGGAACGAGCGCATACGCATCATGCAACACCGCTTCATCGAACGGGATCTCCGCAAGCTTTTTACGATCGTCTATCGTGTATTTCACGTCGTAAGCCTTCTCAACTTCTTCGAAACCAAAAAACCTGGTCCCCATGATCGCGCGAGCCCTTTCGTAACTGGTTACACCGCTACCTTCACTTATCGACTTGTTATCAGACACAGCCACCTCTTCTGCACAAATGGTTGCAAAACAATCGAGCACTCATCCGGTGTCGATAGTGGGCGTATTTAATCATATTTTTTCGAAAATGTCAATATTAAAAATGCGCGACAACCCTCGAAAGAGCTGTCGCGCAGATGGTGGGTTACACCTGAGTTGTCTAGCAATTGCCGTCCATAGAGCCTTTTTGTTCAATTCGCCATGAGTTGTTTATGGGTTCCGGACAGAGCAGACAGCGAGGCAGTCGATGCGGTCGCCACCCCAGTAGCTATGGAAGCCCATCCCGAACCGGTCGAAATAGCCGATGTAGACCCGGTTGCCATCAGGGCTCACATCCTTGCAACGGACGAAGACACTCTTATACAAGCGCTCGCCCGCGGTCAGGAACAGCACGATGGTGGCGAACACCACGTCGCGTGCCCACGAATTCTCTTCGCCCTGCGGGATCAACCGGTACTGCTCCTCATAGGTCTTGGAGGTGGACTGATCGATCGGCTTCTTGCGCAGGAGGAACCAGCGCACTTCGACCGAAACATTCGCGAACGACTGCTGCTCGTACCAAACGTCGCCGAACAAACTGTCGAACAGCTTCGCGGCGTTGCCCTTCACATTCTTGCTCTTCCGGATGTCGTTGATGGACATCGGGAAGCCCGCGATGAGCACATGGGTGTCGGCGCAGGCCTTGAGCGTCGCTTCATCGAACGGAATGGTCGCGAGCTGCTGACGCTGGTTGGCCGTGTACTTCACGCCGAACGCTTTCTCGACCTCTTCGAGTCCGAGGAAGTTGGTGCCCATAATAACACGGGCCCACGCATGATTATTTTCGACCAGCGTGGTCAGTTCCGACTCGGCCTGGTTGTTCAGCCGTGCGAGCATCACTGCCGCGCACTGATCGAGCCAGTCCTTGTCTTCGAAACCCTGGAGCTTCGCGAGCATCTCGATGGAGACACCGCGCGACGCCAATTCCGCACCATGAGCCTTGAGCGTCTTATTCGTGTTAAACATCTGTAGTTCTCCTTGCACTTGTCCCAGTACCCCTGGAACCCTGGGCTTGCCGTCTCGAACCCTCGAGCCGACCGGTAAATTCGCTATAGTTAGCGCGCTTATCGCTCAGCTGAAAAACTAATTCTTAACGAAAAAGCATAACAGTATTTAGCTGTTTTGTCAACCCACACACTTGCTCTAACTCCCGATTTGTCATACATTGTCTTACGATTCCATATCACTCCCTTTAACTCCAATCACTATGACCCCTCCAGAAATCAAATTCCGCAAAATCATCCTCGTTTGCACCAATACAAAAGAAGATGGCTCGCCATGCTGCGGCGCACGAGGCGGCGCTGAGCTCCACAAAAAAATCAAAGAAGCGGTCCGCGCTGCAAACCCAACCATTCGTGTTTCAAAAACAGGATGCCTTGGCACCTGCAAATCCGGCGTTAATGTTGTGATCATGCCCGACGACCTGTGGCTCGGAAACGTAACCGAAGAAGATATTCCCGAAATCGTAAAACTCGCTACAAAATAAATTTGCGCAGCGCCTGCCGCCGCTTTTTGTAATCCGGAATCGCGCGCTCGACGAGTGCCCAAAATCGCGGCCCGTGATTGTGCTCAGCCAGATGCGCAATCTCGTGCGCCACGACATATTCCACGAGCTCGACCGGAATTTTTATGAGTCGATAATTAAAACTCAGTGCGCCGTCCGACGAGCAACTCCCCCATCGCCCTTTCGAACTCCGCACCGAAATTTTCGTGAACGAAAAATTGTACAGCCGATTCATTTCAAAAACTTTTTTCGTCAAAAACTCGAGCGCGATTTTTTTGTGCTTTTTGAAATCCGCCGCTGATCCATTTAAATCAACGATCGGTCCGATTTTTTGCATCTTCGTGCGTTGCAGTTCAATCCATTCTTCATGATCCGCAACAAACTTCGGGACCAAAAACAAAAATTTACGCGACGGCACTGTTACGATCACGCGACCATCAATCTCAACTGACAATTTCACGCGCCGCGACCGCGCATTTTCCTTAACTTCATATTCCATGCGCTCATTTTAACACAGATTGACGGGCACCGCGCGGGTTGTTACACTTTGGGTAACTTCTATGAAAAAGACCGAACTGATGTTGACTGCAATACTCGTCCCCCTCGACGCTCTCATGCTTTTTGTTGCTGGAATTGCCGCCTACGGCTTTCGCTACACCGAATTCATAATCGAAATTCGTCGCGTAACCTTCTATCTTCCACTTGCTGAATATATCAAAATTCTCTTCCTCATAATCCCTCTCTGGGTTTTGATTTACGCAGCAAATGGACTCTACTCAACCGACACTAACCAAAAATTTGCAAACGAAATCACCCGAATTTTCTTTGCCTCAACAGTTGGTCTCGCCTCAATCACGGTCTACATTTTTTTCCGCGGCGAATTCTTCAACTCACGTTTCATCGTACTCGCCGCATGGATTGGCGCAATCTTTTTTGTTGCGCTCGGCCGCTTGCTTATGCGCATCATCAAGCGCGTTCTCTACCGATACAACAAAGGTACTCGCAACACAGTCATCATCGGTAGTGGCCCAATCACCGATCGCGTGAACGCAATTTTAAACGAAGAAAAATCTCTTGGATACGCAATTATTGCGCGCTACCCCATCTTCAACGAAAAAGTTCGCAAAGATATTTTAGATCTCGATGCTGCAAAAGAAGTTGACGAAATTATTCTCACGAACCCGTCGAGCGCGCGCGAAGAAACACTCACACTCCT
>CALQYY010000017.1 GCA_943349075.1 Candidatus Magasanikiibacteriota bacterium
GAAGAGAACTCCGAAGAGTGCAGAAGCTATGTTTATTGTAATCGCGGTAAGGATCGCGCGGTATTTTGCATTTCTGAACAGTAAAAGAAATATGGCTACCTCAAAAATAGTTACTCCAATCTCGACGCTCCACCATGACGTACCAAAATACAGAAACCACCAACCAATATGGTGTGAAATTAAATTCACACCAATGGTTGCGAGTAATACTTTTTGCCACGGTTCATGGCGGAGGAGATACCACGCTACTGGCAATTCAATGAGTAGTGTGAGTACAAGGTATTTTATTTCTTCCATGCGATGAATGCGAGAAGAACACAGATTACACCAAGCGCGGCGATTGCGATCGAGAGCGCAGGAACAGTTTTTTCGTACGCCTCTAAACTATTTTTTGTCATTTGAACTGACTGAACTTCTGGAGCAGTAATTGTTGGAGCCAAAGCTTCGTTATTTCCAGCACTAAGAGCTAGGTTTTTATACTCTGTGCTTGCCTGAAATGAAACGATGTGTGAAAAAACAACGGTAGGATTTCCACCTCCAATTGGGTAATCTTTGCCTGCAACACCATTTTTTACAAGCGGTTCAATTTTATCGATATGAACTTTTACAAAATGCGACTTAGTATTGTCCGCATCTGATACTGCGTAGTTAAGATTGATTCCAGTTCCAAATGGCAAAAGATATTGTGAATTTTTCTCATTAACTATCCAAGTATCATAACATCCTGCGCCGTCGCATTTTGTTAGATCGTCGTGAATAATTTTCTTTTCGTCAGATTTATTTACTGCAAATAAGCCTGTAACACGGTATTTCCCCGCATTTTCTAAGGAAACAGGTTCGTTATTTTTTATCGGAATACCGTCCCATTCGTCGCTAATATAGAAATTATAATTTGGAAAATCGGTGACGTTATCTACCTGAATTACATCAAAGGGTGTGTGTGAATTATTAGGCATCATGTCTGCGTGAGCAAAACTTGGAAGTACTAATGTGCAAAGCAGAGCAAATAAACTGATTTTTTTCAACATATAAAGGTACAAAATTATGTGTGTGATTATAGCATAAATAAATGGGGGGGGGTAGTTTGTGTTGCGCATGTTTAACTACACCAGGAGTGAATTACCGTACAGAATATGTGCGCGCTTTCCGTGCACGTTGCTGGTCTCTCGTGCGAAAGGAAAGTGCGCACATATTCCTGCATGGAAATTCACTCCTGTTGTGTGTTATACTGATGTCAACTTTTGATTTTTAGTTCTTATGTCACAAAAAATTTATCGACACGTTCTTCGAGACGCTTGGAATGTAACTTGGCGCCATCCTGCGCTATGGATTTTTGGCGGTTTTGCAATTTTCATGGGCCAGTCTCAGTTTTTTTATTCGCTCGGAGGATTGTTTCAGATTACATCGCTCGGAACGTCTGCTGCGGGTGTTGCATCACAAAGCAAAGAATGGTTTTTACCACTCGTTTCTCCAAATTCATGGGTTCAGGTTGCAATCGGTCTTTTGGTTTCTGCTGCATGTATCGCGCTTGCAGGAATTTTTGCGTTTCTTGTTGTGCAATCGCAGGGCGCAATCATGGCGGCGGGTGATTATATTTTCCGCAAGCGTTTGTATTCGTTTAAAGCATCGTGGCACGCAGCACTCGAGCATTTTTGGTCAATCATTGCAGTGCTCATGGCAAAAGTAGTGACGGCAATTATCATTGCGTCGGGTATTTTTGGAATTCAAGAGCTCGTCACGCGCATGCCAGACGCATGGTGGCCAAAGGCACTGTTTATTGTTGGATTTGTTGTGCTTGCGCTCCTCGACATCATGGCAACATTCATCGCGCTTTACGCAACATGTTACATCGTTCTCGAAAAACAGCGATTTGTTGCGGGTGTAAAGCATGCAATTACTTTGTTTGCACGTCACTGGCTTGCATCGATTGAAATGGGTGTGATTTTCTTGGTCGCAAATATTTTGATGGCAATTGTGATTCGGTTTGTGTTTGCGCTTTTGTTTGTGCCCCTCGTATATTTTGCAGCGCTCATGAAAGTTGCAACCGGACTTGTTGCACCAATCGCTGTTATCAATCTCACTATCTTGTTCGGTGCTGTTTGGGTCGTTGCTGCAATCTACACAACTTGGTTTTACATGTCGGTGGTCATTTTGTTTGACCACATGATCAGTGATTCACCGGTGAGTAAGGTGATGCGATTCATCAAATCAATGGTGACTCGAAATAATTAATTCGCATATGAACGGTAATGTTGCCGGTCTATCCGATCTGATAAAAAAACCAGCACCGGTTGTTGGTAATTCTAGCGCACCAATTAAAACGTCGGACGAAAAAACGGCAGACGATAAGCTCGGTGAAAAAATTCGCGAGATTGATCTCGGGAAAAAAGAAGCTGAGGCTCAGGCGATGGCGGCAAAGTACAAACTTCGCTACATGGATTTGCGTAAATTTCCGATTCCACCAGAAGCGCTTCAGTTGGTTCCAGAGGAGATGTCGAAAAAATTTAGCGTACTTCCGTTTTTTACCGAAGGTCAGGAGGTTCGAATTGGAGTTGTGAATATTGCGGATCCTGAAGTGCAGAAATTTTTGGGTAGCGTTGCACAAGAAAAAAAGGTGAAGCTCGTTCCGTATGTGATTACAGACGAAAGTTATCAGAAGGGTGCGCAGCTTTACGCGTCGTTGCCGAAAATCACAGCGATCACACGTGATGTTACGATCACACAAGAGGATTTGGATAAATTTGCAGCGCTTTTTGACTCGCTTCCAGAGCTTGCTGCAAAGATGAAAGACGTGAATACAACCGATTTTATCTCGCTGATTTTTGCTGCGGCGTTTAAAATGAATGCGTCGGATATCCACGTTGAAGCAGAAGAAGCGAAGATTATTGTGCGTTTGCGTTTGGATGGAATGCTCCACGAAATCGGAAGCGTGCCACATGAAATGTGGAAAAAAATCATTGGTCGCATCAAATTGCTTGCTGCGCTCAAGATTAATGTTGAAGACAAACCACAAGATGGTCGCATCACTTTGATTCTCAGCATGGGAAAAATCGATGTGCGTGTTTCGACGATTCCAACCGCATATGGTGAGAGTGTTGTAATGCGTATTTTGAAACCTCAAGCGAACGTGGGCATGGCAGAGCTTGGAATTCGTGGAACGGCGTTTGAAAAACTCATGCACGAAATCGATCGTCCAAACGGCATGATTATTACAACCGGTCCGACTGGTTCTGGTAAAACAACGACGCTGTACACAATTTTGAAAAAGAAAAACCAACCGGGCGTTAAGATTATTACACTCGAAGATCCTGTTGAATATAAACTTGAGGGCGTGAATCAGTCACAGATTGATGCATCGAAAGGGTACACGTTTGCGGATGCGCTCAAGTCTATTTTGCGTCAGGATCCGGATATTTGTATGGTTGGTGAAATCCGCGACCTGCCAACCGCGGAGGTTGCGATTCAGGCGGCGCTTACAGGACATTTGTTGCTCTCGACCATTCATACAAATAGTGCGGCCGGCGCAATTCCACGTTTTCTTTCGATGGGAGTTAAGCCGTTTTTGCTTGCGCCTGCGCTTAATGCGATCATCGGTCAGCGTTTGATGCGTAAGCTCTGCGAAAAATGTAAGGTTGAAACACCGCTGAAGCCCGAAGAGGTTGAGCGCGTAACAAAAACAATGGCAGAGTTGTCACCAAAATCGGGTATTACATTTTCGATGGATTCTGCGAAGTTTTTTACAGCCCCAGGCTGCGCTGAGTGCAAAATGCTTGGCTATAAGGGGCGTGTTGGTATCTACGAAATTTGCGCGATGTCGCCGGAGATTGAAAAACTGATTTTGGGTGCGCAAATGTCTGAATTTGATATTCAAAAACAGGCGGTGGCCGACGGTATGGTCACGATGGCTCAAGATGGTATACTTAAGGCTGCGGAAGGTCTCTCGTCATTGTCAGAGGTGTTCCGTGTGGCTGAATAAACAAAAATATGAGAGACGATTTAGACCTTCCAATTGATGGTGAAAGTGAGTTAGAACGACCGAAAGCGCGACGACGTGTTGCGGCTCGAAAGCGCCCAGTAAAACGTGCAGCGGCAGCGCGCCGAGCAGCTCCTGTTTATGATATAGAAGAAGAGGTGGAACCTGTGCGCGTTCACGAACGACCTCGAATTTCAATTGACGCAGCAACAAATGCGCCTCGAAAAGTTAATCTATACCGACGACTCGCTATGACATTTTTGAGTGCGACGGTCGTTGTTGTTGGAATTATCGCGTTTTTTACATTTCAGAAAGCAACAATTTCTGTGAAACAGGAAGCGATTCCTGTTTCAGCATCTTTTTCGGCAGAAATTAGTGAGTCGAGCACAACATCAACGATGGGTTTCCAGGGAATTGTTGTAGCTGTCACAACGAGCACTGAAATGCTCTTTCAGCCATCAACAACAATTGATAAGCCAGGCAAATCACATGGAACGGTTACGGTTTATAACAATGGCAGTTCGGCGCAGTCACTTGTTGCAACAACACGATTTTTGAGCGCGGGCGGTGTGTTGTTTCGTGCAGTAAATGCGGTGAATGTTCCGGTTAATGGAACGGCTACTGTTGAAATTGCAGCTGATAAGCCAGGTCCTGAAGGCGATATTCCAGCTGGTAAATTCACCATTCCAGGATTGAATGCAGCACAGCAAAAGCTTGTGTATGGTGAATCGTCACAGAAAATGACAGGTGGTGCTGGTAAGGTTGGTGTGGTGACACAATCTGATATCGATAACGCGCAAGAGTCGGCACGCAAAACACTGCTTGAAATTGGTCAAAAAGAATTGACCGGCGTTAAAGTTCCATCTGGAAGCGATGTCTTGTATGCAACGGTTAATATTAAAGCAGTAAGTTCTGCAAAAGTTGGTGATCAGGTGAGTGAATTTAAGGTCACAACATCGGGGACGATGGCGTATGTTGCGTATCCAAAGTCGTCGCTTTTCACAGCAGCTGACCGGGAGGTTCAGTCAAAGGCGCCAACAGCATATCACAAGGTTGTGTTCATCAACGATGCTCCAGCGATTTCATTGCAGTCAATTGATGTTGTGAAAAAAAGTGCAGTTTTGCAGATCTACCGCGAGGGTAAGGCTGTTCTCGATACTCGTTCAGCAGCGCTTCAACCAAGCATGTTTATGGGGCAATCAAAATCACAAATCTCAGATCAAATCACATCGATTAAGGGTGTAACTTCTGTGAGTGTGACGCTGATGCCACCATGGATCGATAGCGCACCGAAAGTACCAGCAAGAATTACGGTTAATATCGAAGAGACAAAATGATTCCGATAATTGTAGTTGTAGGACCAACCGCTGCAGGGAAATCTGAGGTTGCGGAGGATCTTGCAAAAAAATGCAACGGAGTAATTGTTAATGCTGATGCTCGTCAGATTTATAAGGACATTCGAATTTTGAGCGCAGCTCCCGAGGAACAAAAAAATACTCGACTTTACGAATTCAAATTGGTGAATGAGTCCTACTCGTTTGCCGAATTTGTCGTTCATGCAGATCAGGCAATTGCTGAGATTGCAGCTGAGGGAAAAGTTCCGATTGTGGTTGGAGGAACAGGTTTGTATATTGATGCTTTAGTGCAGCGTTTTGTGCCGCCTCCTGTTGTTGCGCCTGAAATTCGAGCGCGTGTTGCAGAATATTCTCAGCAGGAGATTATAGATTTGCTAAAGACATCTGATCCTCATGTATTGAACACGATCGATGTTCAAAACCCGAGACGGGTTCAACGTGCGCTTGAGGTTATACTTCAGACAGGGCAATCCATTACATCGTTTGGTCAAGATATTGGGAATTCACCATATATTCCACTGCTTATTGGGTGGTCACCAGATCGTGAGGAACTGCATGAGCGAATTGCAAAGCGCGTCCAACAGATGTGGATTGCGGGTGCTGTTTTAGAGGTAAAGCAGCTTCTTGCTGCAGGTCACACGAGCGGTGAGCCTGGTATGCAGGCGATTGGGGTGTCGGAAATTGAAGCATATCTTTCAGGGCAACTGACAGAGGTGGAAGCGCAACAAAAAATGATAGAGCGCACACGACAATATGCTCGCCGCCAGTTAACATGGTTTCGACGAAATAAAAACATCGTGTGGTATACTTCTTTTGATGACATATGGCACTCGGTCCACACTTTTCTGCAAACAAACTCCAATCGGTTTTAAAAGGCGCGCTTGGCGGCGGGTCTGATACTGTTCGCGGTGCATTGCTGCATATTGGTGCACAAAAAACATTGCAAACAGGCGCGAGCGTTAAGGACGCAAAAACCCTCATTCAAAAATTACGATCAAGTGGTGCAATCAAAGACGAAAGTCACGCAAAGGCTGTGTTTCGATCTGCTGAGCGTGTTGCAAATGCTGCCGACCGCATGCGAATCAAAGAGACAAGAGAGTCTCGTTTGGCGGAATACGACACAACTCGAAATCAACTTAGTAGTTTGGCTGCAAATGTTGTTGCTCAGCATAGCCATGGGATTTCAGTTTCGGGTGATGCAAACAGAACGTCGCATGCAACATCGATTTCTGAAGTTTTAAAAGCAGGTGCACGTGAGCAAAACAAAACGAGCGCACCACCGATGCGCCCGCTTTTGGATATTCCATTCGACTAAAGCAATCGACTTCGAATTTCTTCGGCAACACTGAGCGCGTCCGCTGTGCCGCGTGATTTTTTCATTACTTGCCCGACTAAAAACTGAAGGAGCGCTTCTTTTCCTGACTTGAAACCGGCAACCTGCGCCGGATTTTCAGTGATAACCTCATCAATCCATGTTGATGTTGCGCCTTCATCTGCGCCACTGAGGTTTTCTGATTCGAGCAGGTGGTGTGGGTGATCTCCTGTCTCGATCATTTTTTTGAGGAGCATCATCGCACTCGTTGAATTGATTTTGCTTTGATAAATGAGCGTCAAAAATTCTGCGAAGTTTTCGGCAGTCACTGTTTCTGGCGTAAACAGACGACCAAGCTCGTTTAATGCTCCAGGGTATTTTGAAAGGAGCCATCCAGACAGAAGTTTCGCAGATTTTGTTTTTATACCGTCTTCGTTTGCATCCGGGTCACTATCTTTTGCCCAGTTCAAAAATTCGCTTGCAACATGTTCTGCGTATGTTGCGAGTTCGTCGTTTTCAATTAATTGGCGGGCATCGATTGCAGAAAAACCGTACTCCTTTTGGAAACGGATATATTTTGCCGATGGCAATTCAGGAAGTTCACGGCGCATTTCCTCGACGAGTGATCCGACGATAAATGGGGGAATGTCAGGCTCCGGAAAAAATCGGTAATCTTGTGCGGCTTCCTTTGTGCGCGATTCTGTTGTCTTCTGCTCAACATCGTTCCAGTTGCGCGTTGACCCGATCACCGGGGGCGTTCCAGCCTCCCAGAGTGCTGTCTGACGTTCGATTTCGTACGCGATTGCGCGCTCGACTGAGCGGAAACTGTTCATGTTCTTGATCTCTGTTTTGGTGTAGAGTTTTGTGTCACCAACGGGGCGCATTGAAATATTTGCATCGCAGCGCATATGGCCTTTTTCCATGTCGCCATCTGAAATTCCAAGTGCACGAACAAGAAGTCGCATTTCTTGAAGAAATGTTTTTGCTTCAAGCGGTGTTTTGAAATCTGGACGCGTCACTGTTTCAACAAGAGGAGATCCTGCGCGATTAAAATCAACGAGCGTTTCGCCGCTGCTGCCGTGAAATGATTTTGCCGAATCTTCTTCGAGGTGCGCGCGCTCGATGCCGATCGTAATTTCGCTTCGGTCAACTTTGGTTCCAGGAACATGAAAGGTAAACGTTCCGTTTTCACAAATCGGCTCGTCAAATTGCGAAATCTGATATCCCTTTGGAAGGTCAGGATAGAAATAATGTTTGCGATCGAACTTGAGGCGTGGCGCGATTGAACAGCCGAGTGCGAGACCAAGTTTGATTGCGCTGCGAAGTGCGCCCGCATTAGGAACAGGTAGCGTTCCTGGTTGTGCAAGGCATGTTGGGCAGATTGCTGTGTTTGGTGGAAGTAGCTCGCTTCGATTATCGCAACTACAAAACATCTTGGAATTTGTTCCAAGTTGAATGTGAATTTCTAATCCGATAATTGGTTCGAGCTTCATAGGTGCTTAGTATATCAGATCGATGAGCAAGTGTTGTGATGCTTTAATCGCAAGCGCAAGCGGCTGATCTGCATCGAAAGTAACAAACTGAGTACCTTCTTTTTGGAGATACGTTTTCCATGTATCTGACTGTAGGCGATGTGCGAGGCGCATCATGTAATCGTGCTGTTCGAAAATTGCGTCGTCGGCTTTGTCAGATCGTTTTGAAAGACGCGAGAGTGCAACCTCAGGTGGAACTTCACACAAAATCACAACGTCAGGACGCCATTCGATTGCGAGTTGGTTTCCAGGGAGTGATGCAACGAAGTCCTCAGAAATTTCCGGGCTCATGACCGGCTGGTAGGCGAGCGAGGTTGTAATTCCGCGGTCCTGCACAATCAGCAAACCTTTTTTGATGGCTGGAATGATGAGTGCTTCGTAGCGTTCACGACGCGCTTCTGCAAACGCTTCTGTGATTTCTTGTGGTGTGTAGGGGCTACCGGGACGAAGCATTTCTTCGCGGAGTTTTTTTCCAACGCCCGCATATGGCGGTTCTGCAGAACAAATAACAGTTGCTTCGCCAACATCATCAATCGTTGGAATGCGTCCTGTGTTTTTTTCGAATGCAACGGTTTCAAAGATTTTTTCTCCGCGCGCTTCGAGCATGTCGCGCCATGAGCGGCTGACCGTGCTTTTTCCTGAGCCGTCGATACCATCAACAATGATAAACATATGATGATATTTTATCGTCCAAAGAAGTCGGCGTCAAAATCCATTTTTACCGCGCGCATGTTTGCGGCAAGAAGTGGATGATGCTTTTTGAGGAGTTCGTACATGTCGTACACGAGCGTGCGATAAGAGAAGTGACCTCCCGAGCGTGAACGAAGTTCAACGACGTGGTAGAGCTCACGCAAATTCATTTTGAAGATGGTGCGTTTGCGCCATGCCATCGCGAGTACGTAGCGCGCTTCGTCTGCGTTATGCGCAGCGAGTGTTCGGTAGGCGATGCGATTTTTTTCGAGCAACTCTTCGTAGAATGGAAGAAGACCCGCATCTTCGAGATCGCGTGGAACTTCGAAACCATGGTCAGGGGATAGTGGTTGATTGATTTGGCAGGTTAAGCGATGGCGCTGCAAGTCGCGGAATGCACCAAAGTCCATCAAGGTGTCGAAGATGAAATGGTTTCCAACTTCGAACTCGCGGCTGAGATTGTCGTGGCTCGTGCGGCCTGCGTTGATCGATGAAATGAGTGCCTGCTTTTCGTCGTTTGAAAGTTTGCTGACGCGCTCAACAAGGCAGCGGAACGAAACCGTGCTTTGAGGGTAGAGAAGTGTTGCAACGAGTTCGTCTTCTGGAGAAATGTTTGACACAAAATCAACGCGCGCTTCTTCCATGCCGAGGTCGTCTTGCTCGAGGAACATGCATGCGAGTTTTGCGATGCGATCTTTGTGTGCGAGATATTCGCGGGGTTCGGTGTGTTTGATCAAAGTTGGCGCACCCTTAACGCTGAGGCGCATACCAGCGCGAACGTCTTCGACCATCTCACTTGGAACGCCGTGTTCTTCGAGGCGTGCGAGCAATGTATCCATTTTCTTTGCGTTTGGGTTGTATGCGGTTTCGAGTGCTGCTTTTTGCATCTCAGCACCAACTTCGCGTACTTCCTGATAGGGGCTCGCGAGGAGGCGTGAAATCATGTAGCGAATTTCGCGAGCCGATGCGATGAGACCCATGTTGGTCATGGTTGAAATCGGGAGTGCGTAGCGCGCAACATCGAGCGCACGGGCGCGAAGACGGCTCTCGTATGGCTTTTCCGCCATGTCCTCAGGCTTTGGATATTTTGCGCGGAAATGTGCAATCATCGAGTCGAGGATGTGAGTGTAGCCATCCATCAAATTCTTGATTGCGCCTTCGTAGACGTTTTTAAGCTCATCATTTTGCATGAAGAGCGCTGGGCGATGGAAACGAGTCGGATCAAATGGTACGTAGCGAGTCGATTTCTCCTGGTATGACGCGAGGCGATGATCTTCGACTGCCTTACTTGCGATCATTGAGATATTTTCGAGCGCGATTGCGATCATTGCCATGTCAGCAACGGATGCGTCGCCGTAGCCAATAACCCATTTTTCGTGAAATTCAGCGGATTTTTCGTCAGTTAAATCGTCGATCACTGTTTTGACCGATTCTTGGGAGCGAGAATATTTTGCAAATGCAACGGCCTGCACTTCAGGGGAAAGTCCTACAATCGCGAAAATGTCGCGTTCTTGTGATTCGAGAGGCATAGCAAGATAATAAAAAACGGCCGATTCAAAGCGATGGGGCCGTGTAAAATAACTGAGATTATTTTAGCAGTCTTAGGGCAAAAAACAAAGGCAGCGTCAAGGGTTTCTGACTACAAAGTAACTTTCCAAAGGGTCAATTTTTCGGGCGTAATTTCAACGTATGAGAAAACGCGAACATAGTTCGCAATCGACCCAAGATTCACCACAATTTTGTTTGGATCTGAGACGTCGACATAGGGCATGTGGAGGTGGCCGTAACAAAAAATCGTTGCGTCGGGTGCGAGGGTGTTTTGGACTGCTGTCGTGTAGTTTTGGTAGCGAAGTTTGATTTTATCGCCGTGCTTGAGGCTGGCTTTGCGGTAAATTTTGTCGGTATTGAGCCCCATGCGCTTCATGTAGCCCGCAACTTTTGTTGCATAGCGACTGAACCATGGTGATTTTTTGTTGATCGGGTCGGCAAAATGGCCATGACTCATATAAATTGGTCCGACCTGAATATGTTCAAACGTTTCTTTGCCGAATTCCTTCTCGATACGCTGCCACGCGGTCCAATCGTGGTTTCCGCGGATGATATTCACATGCGCGTTCAAAAATTCCATGAATTCGGGATGTTGCTTGAGAATTTGCGCTGTTCTAAAGCGCCAGCCCTCGAGAATGTCGCCAAGCCCGTACAATTCATAACCCTTGTCGTGATATTTTTTCAGCATCACGAAAAGTTCTCGAACATTCTCGGGAAACACGCTGATTGATTTATTGTTTTTTCCGTACAGATGCAAATCAGAAAAAAGCACCATCTTCGGAATATCGAGTTTGTGTGGAAACGTATATACCGCCAGCTGTTCGCGCCGAGGTTTGTGAATTTGTGGTAGGATCTCGGGTTTTTTGCGGCGACGCAGCGGAATTTTTAGTTTGGGGAGGTTCATTGTTGTATGATGGTGTCGATTTGAGCGTAGAGCTCGTCGAGTGAGCCGTTGTTGGTGATAACATAATCAGCTTCACGAGCAACTTCATCAATCGAAAGTTCGGTTGGGCGCTGTTCATCAGCCAAAAACTGCTCGTACGTTTTGGTTCGGTCATCCGGTTTTTCGTTGCGCTGAATCAAGCGGTCGTAGCGAATTTTTATGTCAGTGTCGATGTAAATAATTTTGAAACCAGGAACTTTTCGGAGTTCTGCAATATCAGCAAGGCGTCGGATACCATCAACACAAATGATTTGATGCTCGTCGTGGAGGACATCTTCCTTCATCACGCGCGCAAGCGTGTCTTCGCCAAATTCGTGACGCACAATTTCTGACATGCGGATGAGGTTATTGCGATCAGCAGGGAGGTAGAGACGGGTGACCAAATCGTAGAGCATTTTCGAAAAGCGAAAATATCCGGCATTGTGTTTTTTGATAACGTAATCGCTCGCCGCGCCTTTGCCTGATGCGCCGTGTCCAACAAAACCCAAAATCAGCTTCATAATTTTCGAATAGTAATCCCAGCTTGTTGAATAAGACTGTTTGCGAGGTCGTTTAATGGATATTCTGCGTGATAAACAATTTCTGTAATTCCGGCGTTGATGCACATTTTTGCGCACATAAGGCAGGGTGAAAATGTTGTGTAGAGTGTGCCACCGTTAATGCTAACACCGTGGAACGATGCTTGCACGATCGCGTTTTCTTCGCCATGCGAGCATGTGCATTCTTCGAGCTGCGTTCCTGGCTGAACCGAGCCTTTGGCGCGTGCCCAGCAGCGTGCACAACCGCCCTCGTCACAGTTTTTTGTGCCACGAGGCGTTCCGTTGTAGCCGGTCGAAATAAGTCGTTTGTCTTTTACAATGATTGCGGCAACCTGACGCGTGCAGCAATTACTACGTTTTGCAACCATGTGCGCGATGTCCATGAAATATTGGTCCCAAGGTGGTCGTGTTGTTGTTTCAGACATATGGTTGGTATTGTAAGGAATTATGCGATTCAAGGCAAGTTTGACTTAGATTTGTGGGTGGTTTACAATCCTCAAAAATCACTAACCTGTAGGAGGGTATGTTAAAAGATTTTGATCAGTGGAATGGCAAGAAGAAAGAAATTGATGATCGCTCGCCAACTGTTTATTGTCATGAGCGGGAAGTGTGGTGGTGCTCGTTGGGAGTAAATATTGGATACGAACAGAATGGAACAGGAAAGCGATTTGACCGGCCGGTAGTTGTGATCCGTGGATTTAATCAAAATATTTTTTTCGGTGTTGCTCTAACCAGTCAAAAGAAAATTGGGGAGTATTATTTTTCATTAGGGGAAATAGGAGGGAAAGAGGCGGTTGCAGTACTTTCTCAGGTTCGGCTTATAGACACAAAACGTCTTGTTAGAAAAATAACTACTCTTGATGAGGTTGCTTTTCTTCGCCTTAAAGATTCGTTAAAAAAGGTTTTATTTGGTTAAAATAATTTGCCCCCGCTTGCGCGGAGGCGAGGCCGAAGCCCTTTGTCTTTTTACAATAACCAAATTAAGTGCTGCTGTCAAATTTAACTAAAAACACCCCGACGAGCGAGGTGTTTTTAAATCAATTCTGGTGATTAAACCAATGAAATTTTGATTGCTGGGCTCATCGTGCTTGCGATGAAGGCGCTCTGGATGTAAGTACCCTTTGAGCTTCCTGGTTTCGCGCGCTTGATTGCTTCGATTGCGAGCGCAAGGTTTTCCTTGAGCTGCTCTGCAGTGAGTGAGCGCTTACCAACTGGAATGTGAACATTTGATGTGTCATCATTCTTGAAAGCAACCTTACCACGGCGAAGTTCACCGATCATCTTTGTAACGTTTGCAGAAACAGTATCGGTCTTTGGGTTAGGCATGAGGCCTTTAGGACCGAGAGTTTTTGCAAGCTTTGCGAGTTTAGGCATCATTGCAGGTGTTGCAACCGCGATGTCGAAGTCGATCTTTCCGGTGCGTGCAATTTCCTCAACCATTTCTTCTCCAGCGATGATGTCAGCGCCAGCTTCTTTTGCTGCTGCTTCGTCAGGCTGTGTTACGAAAGCGATGATGCGCTTTGGCTTTCCAACTGAGTGAGCGAGTACGAGTGTCGAGCGAACCTGCTGGTCACCCTTCTTTGGGTCGATACCGAGGTGCATGTGGAGCTCAACTGTTTCGTCAAATTCGCGCTTTGGGAATTTGCTCATGAGTTCGAGCGCTTCGTCGATTGAGTAAACCTTCTTTTTGTCGACGAGACTTGCTGCTGCCTGGTAGTTCTTTCCAACTTTTGCCATATTTGTGTAGATTGTGTGGTTTTAGCGATGGTCTGACGGACCGTCTCCCACGAGAATTTAGTGGGCTAATTCTAGCATTTTGGGCTAAAAAGGTCAAGGATTAGATTTCTTGTTTTGAAATAGCGCAATTCGGTTGTAATATTTTGTCCATTCTGAGGACATTTCCATGTGTTTTTGCAGTATGTCCAAAACATCAGGCTGGTCAGACCAGTTATAAAGTAAAAATCCATTTCTTCCTAATAGTCGTGAAATGTCTTTACAAAATGTTTCAGTACGAATTTCGGGCATAACAACATTGCCAGAATATGCATCAAATAGGATGAGGTCAAAAGGTCCGGAGAGTTCCTGGAGAATTTCCGCTGCGTCTCCAATGAGGATTTCGGGTCTTAGTTTGCTGGGATGTAATTTTATGTAGTCGGCAATCTCGACCATTACAGGATCCCATTCGATTGCTGTAATTTTACAATCGGGAAATGTTTTGTGGAGCTGCGCAACATTTCCACCTGCGCCGTATCCGATTATTAAAATATTTTTTATTTCTGATTTCTCGGGTAATAACGTAAACGCTTGCTGCCACATCGTGTGAAGATAGGGAGCTGTTTCGCCATATCCTTTTACATTAATTTCCCATTCACCAAGACTACACCTACAATCGATGAGGCCGTTCTTTTCTGATGTAATTTGGAAATGCTCGGAAAACCAGCTCATATGTTTTTATTATAACAATAAAACACAATATTGGCGCAGAAGTTTTTGTGATATACTATCAGCAAATTTATTTTCAGTATGACTGCACCTTTAACAACTCAATCCGGCGCGCTTGTTGTGCCACCTGAAGTCCAGCATTTTTTAGAGCGCTTGCTTGAGGATGCGGGGATTGCTCCAGAAAATCCAGAGCTTCGTTTAACAATGCTTGCTGAACTTGCAGCTCGGTTGCAGCAGCAAATAATCCTTGATTTGCTCGACAAGCTCGATCAAGCAAGATTTGATGAATTTGAAAAAATAATGGAAACGAATCCATCGCCTGAGCGAATTATTAGTTTTTTGAAACTTTCAATTCCAGGAAATGTTGAAATCGTTTCACAAACAATGCTCGATTTTAAAGATACATTTGTAAGCGCTGCAACCGAATAATTATATGGATCCAAGACCACCACAAGAACCACAAGCAGAGGATTTAAAAAGAATTGAATTCAGTTCAGAAAAAAAACGTGAGTTTGAAAAAAATCTAACGCCGGAAATTAAGAATGTGCTTTTTGAGTCGGGGCACGCGATGTTTGATCCGTATTTTAATAAAGAAGATGGGTCGTTTGAGGGTTATATTGTTGGTGCAGTTACGGGCGTTCAGCCGCAGCTCATTTTGGCAAAGCCAAACGAAGATGGATCCGAAATTGAGGATACGCTCAATATTCCAGCTGTTCTTCGTCACGTAATGTCCGAAGAGGAGCGAAAACTCCGTCTTGAACATTTGAAAAAATTGCATCGTGGTTTATATGAAGGGGAGACGATAAAGCTCGACATTCGCATGGTTGATTTGTCGGCATGGATGGAGCAGCTTTCGGAGCTTGTTGCAGAAAACAAACTTCGCGCGTACATGAACGAAAAGAATTTTGTTCAAAAGGCAATCGCGCATATTGATGAAGATTCCTATCGAAAGAAGTTTTACGAAGACACACTCCATGCAATTCAATCGAACCGAAATTTGAAGGCGTCGCTTGAGGCGCGCGTATTCGGTCGCGGAAAAGTTGACTCGTCGGATCCGCACGTTCAGGAAACGCTTGCGGAATTCGATGCAGTGCTTGCTCATTTTGCAGAAG
>CALQYY010000018.1 GCA_943349075.1 Candidatus Magasanikiibacteriota bacterium
GAAAAAAACACAATTGAAGTTACCGGAGATTTTGGCGACAAAGCACCTGAAATTATTGCCGAGGAACTCAGCACGAAATTAAAAAAACACGGTTACACATTATCAACAGAAAAAATTGCGCCAAAAATTAATCTCGATGAATTTAAAATTGCCCTGCCGCTAGCACTCCTATTCATCGCGCTTTTTATTGCGCTGCAAAAATTCGACATCGTAAATATTGTTGACACGAGTTCTGTAAATTACAAAACAGCACTTGCAATTGGCGTCATCGCATCGCTCTCAACCTGCATGGCTGTTGTTGGTGGACTTGTACTCTCAATGTCAGCAACATTCGCAAAAGAGGGTGACAAAATCAAGCCACAAATCTACTTTCACCTCAGCCGACTCATTGCATTTTTTCTGCTTGGCGGAGTTATTGGCATGATCGGCTCAGCATTCGCGCTCAGCTCAGCAGCAACAATTATTCTTGGCATTCTGATTGGAATTGTCATGTTGATTCTCGGCGTAAATCTGCTTGGTGTTTTTGATTTCGCAAAAAATCTACAACCTGCAATGCCGAAATTCCTCGCAAAAAACGCACTGAACGTTACAAAACTTAATCACCGATTAACACCAGTACTCCTCGGCGTCGCAACGTTTTTTCTTCCATGCGGCTTCACGCAATCGATGCAAATCTACACACTCTCAACAAATAGCTTCCTGACCGGCGGTCTCACCATGCTCGCATTCGCGCTCGGCACACTTCCCGCTCTCCTACTCGTCAGCTTCAGCTCACTCAGTGTTCACAAAAGTTCAAAATCTGGTATATTCTTTAAAACCGCAGGGCTCATCGTTATCGCATTTGCACTATTTAATCTGATAAACAGTCTTGTAATCATCGGCATCATCCCTCCTGTATTTACCTTTTAAGTTGCTATGAAATATCTTATCGCGATTGTAGCTGTAATTGCCCTACTACTAACTATTGGATACATTGCCGGAAACTCAATGCGTCAATCGCCATCAAACGCATCCGAATCAAATGTTTCGATGGTTGGCGAGACCCAAATTATTGAAATCAAAGCAAAAGGAGGATATCAACCTCGAAATAGCGTCGCAAAGGCAGGCGTAAAAACAACGCTCCGCCTTACAACAAAAGGAACATTTGATTGTTCATCATCCGTCCGAATTCCAAGCATGAACATCGAACAACTTCTCCCTGCATCCGGCTCAATCGACATTGATCTCGGCGTTCAACAAGCCGGAGTTTTGCATGGAACATGTGGCATGGGAATGTATCCCTTCTCAATTAACTTCAACTAGTTTTTGCGTTTGAGTTCGTCGTGTCGCACTCCCGCAAAAAGACATGCCGCGAGCAGAAGTCCAAAGTGACAAAGAATCGATGGGAAACGGAAACCAAAGTGAGGAAATACTACGAGGAACAGAAACGTTGGAACTGTCATCAACGTAATTCCAAGTGGAAAATAAACATACTGCATGCGATCTCGAGTTTTTCGCGCTGCGATAAATGCATTGATCGATAATACTGATGCAGCCATAATAAACCCAGCGTAATAGGTGCTGTAAATCCAAAAAGTCAGCATCCCATAATCCGTTGCAGGAAAAATATGTGCGGTGATAAAAACTTCATTGCACCAACTTTGGGTCACAATAACGTCAGGCGCTATGGAGGCCAAGAGCGCCAAGACAGGAACGATATATATAAACGCTAAATGTGTTGTCGTAACTTTTCTTCGAAGTTGAAACAAAACGTAGTGCAATCCGACCGCAGGTAAAAACGAATACGAAACAAAACCCCACTTCGTCCACAATTCAGAGTAAGTTGTTGTGCACAAAAAAAACTCAGAGATTTGATAACTTCCGAGCAGCAAAAGTAGTGCTGATCCAAACTTAACCATTCGAGCCTGGCCATAACGTACTCGCATATAAATAGCGAGCGCGAATTCGATAAATGCAGTTGCGAACGAAACAGGAGGGGTATAACACATATAGAAGTAGCGGAATTATAGCATGATACAAAACAGCTCCTCAATTTTCACTGAGGAGCTGTTTGAATTTTACATGATAGTGCGTTTCTGACGAACCGCGAAACCTGGGCTGCGACCGCGGCGTGCAAAGCTTGGGCCTGGCGCGCGACGTGGACGGTCGCTCACTGGCTGAGGATCGCGCATCTGACGGTGTGGGCGGGCTTCAGCTGCTGGAGCTGATGCAGGCGCTGCACCTTCGGTGCGTGGAGCCATGCGAGGACGTGACTGGTATGCAGGGCGCTCAGCAGCACCAGCATTATTAAATGCTGGACGTGCTGGACGATCATCATTCGAGTGGAACGATGGGCGAGCTGGACGTGAATTTCCACCACGCTGGAATGCACCACCGCGATCATTGTATTCACGGCGCATACCGCCGAACTGTGGACGACCTCCGCGATCGCCACCACGTGAACGCTCTTCGTAGAATTCGCGTGGCGCTTCCTCAACATGAACCTGAGATAAATCAGGTGCCTGCTTTGTTGGAAGTGGCATACGAATCAAACGCTCAATCGCGCGAACATCCGACTTCTGG
Source organism: Candidatus Magasanikiibacteriota bacterium (assembly GCA_943349075.1). Lineage (GTDB taxonomy): Bacteria > Patescibacteriota > Patescibacteriia > Magasanikbacterales > 2-02-FULL-50-9b > 2-02-FULL-50-9b. Next base: position 2,563 of record CALQYY010000018.1, read on the forward strand.
TCTGGAGTTGCAAACGAAATTGCGTGACCTGGCATACCCGCGCGGCCGGTACGACCGATGCGATGTACGTAATCTTCTGATGCATCTGGAAGATCGAAGTTGATAACAAGTTCGATTCCCTTCACATCAATACCACGCGCTGCAATATCAGTTGCAACGAGAACGCGATATTTTCCATTCTTAAAACCTTCGAGTGCAGCGCGACGCTGACCGAGTGAGCGATCTGAATGAATTTCAGATGCTGAGTGGCCGCTCTTAATCAAAGTGTTAGTGATGCGATGTGCGCCATGCTTTGTTCGTGAAAACACAAGCACAGAACCCTTAACTTCACCCAAAACTTTTTCAAGTAATTTTGTTTTTTCATCTTTGCGAACAAAGATAATTTCCTGCGTAATTGTTTTTGCAGTTGTTCCCTGCTGCACAACTTCAACACGAACTGGCATCGCCATAAAGCGTGCTGCGAGCTGCATAATTTCAGGTGGCATTGTTGCAGAAAACAAAAGTGTCTGGCGCTGATTCTGTGGAGGAAGCGCTTCAAAAATACGCTTGATTGCAGGCATGAAACCCATATCAAACATACGATCCGCTTCGTCGAGTACAACGATTTCAACATCCTTCAAATTAACATTGCGCTGTTCCATGTGGTCCAAAAGACGGCCCGGAGTTGCAACGATAATACGTGGGTTGCGGCGAAGTTTCTGAGTCTGGTTGTACATTGACATGCCACCCATCAAAACGACGGTGCTCATACCAAATGCGCGAGCCATCTTTTCAACTGTTTCTTCAACCTGAAGTGTAAGTTCGCGAGTCGGAAGAACAATAAGCGCGCGGCCACGTGTCTGCTGAAGGCGCTGAATAATTGGAATGCTAAACGCAAGCGTTTTACCAGTTCCTGTTTGTGCGATACCCACAACATCCTTACCTTCAATTGCGAGCGGGATAGCTTGCTTTTGAATTGGCGTCGGTGATGTAAATTTTGCACGTGTAAGTGCGTCGAGAAGTGCTGGCGCAATTCCGAGTCCGTCAAAAGACGGCTGCTGAGGCTGAATAGTCTCTGTCATATAAGTGATTAGTGACCCGCGGTCTCAAATTGGTCACTATCTATGACGAAAATGGAGTCGAGTCGTGGCACCCTTCGGTGCGCTATTTATAGAAGACAAGGATACCAGAGATGCGAGATTCTGTCAACCTTAAACATTTAAAAAAGTGAAATAAATATAGAGTTTCGATTGTAATATAATGAAGCGTTATTAATTTTACCTAAATATGGCCTGGAATATTGCAGCAATTGTAGCCAAAATCAAAGCACGCCCGTATGTCTCTACTGGCATTTTATTGCTAATCTTACTAATTTCTTACAAATTTTATACATCACAAACAGCAGGAGCCGTTCAAATCAAATATGTAACGGGCACTGCTCAAAAAACAACGCTTATTAAAGGAATTGATGCGACCGGTCAGGTAGCTCAGCTCAATAAGCTTGATATTAAGGCAACAGGTTCAGGACAAATCACTTCGATCCCCGTAAAACAAGGACAGATGGTCAAAAAAGGTCAGGTTATTGCCGTCCTCGATCAGCGTAGTAATTACGTTAGCCTTACTCAAGCAAAAGCATCACTTGGAAATGCACAAGCAAACTACGAGAAACTTCTCGCAGGCGCAACAACAGAAGACATCCAATTAGCACAGCTCGCTGTAAAGTCAGCAGAACTTTCTCTTGCAAACGCAGAACAGTCATACGAAACAACGAAGCAGCAGCAGGAGATTGCAATTAAGAACTCTCGAGCAACAATCTTAAACTCAACACTTACTGCTTTTGCACCAGCAAATAACTTAACGACAGCAACTGTAACAATCGGTGGCTCATATACCGGCACCGACGAAGGTCAGTATAAAATATCGCTCTACCAAGGAGGCGACGGCGTGCACTATTTAGTAAGCGGGCTTGAACAAACTGAGCGCGCGATAACACCAGGACTTGCACAGCCACTTGGTAATCACGGACTTACGATTACTTTCAGCACAACAGGAACACTTGTGCCTGGCTCATCATGGATTGTTAATCTTCCAAACACACAAGCTTCAAATTATGCAAGCAATTTAAACGCATATCAAAGCGCTCTAGTCTCTCAGACGCAGGCGCTCTATTCGGCTCAAGCAACAATCACTTCCGCAAAGAATTCTCTCGAGCAACAGAAAGTTCAGCTCGCATTAAAAATCGCAGCAGCAGCACCAGCTGATGTAAATCTTTCGTATTCACAAGTACAAATTGCGGCAGCGCAAGTTGCGTCAGCACAGGCAGCGATCAGCGCTAACGTTTTAACTGCGCCATTCGACGGACAAATCGCTGCAGTAAATTTGCAAGTTGGCGAACAAGCGTCCGGCATAATTGCAACACTGATTACCAACCAAAAAATTGCGACACTTTCACTGAACGAAGTTGATATTACAAAAATTAAACTCGGCGACAAAGCATCTTTATCGTTTGACGCGATCGACGGTCTAACAATTTCGGGTGAAATTGCGCAGATCGACACACTCGGAACCGTTTCTCAAGGCGTTGTAAATTACGTCGTAAAAATCGGCTTTGACACACAGGACGAACGCGTTAAGCCTGGGATGAGCGCAAACGCCTCGATTATTCTCGAGGCAAAGCCTGGTGTGCTTGCGGTTCCATCATCAGCTGTTAAATCAGATACGAGCGGATCATACGTACAGCAACTCGACGCAGATGGTGTACCAAAAAATATTCCCGTCACGACCGGCCTCATAACTGACACGCAAACAGAGATTGTTAGTGGTCTTCAAGATGGCGATACAATTATCACACAAACAATTAAAGTCGATCCAAAAGCTGCCGCAGCTGCAGCAGCAACAAAAGCAGCAAATCCATTCTCTGCAGCAACCGGCGGCGGCGCACGTGGTGGGCGAAACTAATTCAATCCTATGATTGAATGTACCAACATCTCAAAAACATATGTGACAGGTGCAATGGAAACACCTGTCCTTAAGAACGTAACCTTCACAATTAACGACGGTGAGTTCGTTGCGATCATGGGGCCATCGGGTTCTGGAAAATCAACACTCATGCATATTTTAGGAGCGCTCGACACCCCAACAAATGGTGAATACAAACTTGATGGCCGTGTTGTTTCGCAGTTGTCAGATGATGAACTTGCAGAACTTCGTCAATCAAAAATTGGCTTTGTGTTTCAGTCGTTTAATTTGCTTTCACGCACAAGCGTACTTCGAAACGTTGCGCTTCCACTCGTGTACGCAGAAATTCCCGAAGAAGAACGTCTCGCACGCGCAGCAAAAGCGCTCAAAGCTGCTGGTATGGATGAATCGCGCTTTCACCATATGACCAATCAAATTTCAGGTGGTCAGATGCAGCGTGTTGCAATTGCGCGTGCACTTGTAAACGATCCATCGCTTCTGCTTGCCGACGAACCGACAGGAAATCTTGATACAAAAACAGGCGATATTGTTCTCGGTACATTCCAAAAATTACACACACTCGGACACACCATCGTATTGATCACACACGAACCCTATGTTGCCGAGCACGCGAATCGAATTATCACCATTAAAGACGGTGTGATTATTAGCGATATCAAAAACACACATGTCCGTGCAATTACAACATCACACGATCTATGAAAACCGAAGACTTAATTGCTGAATGCTACAACGCACTAACTGCAAATAAAGTTCGCACGGGCCTCACCATGCTTGGAATTGTCATTGGAATCGGTTCAGTTATCGCGATGGTGAGCGTCGGTAATGCCGCAAAAAGTTCAATCGAATCGAGCATTCAATCGATCGGATCGAATCTCATCATTGTCTCACCAGGAAGTGCCAAAGGTATCGGAGCGCTTGTCAGCTCAGGTCGCGGCAGTTCACAAACATTAACACGCGAAGACGGCAAAGCGATCGATGCACAAATTTCACTTCCGCATACAACGGAAATGGAAAACAGTACCCGCGGTCAACTTGTCGCAAAAGGAACAAACACAAACACGCGCATCATCGGAACAACAGCATCGTACGCAACGGTACGAAGTGTCGAGGTTTCGCTGGGAACATTTATTACAGATGATCAAGACAAAGGCACGTCTAAAGTTGTCGTGCTTGGCCCAACTACGCGTGATGATTTGTTTGGTGCAGACGCTGACCCTATTGGACAGACCGTACGCATCAATGGAAACACCTATCGTGTTATCGGTGTAACCAAGCCTAAAGGAGGAAGCGGATTCTTAAACCAAGACGATGTTGTATATGCGCCGCTTTCAACGGTACAGCACTATCTTGTTGGGAGCTCATTCGTCACAACAATTGCAATTCAAGCTGCTTCCCCGTCCGACATGGCAACAATTCAGAGCGAAGTTACTGCAATACTTCTTGATCGCCACCACATCAGCGACGCAACACAAGCTGACTTTACTGTTCAAAACCAGACAGACATAGTTGCAACCGCATCAACAATTACAAACACCTTTACAACGCTTCTCGCAGCGATTGCAAGCATCTCCTTGTTGGTCGGCGGTATTGGTATTATGAATATGATGCTCACAACAGTGACCGAACGCACGCGCGAAATCGGTTTGCGAAAAGCGATTGGTGCAAAACGTAAAGATATTAGCGCGCAATTTCTTATCGAAGCAGTCCTTCTCACCTTTGCGGGCGGCTTTCTTGGAATCTTACTTGGGTGGCTTATTGCCCAAGCAATTTCAAGTTTTGCGGGCATCGCTGCAACAATAACCCCATCATCAATCGCTCTCGCTTTCGGAGTATCGGCAGCGATCGGTGTCGTGTTTGGATATTATCCTGCACGCCGCGCATCACGTTTAAATCCTATCGAAGCACTCCGCTTCGAATAATAAAATTTATGGACAAAAAAACAATCACCTCGTTCGTTATTATTGCAATCGTTGCTTTTAGCGCAGGATTCTTTGTGCGGAAATATTCAGCGGGTACAACACTTGCTGACTTAAAGAATTTATCAGCGGAAGAACGCCGTACTGCACTATCTGATTCTGGTGCAATGGGTGGAGTCGCGGCCGGCGGAACACGCACAGGTGGAAATCGAGCGGGTCGTGGAGGCTTTGGTGGTGGCGCTCCGGGCGAATCATTCGTTAGTGGTGAAGTACTTTCTGTTGATGCAAAAAGTATCACCGTGAAAAGTGCAGATGGCAGTTCAAAGATTGTTTACATTTCAGACGAAACAAAGGTTTCAAAATCTGTAACCGGCACGATTCCTGATGTTAAATCGCAAACATTTGTGACAGTAACAGGCAACGCAGACGCAGCTGGTGTACTCACTGCAAAAACAATTCAGCTTCGCGATAACGTACCAGAAAAAAAATAGTCGAATACACAAAAAATCATTTAGATGGGCGCCCGATCGGGCGCTTATTTAAACCTTGCTACGATAGCCAAAATCCGCTATACTTCGACCTCCTATGACCAACAATAAATCGCTTTTCACCATTCTCTTCACCATTTTCATCGACATGCTCGGATATGGAATTTTGATTCCAGTTATCCCTGTGCTTTTTGCGGCTCCACAATCTCCATATTACCTACTCGCACCAGGAACTGACCCAAAACAAGCATTTTTGCTCCTTGGGTTTTTACTCGCAGCATTTCCGATCGCGCAGTTTTTTGCAGCGCCAATTTTGGGCCAAATGTCTGATGTGTGGGGCCGAAAACGCGTACTCATCATCTCCCTTCTTGGTACCGCACTCTCCTATCTGCTCTTTGCCTACGGAATCATCACTCGCAATCTTCCACTTCTGTTCGCGGCCCGAATCCTCGACGGTTTTACCGGCGGAAACATCGCGGTGGCGCAAGCAACAATCGCCGACATTACAGCTCCTGAAAATCGCGCGAAGACATTTGGATTAATTGGCGCGGCCTTTGGTCTCGGATTTATTATCGGCCCCTATCTCGGTGGCAAACTTTCTGACCCTGCAGTTGTTAGCTGGTTCAATGCCGCAACCCCATTTTGGTTCGCAGCGCTTTTATCGCTCATGAACATCACTTCGGTATTTTTCTTTTTGAAAGAAACCTTAAAAAATGCAAAACCGCAGGCATCGATTAAATTAAACCGCGCGCTCCACAACATCTATCACGCCTTCACGATTCGTGGCATGCGTTCAATCTTCTCAACCGGATTTTTGTTCCAAGCAGGATTTGCATTCTTCACCTCATTCTTCGCAGTCTTCCTACTCAAGCGTTTTGGATTCACCCAAGGCAACACGGGCGATTATTTTGCCTACATCGGAATTTGGATCGTACTGACCCAAGGATTCATCACGCGCATCGTGACAAAATATTTCAGTGAACAGAAAATTTTGCGCTTCTCGATTTTAGGAACTGGTCTCATGTTACTTTCCTATTTTCTTCCAACACACAGCTGGCAACTATTCCTCATCGCACCCGTGTTTGCAATCTGCAACGGACTCTCGCAAGCAAACCTCACCAGTCTCGTGAGCCGCAACGCGCCGCCTGATGTTCAAGGCGAAGTTCTTGGTCTCAACTCAAGCGTCAACGCACTCGCACAATCAATTCCACCCATTGTTTCGGGCTATCTCGCTGGTGTATTAACACCCGAAACACCGCTCATGCTTTCAGGTACGGTGATTATTTTTGGTGCATTTGTCTTTTGGACAACATTCAAACCTTCTTCGTTCGTAAATAAAAAATAGCCACCCACATGCAGTTCGCACGGGGCAGCCATTGTTGAGGGAGTTTTCAGCTCCGTTAGAATTTGACGACCAGCACCGCGCCGTTCGTCGTTGGAAGCAGCAAGGCGCTGCGCTTTGGGTCAAAGTCGATCGCTCGCACGACTGACCACACAGCGACGCCAGCACCGGCAACGCTCAGACCAAGGCCGATTCTCCACTGCGCACGCGCCGAGGAAAAGGCGTCTTGATATGTGCGCTGCTCCGCGTCAGTCGAGGTTGGCAGTTTGTTCGCCTCACTCGACTCACCTGCACCGCTGACCATGAGGCCAATGCCGGTGCCAACGAGAGCAATCGCTGCCCCCGACTGCCATGACAGCAGTTTGCGCGGCTCAAACACGATGCTCGTGGTCGGCCCATCATCCGTGACCTTCGTCACTTCGACACTGACCTCGACACCACCTGTCGGCGTCGGGTCCTTCGGAAGCTCGCCGACAATCGGTGGCGGACCCGCCTTCGCTGCCTCGATCTTCTCGAGCTCCGCCTCACATTGTGCGATCCGCTTCTCGGCCTCTTGGTATCCATCGAGGCCAATCTTCGGCAGCGTCTTATAGATCTGAAATAGGTCACGCGCGTCGGCGAATTTTTTCGCCTCCTGCTTGGCTCGCGCTGCATTGAACAGCGTCGCAGGCTTACGTGACAACACGTAAGCCTCGTGAAACTTCTCCGCCGCCGCATCGAAACGGCCAGCATCAAAGTCCAACTTCGCCGACGCAGCAATCTCTTTGGCCCGAAGCACATCGCGCGCACTCTGCGCGCACACCACCGACGGACACAAGAACAGACACAAAATGAACAAGATCTTCGACAACATGACGTTCCTTTTGTCCTACCTACGGCATGATTGCTCTGGCAGGAACTAACAAGTCTAACAAAAACTCAGCATTTTGTCCAGGGGTCAGCTTTCTGCTCACAAAAAAGTTCGGTATACTGAATTCCTATGAAAGCACTTCGTCTTTTGAAACTTACCGTTTTCTCGTTTATATTAATTTTCCCAATTTCAGTAGCAGCCGCCCCAACTCCTGAATATCAGCCGGATGAATATTTCCGCGGCTCAGTCGTTAAAATCAAACAAGAATCCGCACCCGACGAATCCGGCATTGTCCTGCAGATGGTCGACGTTTCATTAAAAGACGCGAGCGGCACAAAAATAATACAAGAAGTTGTCAACACGGTGGACAAAAAAACAAAACGCGGTCCTGTTAAAATTGGCGACGACGTTGTTGTTATCAAAGTTCCCGACACCGTGAACGGCGACCAATTTTATATCAGCGACAACTATCGCCTTGGCAACATCGCGTTATTCGCAGTACTCTTTTTTGTCGTCGTTTTAATTCTCGGCCGGTGGCGCGGACTTACCTCAATTGTCGGACTCATCGGTGGTGTCGCTGTGCTTGCTGGTTTCATCATCCCCCTCATCGTCCGTGGCTACAACCCACTACTTGTCGTCACAACAGGATCTCTGGTCATTATCTGTGTCTCGATGTTTTTCGCGCACGGCTTCAATAAATCAACCGCACTTTCTGTTGTAAGCACAGGAATCACACTTGCACTCGCCTCCGTTCTCGCATACACTGCCGTGCATCTAACATTTTTATTTGGAACTGGCAGCGAAGAAGCAATGTTTGTCTCGTTCGGAAGCACTGATTCGCTGGATCTGCGGGGCATCCTGCTTGCCGGAATTATTATCGGAACACTTGGTGTTCTCGACGACATAACAACCGCGCAAACCGCTGCCGTTCGCGAACTGCATGATGCAAAACCAAACATGACATTCGCTGAAATGTTCGGTCGCGTGATGCGCATCGGCCGCGAGCACATCGCATCACTCGTAAACACTCTCGTACTCGCATACGCTGGCGCCTCCTTCCCCCTTTTCTTACTTTTCTATACGAGCAACGCCCAGCCGCTCTGGGCACTCGTCAACAGCCAACAAATTGCTGAGGAATTAGTGCGAACACTGGTCGGCAGCACTTCGCTGGTGCTCGCGGTTCCAATTAGCAGCGCAATCGCGGCATATTACTACACGAAAAAACCAGCCTTGGACAAAAAATAGGTATATATCTGGACAACTTTCAGGCGCGGGGTATACTACAAACTCACTCAACCTCTATGAATATTTACGAAGAATCACTCGCGTTCCACGGAATTCACCACGGCAAGCTTTCGGTTGCATCAAAAGTACCACTCGCTGACGCACATGATTTGTCGCTTTCATATACACCAGGCGTTGCCGAGGTCTGCCGCGAAATCGCGCGTGATCCTGCACGCACCCGCGACCTCACACTCAAACACAACACTATTGCCGTTGTTTCTGACGGATCCGCAATTTTAGGTCTCGGAAATTTGGGTGCATCTGCTGCGATTCCAGTGATGGAGGGCAAAGCTATTTTATTTAAAAAATTCGCGGACGTTGACGCGTTTCCAATTTGTCTTGCAACGCAGGACACTGAAGAAATCATCGCCGCAGTGAAATTGATCGCGCCCGTTTTTGGTGGAATCAATCTCGAAGATATTGCGGCGCCACGCTGTTTTGAAATCGAACGCCGCCTCAAAGAAGAGCTCGATATCCCCGTAGTTCATGACGACCAGCACGGAACCGCCGTTGTTGTTCTTGCTGCACTCATCAATGCTATAAAAGTTCGTGGCCTTGATGCAGGGTCAGCAAAAATCGTAATCAATGGTGCGGGCGCAGCCGGAACAGCAGTTGCCGAACTCATCCTCGCATACGGAATCAAAAATGTTGTTGTGTGTGACACGCAAGGTGCAATTTATAAAGGACGTCCAGATCTCAGCGAAGCAAAATCAATGCTCGCAGACCTGACGAATCCGGAACTCCAAAAAGGCAGTCTTGCAGAAATCATCGTTGGTGCAGATATTTTCATCGGCGTAAGCGTTGCGGGCGCGCTCAGCAGCGAAATGGTAAAAACAATGAACGCAGGTCCCATCATTTTTGCAATGGCAAACCCAACTCCTGAAATTATGCCGGATGAAGCGCTCGCAGCCGGAGCATCCATCGTTGCAACAGGTCGTTCAGATTTCAAAAACCAAATCAATAATGTTCTCGCGTTCCCTGGAATTTTCCGCGGCGCACTCGACAACCGCGTCCGATTCATCACAACAGAAATGTTCGTTGCAGCGGCAAAAAATATCGCTGCGTGCGTTTTAGAACCAACAGCTGAAAAAATTATTCCAGGAGCATTTGACCCATCGGTCGTTCCTGCTGTTGCTCGCGCAATTAAAGACTAGCTTTCGCACGCGCAAATCGAGCACGCGCACGCTCTACTCCAAGCACCTGAATCATCTGATGCAAATCAGGTGTATTTGTGCGTCCCGTAAGTGCAAGGCGAAGTACCATCGCAACATCCCCTAAATTCCCCTTAAACTGGGTCGGATCTGCTTTAAATGTTTTTGTGTCCTGCGCAAATCCATGAGAAACCGCAATTCCTTTTAATTTTGCGAGCCACATGTCTGGCGTATCGCTTTCGCTAACAGCACCAATCGCTGCATCCAAAATGTGCCCCGCAGTTTCTGCATCAACTTTTTCTGGGCGGATAAAATTAATATCATCCGTCATAAAATAGGCAATCGTGTCACGCACATCGCTCCACTTTGCAATGTCTTTACGATGTTTTTCGCCGCCGCGCTCAATTCCAAAAACAGCCTGCGCGTATATCGCATTCGCGCGAAGCCACTCCACCAACTCTTTGTCGTGTTCCTCGCCCCACAAACAAACAGCATCAAAAACTTCCGCAGCAGTCATTGCAGCAATCACCTCTTTACTGATGTCACCAAGTTTTACAAAATCAAAGAGCGCTCCACTCACATTAATTTTCTCAAGACGAATTACAAAATCCGTATGTGATTTTGTCGGATTCTCGCGGCGCCAATCCTCAAATGAAGAGTTCGCCAAATTCATGAGGTACTCGGTCACCGCTTTGATTGGATAGCCTTCGCTAAAATAAAATTCAACATTCGCTTCAGGATCTTTGCGCTTGCTCAGCTTTCGCTTCGATCCTGTCTCATCGATTTTAACAATCGGTGCGATGTGCGCATATTCTGGATGCTGCCAACCCATGAGCGTGAAAAGTTCAACATGGAGCGGCGCGCTCGAAAGCCATTCGTCACCACGAATTACTTTTGTTGTTTGCATGAGCTTGTCATCAACGCAGTGCGCCCAATGATAGGTTGGAAACCCATCGGACTTAAGCAAAATCGAATCCTGGTCGTTTGATGAAAGTGTGAGCCCTCCTTTAACCAAGTCCTTAAATGCAAATTTCTGACCGTCCGCCCCCTGCGATTTCACGCGCACAACAAACTTTTCACCGCGAGCGATTCGCTCCTCAACTTCGGCAGCCGTAATATCGCGATGTTTTGCAAAACGACCGTAGTAGCCTGTTTTAATTTTCTGGAGTTCTTGTGTTTCGCGCGTTGCCTCAAGCTCCTCCGACGCACAAAAACAAGGGTATGCAAATCCGCGCGCAACCAAATCTTTCAAAAACGCGTGGTACAAAGGAAGTCGCTCGCTCTGAATGTATGGGCCGTATGCACCAACCTCTGTCATGTCAGGCAAAACACCTTCGTCAGGAACAATTCCAAACTTTCCAAGACCTGCCGCCAAAATCTTAACACCATCCGCAATCTCGCGTTGTTTGTCTGTGTCCTCGATGCGCAAAATAAAAACACCTCCGCTTTGATGAGCAATGCGTTCAGAAATCATTGCGGCATATACACCGCCAATATGTAAAAACCCTGTCGGACTCGGCGCATAGCGCGTTACCTCGGCGCCCTCTGCCAATTCTCGAGGCTGCGACGCCAAAAGAATCTGCTGAATATCAACCGTAATATTTGGAAAAAGAAGTTGTGCGATTTGCTGAGAGTCTTGAGCCATATGCTCAATCCTACCCTGTTACAGCCTTTTTTTCAAGCCACGGTCCTGTGCTTTGTTTTTGCAAAAATTCGCGGAACATATATGCCGACATAGCCGAGCACCAGAACGTTCAAAGCGAGAAGAAGTAAGTGTCCAATAGGGGCAATACTCACAACATCGAGAACAAACTGGGATAAACTCCCAACTGTTAATTCCGCCGCACTCCAAAACAAACTGATCATCGTTAATGTCTCAGATTCAGCGAGCTGTTCCCAGATTCTTGCTCCTGAAATAATCAAATTAACGAGAAGCAGCGAAACAACCACAAAAAACGGTGTTCGAAATCGCAAAAAGACGATTTGTCGCAAAATTTTTCCGTGAAGCCCTTCTGGAAAATCGATCTCAGACATTTCTTTAATTGTTTGGCCGATATCTTGCTCTTTCATAAAACTTCTTTTAATGATTTTCGCGCACGACTTAGGTGTGTTTTAACGGTGCCGACAGGAATTTTCAGCGCATCTGCAATTTCCTCACATGTTAATTCGTCCCGATAAAAAAGGAGTAGAACCGTTCGATACGTTGTTTTTATTTTCGACAACCCCTGTTCAACATCAACGAAAGCCTCTACTGCCTTATACGCATCTGTTTTGTCCGCGGTTTCAAATGACTGATCAGGATCATCAACAATCAATAAATCCTGCTTCCCTCGCCGACGTCTCAAAAAATCATATATTGTATTTGTTGCGATCGTAAATAGCCACGTCGTAAACGTCTGCTCTTCGTTGTAACTTTCAAATTTTTTATAAAGCTTAATAAAAACCTCCTGCGTAATATCCTCCGCATCCTCACGATTATTCACATGCCGCAT
>CALQYY010000019.1 GCA_943349075.1 Candidatus Magasanikiibacteriota bacterium
TTCGCCAAATATTTTGCATCAACCTCGATTCCATATCGCTCCATGCGCGCAAGCGGCGCAACAAGCGGCATCTCAATCTCATCAAACAATTTTTTAAATCCCTTATCTGCAATTTCGCCGCGCAATTTTGCAGCAAGAAGCCACACACGCTCCGCACCGCGGGCTGCACGCGTTGGATCGCCATATGTCCACTCAGCAACTGGAACGTCTTCGCCTAAAACTGTGATGACGAGGTTTGGTAGGTCGTGCGCGCGCGTTCCCGACTGCAATAAATACGCTGCGACCATCACATCAAAAATCTCACCGCCAACACGAATTCCATGAAGCGCGAGTTCGTGCATGAATTGTTTGACGTCGTGTGCAACGAGCGCAACCTGTTTGTCCAAAAACAATCGCCCGATTTCATCCCACTGTTCTTCTTCATGCACTTCACACACAGCGGTGTGACCATCCCACGCAAAACCAATCACCGCAGGTGCGGCCCCAAACAAATCCTGCTGGAGTGGTTTCATGAGATGCGCCGCAACCTCTTGTTGCTTCAGCATTTTTTCAACGAGCGCTCGTGTTTTTACAACATCACGCGCAACAATCAATGTTGATTTTTTCTTTGTCTCCACAACTGCAACCTCCTCAGCCACAGGCGCCACCTCTTCTACCTTAGCAACCGATTCCGCTGGAATACGTTGAAGTAACGACAAAAAACCTAACTTCTGAAACCACGGAAAAATTACATCGCGGTCGACTTTTTTATAAACCGTCTTTGAAAAATCAAACACAATTGGCACATCACACACAATCGTTGCCAAAAACTTACTCTGAACTGCGTCTGCTTTTTTCTCAAGCAATATTTTTTTTATTCGCTCAGTCGCCCCAATTGCGGTGATACCACCCTCAAGCGCTTCGTACAAATTTTCAATTGTTCCAAATTTTTTGATCAGCTCCATTCCTGTTTTTTCGCCAATACCACGAATTCCAGAAATATTATCTGACACATCGCCTCGAAGCGCTTTGTAATCAATAAGGCTTTTTGGTTCAAAACCAAAACGCTCACGCACCGCCGCCTCATCATAGATCACAGTATCCGACAAACCCTTGCGCATCGTATAAACACTCGTAGAATCATTCACGAGCTGCAGCGCATCCATATCACCCGTCACAATGATTGTCTCAACCCCCGGTTCTTTGCGAGCAAGCGTCGCAATTGTTCCGATTACATCATCGGCCTCGAAACCCGGCATCTCAAAAATCTGAATTCCCATCGCGGTCAAAATTTCTTTGGTAATTGGAATCTGTGCATACAACTCTGGCGCTTGTTTGATGCGCGTTGCTTTATATTCAGCCGATTGTTCGTGTCGAAATGTTGGCCCTGGCAAATCAAACGTAACCGCAAGATGTGTTGGTTTCAGGTCTTTAATCGACTTAAAAAGCATGGTCAAAAAACCATAAACCGCATTTACCAAAACACCCTCACTTGTTGAAAGCGGCGGAAGTGCATGAAAGCAGCGATGAATAATCGCATTTCCATCATAAATAAGCAGGCGGCGCTTGGTTGTTGTTTGTTTTGACATATCGCAAAGTAGTGTAGCAGGGGAGGCGGGAAAATAAAACACCCGGCCGAGAACGCTTGTGATAGCGTCCCCGGCCGGGAGGTTGCGACAGCTTACGCCGCCAGTTGGTCGCGTACGTCACGCTCCCACTCTTTGGCGACGACGATGGTCGGGACAATCATGGGCTCTCCGTACGTGTCCACGAAGAGAAATCCGCCTTTCTTGTCGTCAATGGGGCCGAGCGGAATCCCACGTTCGCCAAGGGGTTGCGGGGTCAGGTCCACAGCCCTGAACAGAATCTCTCCAAGTACGTTCTGCGCGAGGAGGCGGACCATGCATGTCTCTTGTCCTCCATCCAAGCGGACCATGTGAAGAGTCAGCAGATGCCAACCTTCCACAAAAATCGGCTTTTGTACTGACACGATCTGCCAGCCATCCAGATCCGCCAGAGGCAGGCGAGCCTGACTTGTCTTGACTCGGTAGGCTTCCCCAAAAAACGCCCGCGCCCGACCAGTCGCAAAGAACATGACCAGAGCAGACTTTCCCGCAAAGTCGGGGAGCAGCACCGTGTCGACGCACAGCGGTTGGTGGTCAATCCGCCCACTGATGTGCACCTGCGCGGTGTGGCGCACACGACCAAGGTAAAGTCCGCGCCATGAGGTCACAGAATTTCTGCGCGCATACACCGTAACGGCGAGAACGTAACGGTCGTCCGGAACCTGGGGGGCTCCGCCCGCAGCCACAAATGTAACGTAAGCCGCGAGTCGTTTGTTCGAGGCCAGATGCCATGAACAAGACTGGACATAGTAGCCGAATTCGGCTTTTATCCCGGTAAGGCCCGCGTTCTGCGGATAATACTCAAGCTCGTCATTAACAGCATTGACGAACAGTGTGCCGCATTCGGCAATGGCTGGGAGTATCCCAACCGGCGGCGCACTGCTCAACAGTTGCTTCATGGGCATGGAAAACAGGGGTCTCATCGTGCCTTCTCCTTGAAGAGGTTGGGTCTCAACATAGCTGATTTTTTGAAAAATGTCAAGGTCACGCGGGTGGGAATCGCCCTCGGATTACCTCGAGTCCGGGGCAGTCGGAACGCGCCCCGCGCGTTCCTTGGTGCCCGTTCGATTCTACCTGCACACCGATAAACAAAAATTCCTATCCGCAATTGGATAGGAATCTTTGTTTGGAGGTGCAGGTGGGAATCGAACCCACGCATGAGGGTTTTGCAGACCCTCGCCTTACCACTTGGCCACTGCACCAAAGGCCACAGTATTCTAGCGAATACGGGCCAATCTAGCAACTACCGCGCCTTAGAACGCTACTGGTCCAATTTTGAACACAATACTTTGAACTGTTTTATTGCCCACATCATCGAACGCTCTAATTTCAAGTGTGTGGTCGCCAAACCCAAGTCCGTCGAGCGTAATCGGCGCAGTAAATGGTGCTACTGTAGGATTTGCCAATAACTTTTGATCGATCAAGTACTCAGCCCGCTGCACGCCGCGCACCGCTGAAACACTGATTTGCGGAACAAAATACGAACCCGTCACCACCTGATCTGCCTGCGGATAGGTGACGCTGAGAACCGGAGCTAACTCCTTTTTGTGTACATCGTCATATTCGGTTGGGGGAGTTCCAACCTTAAACCCTGAACTTTCTTTGCTAATAATCCAGTTTTGCACGCCCGCCTCCCACGCCGCAAACTGAGGCTCAGACCCAGGATCAGTTGGTGGTGGTCCAAGCGGGTCATTTGGATTTACATAGTAGAGAATGTCGTGACCTGGAATATAGAGCTGCTTCACAACATTTTCAGGAGGAGTCTCTTCGGTCGCGAGTTTGCCTGAAATATTATCAACTGCAACAGTGATTCCACCCCCAAGCAGTCCCTGCAACATAACATTCGTTGCCGTATTTGGTGGTGCTGGAGCAAATGCAGCAACCGGAAGTTTTTTTGTTGCTTCAAACATGAACTCCTGCCAAATTGGAGCCGCAATAACCGAACCATCCGCACCACGCTTCATAACCGCGTTATTGTTGTTTCCAACCCACACACCTGTTACAACTTGCGGCGTGTATCCCATGGTCCATGCATCATGATAATCATTTGTGGTTCCTGTTTTAGCAGCAACCGGACGATTTCCGAGTGTAAGGCGATTGTTTGCACCAAACACATACGCACGCGCAGCATTGTCAGACAACACATTCGACACTGTCGCTGCAAGCTCTGGTGTAATAACCTGTTTTGCTTCCTTACGCTTTGGTGTTATATCAACTCCTTTTTTATCTTCAACTTTCAAAATTCCAAACGGCTCATTCATTTTTCCACCATTTGCAAACGCACCATATGCGCGCACATGCTCAATCATTTTTACACCACCACCACCGAGCACAACCGATGGTCCAAATTTTGTGCGATCGGTGAATGTTGTATATCCAAGTCGCGCCGCAAAATCGAGCGCGTTATCAATTCCGACCAAGAAAATTGTTTTAACGGCTGGAATGTTGAGCGATCCCTGCAAAGCCTGGCGCATCGTAACAGGGCCATGCGTTGATCCGTCATAGTTATGTGGCTCATATGATTGACCATCGTAGTTGAACTTTGTTTGAGCATCATAAAAAACAGTCTCAGGTGGAAACCCTTTTTCAAACGCAGCCGCATACACAATAGGCTTAAACGATGAGCCTGGCTGGCGAATACTCTGAGTCACCACATTGAACATGCCTCCGCGCTCGTCATCAAAATAATCTCGAGAACCAACCATCGCTAAAATTTCTCCATTTGTCGCATCAATAGACAAAAGCGCGCCGTTTGTTGCGTTATATTTTTTTTCTGCCGATTCAACTCCTTTTTTCACAATTGCATTTGCCGCGAGCTGCAAATCATAATCAATTGTCGTTGTAATTTTAAGACCCCCTTGGTCAAGTGTCTTTTCGCCAAACTCTTCGGCGAGCTGCGCTGTTAGATAATCAACAAAGTGTGGTGCAACTGAAACACCTTTTACTGGATGAATGTCCGAATTTTGTGCTTGCGCGTCGCGCATTTCTGCATCTGAAATATATTTCAAATCCTTCATGCGAAGCAAAATATAGTCGCGGCGCCCCTTGAGCAGTTCGGGTCGTCGCATATATCTCGACGGTGATTGTGGCATCGCTGCAAGTGTCGCAGCCTCAGCAAGCGTTAGGTCTTTTGCAGGCTTTGCAAAATATGCTTGTGCCGCCGATTCGATTCCGTAATTCGTTGAGCCATAAGGAATCTCATTGAAATATAATTTAAGAATCTGATCTTTTGTGTAGATACGTTCGATCTGAAGCGCAAGAATACCTTCTTTAATTTTTCGACTCAGGCTTTTTTCATTCGTCAAAATTGCATTTTTTACGAGCTGCTGTGTAAGCGTTGATGCGCCACCCTGACCTGACGATAGTTGAAAAATATCAGAAACAATTGCGCGAGCAAGGCTTGGCCATCGAATTCCTTTGTGCTCATAGAAATGAGAATCCTCAATTGCGATCGTTGCATCAATCACATAGCGCGGGAGTTCGGAAATCTCTACAATCGTTCTTTTTTTCTCATCGTACATCTCGTAGAGCAAGTGTGTTCCGGTTCTGTCGAACATTTTTGTGCTCTCCACAATTACACGATCCTGAAGATTATCCGGGTCAGGTAAGTCACGGGTAAGCCATGCGATAAAAAGTGTCATGCAAAAAAAACCAACAATCCCAAGAATTGCTAAAATTTTGAACGCTTTAAGCCATGTCATCTTGTGCCACGCAGCCTTTACAGTGCTCATCTGCGGCGACCTGCCTAGTTTAATTATTTTTTCTTTTGAAATTTGAAGTTTATTTCGCATATTTAGTACAAAAACAGATGTATCGTCTCTTACGGTAGCAGAATCTGGCCCCATTGACAAAAATGCTGTTTTATGTTACTATTTACTTCCTAAAAACTATGAGAACCATTTCTACAAATCAGCTAAGCCGAGCGGAAAAATTCGTTCTTTGCGCTGTGTTTGCGGCTCTCCTTACAACATCAAGCAAGCCCCAGGTTGTGCGTGCAGAATCAATTAGCGCGCCTGCTTTTGAAGCAACTGTAGCAGCAACACCTGATGAGCCTGTGCCCACACCCTCGCTTGTAACCATCAAGAAGACCTTGTTTGTTACAGCGACTGCCTACTCATCAACCCCTGACCAAACCGACGCAACACCGTTCATTACATCAAATGGTTTGCGCGTTTACGATGGTTTGATTGCTGCAAACTGGCTTCCATACAACACAAAGATTCGAATTCCAGATATGTTCGGTGATAAAATCTTTACCGTCAACGATCGCATGAATCCACGATACGACACTGGTCGTCTCGATGTGTGGATGCCATCTCGCGTTGATGCAAAGCAGTTTGGTATCCGCCATATCCGAATCCAGATTGTTGAATAATTAAATCTCACAATAAAAAAACCCTCGCACTAAGCGAGGGTTTTTTGTTATAAACCAGCCTACTGACGAATAGGCATGATGATATAGAGATAGTCATCTGTTTTTTCTGGCTGCAACATACATGGCGACTCGCTGTTTACAACCTTAAACACCACGCGCTCATCATCAATCGCAACAAGTCCATCAGCCAAGAAGCGGTGGTTCAAAATTACTTTATTATCAGCTCCAGTACCCTCAATAGCAACATCAGCCGAATGTTCACCCGCCTGAGATGACGCTGAGGTGATGTTTAGGGTTTCTTCTGTTGGCTTAAGTTCAAGAGAGACTGCACTTACGCCCTGGGTAGCAAAAAGTGAAGCAGCTTTAATTGCTTTTAACGTTTCTTCAACTGGGGCTTTAACCTCTGTATTCCATGTCTTGGGGATAATCTGTCGATAGTCGGGATAAGTTCCGTCAATAAGACGTGAAACAAGGTGGACATCGCCAATCGCACACGAAATCTGGCCTTCGCCGAAGATTAAAACAACAGAATCGTTGGTGGTGGGGAGAAGTCTGTGGAGTTCTTGTGCAGTTCTTTGCGGAATTATCACACGAACTGGAAGATCTACCTGATTGTGTAGCTCAACCTTCACTTCTGAAAGTCGGTAACTGTCAGTTGATGCAAAAATTGCACGGAGCTGGTCGTTTGGTTCTGAAAAAAGTAAAACTCCCTGAAGTTCTGGGCGAACTTCACTATGCGAGACAGACATAAGCACACGCTGGAGTGCTCTCTTAAGTCTATCAGCAGGAAAAGTTAGATCGCTAATCTTCTCAACTGTTGGAACTGCAGGAAAATCAGTCGCTGGAGCACCTTTCATTTTTGTGCGCTGACGACCTGATTTCAATACAAGTTCCGTTCCTTCAAGTTCACAATCGATTCGTGCTTCTGTTGGAAGAAGAGAAATATATTCAACAAGAGTTTTTGCTGGAACCGTAAAAGTTCCTTCTTGCTCAACCTTGCCGCGAATTGTTGCAACGATCGAAAGTTCGAGATTTGTTCCAACAGCCTTAAGACCTGTTGGCTCTGCGAGTAACAAAATATTGTTTAGAATTGGTAAATGCACCTGCTTCCCAGTAATAGAAGATACTGCTTGAATACCTTGTAAAAAATTTTCTTTAGTACACGTGAATTTCATATTCTATTTCTTTATGTATTTCTAGTAATAGTAGTAGGGTCGGTGGAAAAGTGGATAACAGAATTTTGTTCGCTAGGTAGAGCACTTATACAGACTTTGCACATGTTAAATCCACAGGTGTACGGAATCCGTATGGAGTGGGTATAAGGCATCCTACACAACGACCGTGTGGACAGTGTGTTAGCAAAACAGGTGTTATCCACCACGTTGTCCACCCACTTTAGCACAACTTTTCCGCAGCTTATAAAGAACGAATCCGAAATCTATCCAAAAGTTATCCCTGTGTAATTGTGTATAACCGCTGACGGATAGCTGCGACATCTTGCTTGAGCTTCATGTCGTTTTCAAGCTCGCGATTAATTTTTTCATACGCATGCATTGCAGTTGTATGATCACGCCCACCCATTTCCTGACCAATTGATGGAAATGAGCACTTGAGTTCTTCGCGAAGAAGAAACATGATGATCTGACGAGGGAAGGCGAGGCGCTTTTCGCGATTTGGGCTCATGAGCTCATCAACGCTTACATCGAAGTACTGCGAAACGATGAGTGTGAGCTCTTTTGGTGTCAGTGATTTTTTGTATGACTGCTCGTCATAGCCAGACAGGAGGGATTTTACAGAATCCACACTTGGTGATTCGCCGCGAAGCTGATGGTGAGCAAGAATTTTATTGAGAGCGCCCTCGAGCTCACGGATATTGCTTTTTACAAGTGTTGCGATTACCTGAAGCAATTCTTTTGAAAGCGAACATTTTTTCTCCAAACACTTTGATTCCAAGATCGCAACACGGGTTTCGAGGTCTGGTGATGCCACATCCGCAATCATACCCCACTCAAAACGTGAGCGAAGACGATCTTCAAGACCTGGAATTGCCTTTGGTGGGCGATCGGACGTCATGACAATTTGGCGATTTGCCTGGTGGAGTTCGTTAAATGTGTGGAAGAACTCTTCTTGGGTTTCGGTTTTACCTGCAATAAATTGAATATCATCAATCAAAAGCAAATCAATGTTGCGGTAAGTTTCCTTAAATTGTTTGATGCTTCCTGAGCGAATCGCAGCAACAAATTCGTTAGTGAAACGCTCTGATGAAATGTAAAGAATTTTTACCGATGGGTCGTTTGCGGAAATTCGATTTCCGATTGCTTGAATCAAGTGAGTTTTTCCAAGTCCCACTCCTCCATATATGAAGAGAGGGTTGTAAACTTCGCCCGGACGGTTTGCAACTGCCTGTGCTGCTGCGTGTGCAAGCTCGTTGGTTTTACCAACAATGAAGCTTTCAAATGTGTAGCGCGGGTTGAGACCGAACTTATTTTTTGCTTCGATCCGCTCGGTTACCGTTGTTTGCATGGTCGGCGCCTCAGAGCGTGTCATGAACTGTGCTGGCTTTTGCTGCTGCTGGTTTTGTGTCTGTGGGGCTGTTGGCTGAGCCTGGCCCGCGCTCTCTCCTGAAATAATTCCTGCAAGACTTGGTTTTGCTGCTGATTCGATTTTAAAATTTACTTTCTGAACTGGCTGACCTAAAATGCGCTCAATAGAGTGAATAATCTGCTTCTGATACTTGTTTTCAAGCCATTGTTTTGCAACACCATTAGGAACTGAGATGGTAACTGAACCATTCTCGAAGCCCTGAAGCTGGGTTTGACCAAACCACGTCTTAAAATTTGCTTGACTTAGCGAAAGTTCAAGTTCGCCAAGCACCGCGTGCCAGAGTTCATGGGATGTCATATCGGGTGTTCTGTTAAGTGAAAGTAATATAACACGATTGTCTCCTGTGGATAAGTGCATATTTTGTGTATAACATGTGGAGAATCTGTTGAAAACTACGGGATGGGGGAGGGGGTCGACAAAAAAATCGTTATCGGCTATAATCCGTCTACTTAAATGCTATGCCAAAGCGAACATACCAACCTAAAAAACGCAAGCGCGCGAAAACACACGGCTTCCGTTCACGAATGAGTACTAAGAATGGCCGAAAGGTTTTGGCACGTCGCCGCGAAAAAGGACGTAAGAAACTCACGGTTTCATCAGAAAAGTAACTCAACCTCCATGCTTGCACGCGAATCTCGCATTGCAGCTGACAAGGATATAAAGCGCATTTTAAAGCTCGGGAAGCGATTTAGCTGTCCGGAGTGCGTTTTATATTTTGTCCCAAACACGCTCGGATTTCCTCGTGTTGGTTTTGTTGTGGCGAGCGGGGTCTCGAAACGCGCGGTTGTTCGAAACAGAATTAAACGCCAGGCTCGCGAAGTTGTTCGTTTGGCAATTGAACAGAAGCTTTTGACACATTCGATTGATATTATCATCATGCTTCGCCCAGCGGCAGCTAAAATTGCAGACGATGTGCGCCGCGAATTCTTCCGAGAATTTTTTGAACGAATCGGAATTATTCCAAAATCGAAAAAACATGTTTAAAAAAATCATTTCCATCCCAAAAGAGCTGAGCCTACTCTTTATTCGGCTGTATCAAAAGACAATTTCGCCGGATCATGGTTTTTTTCGCCACGCATTTCCGGTTGGATATTGTAAATTTCAGCCAAGCTGTAGTCAGTATGGCTACGAGGCTGTAAAGAAATATGGTTTTATTGGTGGGTGGATCCGAGCAATTTGGCGAATTTTGCGTTGTAACCCAGTTTCAAAAGGTGGTCCTGATCCGCTTAAGTAATTTCAAAAATTTTTGAACGCGACGTTTGTCCAGAAACTAACACCACACAAGATTGTGATGTTTTGAAGTGTTTTGCGAGCAACTTAATAACCGCATCGGTTGCTTTTCCGTCAGTTGGAGCTGTTGTTGTACGAACACGATAGGAGCCATCGGGCTCTGCCTCAACAATATTTTGTTTTGCGCGCGGAATAACGCGTACGGAAATTCTCATAGCATCAGCCACGAATTTTTTTGAGCTTTTTAATGTCTTCAGCAACGAGCTCGTGCTCGGTTTCGCAATATAGATTTAGGTGCTGAAGTTTTGGGTGATGTAGAATTGCTTTAAATCCTTTGGTACCAATTAATCCATCACCTATGTGCTCGTGGCGATCTTTGTGGCCACCGAGTTCGATTTTCGAATCGTTGCAATGAGACATTTTTAATCGTGATAGGCCGATAAGTATGTCGAACTGTGCGAAGGTTTCGTGAACAGCGTCTTCGGTGCGCAAATCATAGCCCGATCCAAAAGCGTGTTGTGTGTCAAAACAAACATTCATTTTTTGCGAAAGAGATTTGTCAGTGTCAACGCCATGTAGGATTTCCGCGATTTCTTCGAAGGTGTCGCCAATAACATCGCCCGCGCCCGCAGAAATTTCGATGAGAAGCTCTGTTGATCCGGTATAACCATCAAGAATGCGGCGGCAATTATCAATCACAAGCTTCACACCCTCGGCAGAGCCCACACCTTTTGCAGATCCCGCATGGAACATCATGTATTTCGCGCCAATCAGCGAGTCGCGCTCGAGTTCTTCGCGTAAAACACGAACAGAAGATTTGCGAAGTATCTCTTTTTCTGATGCAAGATTAATGTAATATGGTGCATGAACGACCCATTCGGAAATTTTGTGAGTTTTGCAGCGCTCTAAAAAATCCGCGACGATTTCTTGTGTGAGTTTTGGTGCAGGCCCACCTTGGGGCGAGCGCGTGAACATCTGAAAACACTCCGCGCCAACGGCTGCTGCATTGTCCGGTGCGTTGAAAATTCCGCCCGCAATTGAAACGTGTGAGCCAATCAGCATACTTTTGGTAGATCATCGAGGACAAAAAATGGGATATCTAAAATTTCGCCACCATGTGCAGTGAGAACCTCGTCGATTCCAGCAGGTAGCACAAGATTGAGTGTCGAAAGATCTTGTGGCGCAATTAATACAGGATTGTGCTGACCATTTGCCTCTGCATATCCTTCCGCATACTCCTCGCCAGTTCCGGGACCAAATTCGCCAGAAATAATTTTTATATAGTAGTACATTTGGCAGTGATCACCGTTTGAATCGTGATGAAACTGAATTCCCAGCAGCTTAACGGGGGTGACTACAAGGTTTGTTTCTTCTAACATCTCGCGAACGCACGCCTGCTCGGGAGATTCGCCCGGATCGACGCCGCCACCAGGAAAAATATAATAACCGTCGGGTCGTTTTGGAGAAATTCGATGAATCATGATGATCTTCTCGTTGTGGTAACCAATGCATCGTACGCGAACATCCATATAAAATCGTTAGTAGCGGATAGTATAGCAGGCTTGATTTTTGCGAGCAATTACGCTAGAATTGGTCTATTATGCGAATTTGTATCGCTACGGGAATTTACCCCCCAGCAACCAGCGGGCCTGCACAATATGCGGCTGCGATGGAGCGGGAGTTTGCTACGCGCGGCCACAAGGTTGATGTCGTGACCTATAAGCTCGAAAATAGTTTGCCGACAGGTATTCGGCATGTTTTATATTTTTTTCGCGTATTGCCACGGGTGTATCGCGCAGACTTTGTCTTGGCGTTGGACACATTTAGCGTAGGTTTGCCGGCTGTTTTGGCGGCCCGCTTGTGCGGTCGCAAAATTATTATCCGCACAGGCGGTGATTTTTTGTACGAACAGTTTGTTCAGCGAACAGGTGAGAAAATTTTGCTCAGCAAGTTCTATTCTGCGATGCGCGCATTTTCCGAAAAAGAACATTTTATTTTTGCGCTTACACGATGGACACTTCGAAAGGCGAGCGCCGTTGTTTTTAGTACGGAGTGGCAGCGCGATATTTTTATGAAGCCGTATCGCCTTAGCGAGCAGAATATTTTTGTTGTCGAAAACCGTTTTGATGAAAAAATTTCGGATGAGCCTGCGCGCGTGAAGAATTTTATTTTCGCAACACGAAATATTGCGTATAAAAATATTGATGCGTTTAAAAATGCGTTTGCGATTGCACAAAAAAATAATCCAGAAATTTCTTTGGAAATTTATCACACACTTGCGCACGAAGAATTGATGGAAAAAATGAAAACATGTTATGCGGTTGTGATGCCGTCGCTTGGGGAAATTTCGCCACACGTAATTTTGGATGCGCTTCGATGCAATAAACCATTTTTGCTTTCGAGTGAATCGGGCTATGCTGAAAAACTAAAAAATATTGGCGTACTTGTGGATCCGCTCAGCGAAAATGACATGGCGGAAAAAATCTCATGGCTCGCGCAGTCTGAAAATTATGCGCAGACACAGACGCGTGTTCGTGCCTATAATTTTACACACAGTTGGGGACAGATTGCGGACGAATTGTTAGTAACTTTAGCGAAAATATGAGAGTAGTCATGCTAAGTACAGACGCGAGTATACTTGAGGTTGGATCGTCGGTTTATAACCGCATGCGTGAATATGCAGGACTCGTCCAAGAGCTGCATATCATTGTTTTGTGCGGAAAAAAATCTGGCGTTGAATTGCATGATGGAAATTTGCACGTGTACCCAACCAATTCAGAAAAGAAAGTTGGACGATTGTTTAGTGCTTATAACAAAGCTGCGGAGATTATTGAAACACGAGATTTTCATGAAGCAGATTCACTCATCACATGTCAGGATCCATTTGAAGTTGGGTATGTTGGTGTGCGTTTGAAAAAACGTTTTGGGTTGAAATTACAATTGCAGGTTCATACAGATTTTGCGAACAGTTATTTTAGTAGTGAGTCACTCAAAAATAGATTTCGCACACAGCTTGCATGGTTAAATATTTCACATGCCAACGGTGTCCGCGTTGTGAGCGACAGAATTTTGAAATCGATTTTGGAAAAGTCGCCGAAAAAAAATGATGCAAATAAAATTTCAGTGCTACCGATTTTTGTTGATGTCGAGCATATAAAAAATACTGAACCGATCGAGTTGAAAAAAATATTTCCCGGTTTTGAATTTTATATTGTGATGGTGTCGCGCCTTACACATGAGAAGCAAGTTGTGTGGGCGGCTGAGGTTGTTAAAAAAATTCGCGAAACTCATCCCGAGGTTGCACTCGTGATTGTTGGTGACGGACCGCTTCGCTCTGAGCTTGCAGCGTATAACTTTGTTAAAGTTGCTGGGTGGATAAAGGAGCCTGCAGGTTATTTGAAAGGTGCAAATTTATTTTTGAACACCTCGCTTTATGAAGGTTATGGCCGAACATTGATTGAGGCGGCAGCTGCGGGAGTTCCGATTGTTACGACTGATGTTGGGGTTGCACAGGAAGTGATTGATAAAAACGGAATTATTATTCCTGTTGCGGATAGTGAGGTACTTCAAGCTGCAATTCTTTCTGTAGTAGAGGGAAAATTTATATTTGCGAAAGCAGCTATACACACGCAATCAAAAGAGGAATTTTTGTCAGGAATGGTTGCGGGGTGGGAAGCGTGCTTGAAATAATATTTGACGAAATTTTGGAACTGTACTATCTTACACGCACTATGTTACTCACCTCACTTTTTCAAACTTGGTCAGGTTTTGCTCGACGCACTGCATAATCCGCGCGGGGCTTTTTATTTTTGAGCGCCCTGCGGGGCGTTTTTTGTTTCCCAAGATTTACCAGGAGGTGTGTCATGAGAGATTTGTTTGCTGTTGGGGTTGATCAGTATGTGCAGACGATGACCGCTCGTCAGCCGTCGCGTGCGCTTTTGACGGTTCCACATGATGGGGCGGGTGAGGCGCTGTTTGGACCGTTTGTGCCAATGCGTCGCACGGGGTGCAGCGCGCGCGACTGCGGTGTGTGGCCGATTGTGCGCGATGTGATTGTGGAGCAGTCGGTCAATGTTGTGCGCGGTTTGTTACCGCGTTGCTACGTTGACTACAATCGGGATGCAGCAGAGGCGTATGAGATGCCGCAGTTTGCGGCGTCGCACGCGCAATACCATGGCACGATCTTCGCGCAGGTGCGGCAAATGCAGCAGTGGTTCGATACCAAGGAACTCTTGGTGCTCGATGTGCACGGATTCTCGAATCAGCCGTCGTATGCGCCGCGGGGTGGCTACGACATTGTGCTCGGGACGGGCAACCGCAGGGCCGTTGTGCATGGTGAACCGGATCGTGCACTCGCAGAACATCTGCGCGCGTGCGGGTACGAGGTGTTTTTGCCCGAGATCACGGTTCAAAATCCGCGCCCCGGCCACATCGATTACCTCAACGGGGGCTACACGGTTCGTCGAATCGCGCGCGAGTTCGGTGTGAGTGCAATTCAGATCGAAATTGCGCGGCGCTTTCGTCGACGCGACGCGGCTGCTGTAGGCACGAAACTCTCGGCCGACCTGGCGGCGTTTCTCAAGGAGTACAACCAGAAGTAGGTGAACGAGCGGGAAAGTTTTGCGCGAACGCGTGAGACGAGTACCGTTTATTTTTTTAAATAATTTTCGCGCGTCTTTGTGTCGAATTTTTCAATTGCATAGCGCAGCATCGTGCGGGGCATGCGCGA
>CALQYY010000020.1 GCA_943349075.1 Candidatus Magasanikiibacteriota bacterium
ACGATCTCTTCAACTACATATTGAACCGTTGGTTTATCAACGATTGGCAACATTTCCTTTGGTTGAGCCTTTGTTGCAGGTAAAAACCGTGTCCCGTAGCCTGCGACCGGGATAATTGCTTTCCGAATTTTCATATCAGAAGGAGTATAACACGATTTTAGCCCAAATCAAACGCCCTTCTTATCGTGAAACTTCTGATGGATTTTCTTAAGTTGCGGATCTGTCACATGCGTATACACCTGCGTTGTTGTGATCGACGAGTGCCCCAGCATCACCTGCACCGAACGAATGTCCGCGCCATTGTGGAGCAAATCCGTCGCAAACGAGTGGCGCAAAACGTGGGGCGTCACGGTTTTCATAATCCCCGCCTCGCGCGCGTATTTTTGGACCATGCGCTGAATTGAGCGCGGACTGAGGCCTTCAAGCCCTTTTTCGCTTCCCGCATTATTTTTTTCGCGCGTCTCCGCCGCGCGATCGTGATTCGCAAATAAAAATGGCGATATGTCGCGGCGCACCGTCAAATATCGTTTCACCCACAGCCGCGCATCCTCCGAGACAAAAACCACACGGCGCTTCCTCCCCTTTCCAACAACGCCAATCTCGCCGCGCGAAAGTTCAACGTCGTCACGCTTTAGTCCCGCAAGCTCTGACACACGCAGTCCCGTCGAAAACAGCAACTCCATAATCGCCTTATCGCGCGCAATGAGCACATCTGTGTTTTCCGTTTTCGTTGGCGCATTCAAAAGTCGCTGCAACTCCTCGCCCGACAAAAACGAAACCTGCCGCTCCGGCATTTTTCCAAGCTCCACACGCTCCGCCGCAAGCGACACAATTTCGCGCTTCGACAAATATTTCAAAAACGATCGCACGGCAATCAAATGATAGTTCTGTGTCGATGCTGCAAGTGTCTCGCCCTGCGCATCGATAAATCGGTGGAGCCACAAACGAAACGCACGCACCGCCTCGTAATTAATCGCGGCCGGATCATTTTTCTTGTACGTCTTTTTTATGAAATCAATAAAACGCCGAAGATAAAGTTCGTAATTTCGGCGTGTCAGCAGTGATCGATTTTTTTCAATTTCGAGATGATCGAGAAACTCGGCGGCGAGTTTATCAAGCTGCATATTTTTTCTGTGCCATCTCTTTTAGCTGAAGCAGTGCGCCGTGCGGCTCTGTCGCGGCAAAATCAACCCAATCACGAATATCTTGCGGACTGATAATCGTATGACGACTCTTTCCCAATGTCTGTTCAAAAACATCAATAGCTTTCCACAATTTTTCCTCGAGCGAATGCTGCGCTTTCAAAAAACATGCGCGTACATCCGATCGCTGCTCATGCTTCATCGCATAAAACACAAGCCCAAGCTCAAGTGCGCTCCGTTCAACATTTCGAAGCAAGCGCTCAGCAACGTCTCCCCCATGCACATCGACGAGCTCCGGAACTGAACTGCGAATAAACACATGTTTGCCTCCAATTGTGTGCAGCGGACCTGCTAAGAATTGTTGCGCATGAGGATCATGAATATCCATGTGCGCGACATCAGCATTCATACGAAGTGTAAACAACTGATGAGGAATTTCAAAATTTTCAAGAACATCGGAGACCGGCGAATCCCCACAGAGTTCTCCAAGCGCCAAAAGCCCGTCGCGCGTGAACTGAAAAACAGCGCCCTGCGGATCAATCACGACATCTTTCCGATCAATCGCAATCGGCTCCTTATTTCCTGCACGCCTTAAAACAAATGGCTTTAGTGCATTAAAGCCAAACAATCGTCCCAAATATACAGCACGCGGTCTTTTAAAAAATGTTCCTCGCGATTCAAGCTGCACAACTTCGCCAGCAGGTGTAATATAAACATCTTTTGCGTCAAGCGGAATTTTTTTCTCTAGACCATCATCACCAATCATGATGCGCGGCAGCTCATGAACTTGAAATGTTCGGTCCTTTTGCTCGTGAACAAATTCAGACCCATTCCATCGTTCAATTTCATACGGTTCAACTTTTTTTGAATCCCCCACTGTTCGATAATAAATTCGTAATTCAGGAGTTCCGTCCGAACCGTAGTGTATAATATGGTCCAAGCGTCCAGTTTTTGCCGAAAAATAGTAACGACAAAAATCATCAGCTTGAGCGCTGAGTCCTGGTTGCGGCCCTTCCCAGCTATGTGCGGGTGGGTGCAAGAGCATGTCCGGCAAATTTTCAAACATTGTCGAAGAGGTTACGCAACCAATTATAGCACAAATTTATGAAAAAAATTTTACAAATTCTTTGGCTCCCGATTTTGATTTATTTTTTCAACATCACTCCTCTTGCAGCATACCTATATCAAACACAATCAGCGTTTGATGTTTTTATGCACGCGTTCGGCGGCTTCGCCATCGCATATATGCTGACCTCAATTGTGCGCGTCTACAAAATTTCCTGGTGGAAAAACATTCCAACTTTATGGAACATTGTTTTCGTCTGCGGCTTTGTCATGATTTTTGGTGTTGCTTGGGAGTGGTATGAATTTTTGTCAGACACATTCCTTAAAACAACGCACCAACCAGGTCTCGCTGACACCATGTACGACATGCTGTTCGATTTTTCTGGCGCACTTATATTTTCGGCGCTCTCTATTTTACTTCCACGCAATCGCACATAAAACATCGCCTTCTTGCATTCGCATAGTCTCTTTCCACCACAACGGACAACCAGAACGTGCCGCATAAATTGTTTTTTTGTCACTTCCATCCAAACGACACCATTCACCGAGCACATCACCTTTTTGAATTGTCGCGCCTATCGCCGCCGCGCGCCACAGCCCATCAAACTCCCCTGTAACATAAACAACCTCATGAAAGATTGCCGGAGGCTCGTTATTAATTTTTTGCGCCGGGATCAACCCAACCGCACCAAACGCAACTTTTACAGATTCAATATGTCGCAAAACATCATCCTCTTTTAAATTTCCGCGCGAACCCGACTCCGCAAGCACGTACGTACAACCCATTTCAGCAAGTTTCGCATGCTTTGAACCCCAACGAGAGGGCTCCATAACAACGATAGATGAAATACCAGCCTCTATCATTTTTTCGGTGCACGCGCGAACCCGATCATTATCTGTTTCAAATAAATATACGAACGGATTTAACCCCTCCGTAATCGCTCCTGCATGCAAATCAAGCCAAAGCTCTGCTGCCGATACGTAATTACTCACAAGCCAATGTACCAGCTGCTCTGTTGGAGTTCCTTGCGCCTTCCCAGGGAAAATATTTTTAGGAAATTGTCCATCAATTGGACACTGACTACATTCAGCACCAAAACCCGGAATATTTACAATTGGCACAACAATAAGTCGACCCGCAAAATCACCGTTTTGAAACTGGTGGACGATGCGATATGCCGCTTCAATCCCTGAATATTCATCTCCATCCATCCCTCCGGTTACAACAACCGTCGGACCTGGTGCTAAACCTTGAATATCGGCAACTGGGATTTTCAATGAGAAACCCCCGATAGTTGCAGGAACAAGCTTAATTATGGATTGTTTTTGAAATGAAAAAAAATTTTCAAGCATGACATGAGGATACCACGAGATGTATAATCAGCAAAATTGTATGAATACTTATTCGAACCAAGAAGAACTTGCGGATGATTTGAGAGAACTTCTTTATCTGGCAAACTCAAAAATTGACCAGCTACGCCAATTTTTTATTTTCTTATCGAGCTGTCATGACGCAGTCATGCCTGGAACAGCCCACATGATCCAAGGTCTGACAAATGATCATATTGCAACCTACAAAAAGCTTGCTGCAGAAATTTCTACATCGCTTGCAGACAAAAAATTTTCCTCTGAACTAAAGCGCGTTTACGCAAACAAGTTGCGTTCACTTGCTGGAATTACGGGCGCCCTGCTAACAAGCGTCGACGGACAATCTCCCTCCGCGCTTCATTCACAATTTTCAGAAGCAGGCGCCCAAACAGGAAAAATATCCGCGACAATCAACGACTACAAACGCGACCACAACATTGACGCCGAAAACTACGAACATGCATTTCGCTCTGAATATATTGATGCAGCCCTCAGAATTCCGCCAAACGTATACACCACCTCAAGCGGAATGGCTGCATTCACCACAATCGTAAATACACTCCACCTTGATGGGCTTCTGAGTGGGCCTATACTTGTTGGTGAGTCATGCTATTTTGAATGCAAAAAAATTCTCGAAAAATTTTGTGAAAACAACATTTTTTATTTCGATGAAATGAGTGCTGACGCCCTACTTTTAAAAGTCCAGGAGTTGCAACCATCTGCTATTTTTCTCGATACACTCTGCAATACTGAGGCTGTCGCCGTTCCTGACACAAAAACAATCATCACACGCCTTTCAAAGGAGCTGCATAGACCAACAGTGCTTGTACTCGACAACACAGGACTTGGAATCTCGTACCAGGCGTTCAAAGATTTGCCGCTGCTCCCATCAAAACTAAACCTCATTGTTTTTGAGAGCCTCATCAAATATCATCAGTTCGGAATGGACCGCACGCCCGCTGGAATCATTTGGACAAAGGCGATTTCACCGTTTGGTGTCTCAGGCTGGCGCATGCATCTTGGAACAACGCTTTCAGACAGTGCTGTGCTCTCGCTTCCAAAACCAAGTCGCGCGCTCCTCACAAAACGCATGGCTCGCATGAATCGCAACGCTGAATATCTCGCATCAGTACTCGACGCTCACATCAAAACACTAACCAAAACTCCCTACTCACACGCTGTTTACCCCGGACTTTCAACATATCCGGGGGCTGCTTGGACAAAAAACCTACCATTTCACGGAAGTTATCTTGTACTTGCTTGTAAATCAGCAGAGCCTGAAATCTCGCTGCACAAAACCTTCATCTCGGTTGCAATTGACGAAGCACGACGCGCAAAAATCAACCTAATTTCAGGAACAAGTTTTGGGTTTGATACGACACGCATCTACCTAACCGCCCTACACGCAACGGAAGTCACCAAACCGTTCATGCGAATCTCAGTTGGAACAGAATCCTGGGATGAAATTCAAGCGCTCGCACAAGTTTTGATCCGCGCTATTGATCGCGCATCAAAACAGGTTGTCTTTTAAAACAAAAACTCCCGCCTTATGGCGAGAGCTTCACAGAAATTCTGCTTCTCAATAAAGTCTGATGGCGGGAGCAATTACTGCTGCCCTTTTATAAACCACTTGTTTGACCGAACGAAGAGAAGTCTAAAGTTGAATTTCCACTTGGTAGTTGAATACTAGGCTGCGTAGAACCCATGACACTTTGAATCGTTGTTTGGAGATCAAAGATGTCCCCTACAGTACTTCGAAGTTCATCTGGGTCTGTTGGCTGCGTTGCTGCTAACTGTTTGAGCTCAACAACACGCGTTCGCATTTCAGCAAGCGCTTCGGTCGCCTCACTGTCTGCTGCTACTAATTTATTCTTGGCTGCTTTTACAACAAACTTATCAAAGTTTGTGATGTACTTTCGCACATTTCCAAGCGCCTCAATGAGTCCAGGATACTGCTGAGCATCCTGCATATTTTCCCACACCTCT
This sequence comes from Candidatus Magasanikiibacteriota bacterium, assembly GCA_943349075.1. Lineage (GTDB taxonomy): Bacteria > Patescibacteriota > Patescibacteriia > Magasanikbacterales > 2-02-FULL-50-9b > 2-02-FULL-50-9b. The sequence goes on from CALQYY010000020.1 coordinate 5,562, forward strand.
GATTTTAATGTATCGCTTGCACCATCTGCATCGCCACTCTGGGTGAGTTGCTCTGCTTCTGTGTAGCCAGCTTTAATACTATCAATTGCTTTTCGGAATTCAGCAAGCTGAACCGAAACATCAACCTTTAGGCGTGCTGCGGATTTCTGTGACTTTGTATATGATGTCTCGAGTTTTTTGATTTCAGACGCTGCCTGTTTCAGCATTTTTGGCATCTGCGACAATCTTTCGAGATTTTGCATTCCCTCCCCGAGGGTCTGCCCACTCTCTCTCAGAGAGTCCATCGCATCTTGCACACCCTCATCTTCGAGCGATGTCGCATTTTGCACCAATCTAAGTGATAGCTTCGCGCTTGCGAGAGCTTCTACAAGATCAGCTGGAGCCTTTACACCCTGCTTTTCTAAGGCAGCTATGCGCGCTTCAGTCCTGATTAACAACTTATCCATTTGTACAAGCTGTTTTTTCATCTGATCAAACTGTTTTTTCATTTGATCCGCCCGTTGGGCTTCCATTTGTGCCTGTCGCTTATCAAACTCCTCGTTTGAGTTCTGAGGAGGTTGCATTGGCTGGTTCTGAAAATTTCTTTCTTCGACATTTTCAGGACGCTCAGGCATTTTATTTTCTCGAACTTCGATTTTTTCGCGATCTTCAAACTTACCACGATCTTCGTTTTCAAACTGCTGACGAAACTGCTCCGGACGAACATCCTCACGTCGTTGAACATCTTCGTTTGCCATCACCGATGGCTGACGAAAATTATCTTCCGACTTCGCAAATGCGAGTCCAGCTTCTTGAGATACATATACTGTCGAAAGCGCAAAGACAGTTGCCACGAAATAAACTCGCGGGGGAACTGTGCACATGTGCTTAAACCATTTTGAAATGAGCGCCATAGAATCTCTTTGCCCAACCTGAGAGACGAAGGGTCAGGAGATGTGAATTACCCACATAATATAGCATAAAAATGGGCTTTTGTCAACGTAAAACAGATGCGTTTTTGCTAAATTTTCTTGTCAAGACCGTCTAAAAAATTACCATCTGAAATAATTTGTGGTAGTTGATCAACATTTTTTTCAATACCAACAATTTTTAAATTGTTGGATGCAAATGAGATTGGTGCAAGAAGTTTTGATGTGCTAGTTTCGTGAGCACTTGGGTCTACTGATGAAATCCTGTTCGAAATTGGTGCAACGCGCGCAAACAAAGCAACCTCCTCTGTATTCGAATGAGGAATCTTTGATATCTCATCTGTTTTTATAGCAAGATTCTTCATGAGCAATGAATCTCCTTCTTTTCTATCTAAATCCATTGGCTTTGCCACATATTGAATTTTTTGTTGTGGCGCCGCGCTTTCAACTGTTGTCTGCTGCGGCACCACAGATAACTGTTCAATATTTGAATCCTGCAAAAGACTAATATCAATTCCAACAATTCCACCTTCTTTTTCGTTTTTAATTTCAACTGGATCTGACACAAACTTTTTGTGCCCTGGATGCTCTGCCATTACATAGTATTGGTTTTTTCCAACCAAAAATCCGTAACGCCCTTTATTATCGGTAACTTGTGTTTCTAAAAGTTTGCTATATTGCGTATCAAAAATACGAACAACAGCACGTTCGAGTGGTTCACGATCAGACGCATCGAGCACAAAACCCCACCCTGTTGGACGTTTCCCGATTGAAAGTCGGCGAAATAGGAAGAAGCTGCCAACATGCGCAACAAGAAATGCACCAACCACCGGCGTTGGTGTAACAACGAATGAAATGCCGGTCACCAAAAGACCTACAACACTCAGCAATTCAGCAACGTGTTTTTTTGCAGCCTCTTTCAGCACCTGCTTAGTAGTTTTCTGAACACCGATTGGGTCAAGTGGAATATTAAATGAAATCGGCCCTGCTTTCTCGATAATAATTTCAGTGCCAACATAAAGATCCGCAATATTTCCATCCTCTTTCTTTCCTTGTAAATATGTTGGTGGAAAATTGAAATCATTTTTCGAAACTTCGATTTTATACTTTCCTGGTTCTGCAAAGAACTGATAACGACCCGCACGATCAGTTACCTTTGATTGCATAACACGATTTTGTGTAACTTCAACTAAACGCACAACCGCTAAATCAATCGGCATTTTTGTAATCGCGTTATAAACCATGCCCCATTGTTTGCGGCGTCTACGATTGATGAGTGCAAATGGTTGCGTAAACAAAAATCTGAAGTACAGTAAAATTTGTGGCACATTCGCTGCTGTGCTGACGGATGCAACACCAACCGCAGCAGCTGTTGGAATCACAACAGCCTTATTAACTGTTTGTACCTCGGGTGTATCTGCAACAACGCGCGCAACCTGCGCTGTTTTTTGAGCAGACTTAACCGCCTGTTTCGCAACAACTTTTGACTGAGTTGCTACATTTTGAGCAACCTCAACTGGTGTTATGTTTGCTGCATTAGGATTAAATATTGAAATTGTTGCGTCGAGCAAATCACTTGCGGTTGTTTTTAACTCTTCAATTGCAACATTTGTCGTTACTGCAGGAACCTCTATTGGAGTTTGCGGTTCTGAAGTGTTGCTTGAAACAACATTTGAAACAATTGTTGGGGTTGTATTTGCGCCTTCATCCTCTTTACCAAAAGAAGATGGTGGTGGAAGAGGTGTAATTGGTGTAGGAATTGGAACCTCTCGAATCGGCGGATTAAGTCTATCAATTGGAGGTATTGGTTCAATAATTTTAACTGGTACAGGAAGTTGCTCTTCGGGTAAAACCACTACCGTTGTGCTGATGTGAAAACTAACAATCGTAACATTACTCATGAGGCCGTTTGCGTTTTTCGCATAGTAGCTATACGAATGAAACCCTTCACTAGGAATAACTGGCAATTGAACACTCCATTTTCCTGTCGCATCTGCATCTGTTACTACTGTGTCAATATCTTGCAAAAGACCTGAGTAGTTTTTGATGATGATTTGAGCAAATGGCTCAGCAAAACCAGTTGTTGTGATTGCTTGAGGCAACAACGTTGACCCTTGCTTTGGAAATTCTACAACCGGAGCTTGTGGCGCAACTTCCGCGACGGCATTTACATAAATAGTTAGCTTAGCAGGAATACTAACTTTACCATCAGACGCAACCGAGACCGCTTCGATAATATGCATTCCATCTGAAAGTGTTGCATCCGATGTGATCGTCCAAAAACCTCGTTCGGTTGCTGTTGTTTCGCCAATTGCTATTGGGAAGCCCGGTCTATCAAAAGCCGATAGCTTAACTTGCACACCAGGCCTTGCAGTTCCTGAATATATAACTCGATTTCCAACACTCGCACCTTCTTGCGGCAGAACAAATTGCGGTGACGCAATACTTGTAGGATCAACAATAATTGTTTCGGGAGGTAACACAACCTCTTTTTGTCCTGTTAAGTTGAGCAACTTAACATAAACCATATGTGTTGATTGCTTCGTAATATCAACACCGCGCAACTTCCATGGAATACCTCTGATAAGTGGTGTCGGCACAGTCATCCATTGCGCTCCTGTAAAATCCGACGAGTTCGAAATCTGCAGCCACCCAGCTCCTGCAGATGTTAGATCAAGTAATACATCTTCAGAAAGCGCATATCCCGCAGGTACACCAGTTTGGTAGACCTTAAAATTTCCTGTTGCTGGATAATCGTACACTTCTGGCTCACCAAAACTTGCGCCTGCCATTGTAAATGTCACTGTTGTTGCAATACCATCTGTTTCATTTGCCGAATTATATGATTGCACAGAAAACTGATACGTTTTCATTGCCTCAAGTCCTGTAAATGACCAGTTGTGTGGGCTGCTTTCTAAAACAGTCGCCTGTTCGTTCGTGGTAATGTTTTTTACAATATAATACACACCCGAATCAGAACCTTGCCCATCCCAGCTTACAAGCGCTGTGTTTGCTGCAGTTTGTGAAACAGTCACATTCGGTGTACATGCAAGTAACTGTCCTGTAATTGATGAGCTTCCATATGTTGGAATCCCTGGAGCATTCAAATCAAATGGTGACAAATAAACAGTTACCGAATAGACACCGCCCGGGGTAAGTGGTGTTAGAGTGTTCGTTGAGCTTGGGTTATGACTAAAGTAGTTCCCTAAAACATTGTCTCGATATTGAAATCCAAAACTACTCGAGCCATTAAAATGAGGGTCAAACGCTGTTACGCCTAACGAATTACACGACTGTGTTGTTGTGGTAATGACTGGCTCTCGAAACGCATTTAACACCGCTTCATCCGTAGCATTTGAATAACCTAGGCTGTTATGATAATGAGCTCTAAAATAATATTTAGTATCTAACGCGATAATGTCTGTCGGCACAACAATTCCATTTGCCGATGCAGTTTTATCAATAGTTGTTGTCGAAATTGTTGTGTAATCAGCTCCGTTAGTTGAGATCTTCAACACAACACTATCTGCAACTTGCGGATATGCATTATTTTTTGTTGTTGTTGCTGAATTTGCAACTGTATATGGATATGGAATGCTTAGTGTAAGCGCGCTTGGTGCAGCGGGACGATCTAGTAATGTGAAAGTATTGGTTGCAGACCATGCACCTGCAACATCATTCTGATCCCAAAAACGAATTCTCCAATAATAATTCGTGTCAGCATTTGTCACAAAAGCATCATCGCCTAACGCGAGTAGTCCTGCGAAAAGTGGTGGGTCCCCAAACTCTCCGTATTTAAAATATGCAGAACGCGCCCCAATTGCAATTGATGGCGCAAATGCTGTCGCTCCCGAATCCCAAATATTTATCGTTGCAAAACCGTCTGTTGCGGTTGTCAATTGAATTTGCGCTTTTGCTGAGGTGTCTCCCACATCTGAATCTTGAAATATTGCAGAAAAAGATGGGGTTGTTGTTGCTATTTGTATTGGATTTGTTGCGCCATATACAGCAGGCGTGGTTGTGCTTGTATAAGGAGTTGTTGGTGCCGAAGGTTCATTGTCTTGAGTCAGATAAACCGCATTCATTCCAACTTGATCATACGAAACGAGCGCAGGATACGAACTGCTTTGATGCGCAACCGCTGAAACGTATCGCCCCATCAGGGACGCTGCAGTTTCTGTTGCCCAAGTTGCTCCGTTAAACGCTGCATATTTTAATGCGTCGCCTGTGTTATCGTAATACCCAATCGCAGGATATCCATTACTCTGAAGCATTATCGAATTCCATGTGAATGATCCTGTATCAACAGTGGTTACTGCCGAAACAACAAATGAACTGTCCAGTGTTGCATATTTTAAATTTCCAACAAGGCCGCCCGAAACGTGGAAAAGATCGGGTGTTGTTCCGTCTGCTATCACACTCAAAGAATACGCCTCTGTCTCAGCCCCATTCCATGCCTGAGACATGATTGTTGCTGGAGCGCTCCATGTCCAATCTACCGTACTGCGATATGTGTACTTAACATAATTATTCGCTCCACCATCGTTTTGAACGAAGAATATGATTGGCGCACCGTTTGAAAGATATTTCAAAACTGTTTGGTTTTGGTCATAAACAAGACCTGCATTTGTCAAAACCGATGATTCGGTCCAGTTTGTTCCATCGTATTTCTCAATAATCTTAAGTGTTGTTCCTTCTATATATGAAAGCGCGGGGTATGTACTTGTTGACGAATACGAAAGTGAAATCATTCGCATCGCACACGCACTATTCCACGCCGATCCTGCTCCACTACATTGCCAATTATTACTCGTTCCACAATTTCCGGCCCCACCACCAACTCTGTGCGCAATACGAAGCTCCGACCACGCAGGAATACCACCGCTTGCATATTCACAGTATGCAACTGATATTTTATTGTCCGACGGATCTTTTGCGATGCCAAATTTTGTGTTTCTATCGCTATTCATCCCTCCTGTATAGTCAGCTGCCAGTGTTTCTACGTCTTCAACCATCCATGTACCACCGGCTCCGCGCTGTGCATACTTAACTTTAGTGTTGGTTTTATCGTAATAGGTGGTTGAAATGAGTCCGTCATTATCAAGAATGCTGCTTCCATAGAGTCCAACATCGCCCGCGGTGTCGAAATTTGATGCTGTTTGCCACGTGGTAGCTGATGCCCAGCGCTGAATTTCTGGAAGTAAATATGCGATTGGAGCAACTATAAGCGCTAGAATAGCCACTAATAGATATTTTTTGAGACTATTGTTTTCAAATTTTGTTGAAATACCAGAAGAACCCGAAACAGTATTGTTTTTCAGGTCGCCAGGTCTGTTTTGTTTTAAAAATACTTTGCTACGTAACCACTGCCCAAGAGACATAGAATACAGCAGTGCCTGATTTTGCCCAGGCTAGGCACAGTATAGCAAAAAATCGTTGTCAAATCTTCTGTTGATAACCATGGGGATAAAGCTGTGATTTCTGTGTGTAAACACTGTGTATTGTCAATTTTGATATTGTTTGGTAACATTATCCTATACAAATGTTTCACGTGAAACCTAGTTCCCTCTGGGTAGGTTCTTGTGAATTTCGGACTTGACAGTTAGGTTTCACGTGAAACTATGCCCACAAAAAATAAAACATCTCCTGAATTCGTTGCTGGCGTTCTATCGTTATCCGCAACCTTTTTTCACAACAACTCCGCACGAACTGAAAATTTTGGCTTTCAAGTTAAGCTCGCACACGAAAACCGACAATTGCTCGAATATATCCGGGAGGTTGTTTCCATAAAAAACGACATTCACACATTTGTTGAGGGCGGTACGAAATATGTCCTTCTTAATACGCGTTCGAAGAAAACGTTGGTAAATTATGTTATTCCATTCATGGATATCTATTTACAAGGTCCAAAGCTTGTTTCCTACCAGACCTGGCGTCAAAATCTATTAGATTCGATATAAACAAACAACTATGGCACAGTGGAAAAAAATTCTACGATCACTTGGTCTCACAGAAAGCGAGACAACTGTTTACCTTCTTTCACTTGAACTAGGGCCGGTTCCTGTTCAAGAAATTGCGCGAAAGGCTGGGGTTTCCCGAATGACAACCTATACTGCTATCGAATCTCTAGCCGCGCGAGGACTCATGAGTTCGCTTCAAAAAGGAAAAAAAATGCTGTATACAGCGGAAAATCCAGAACGATTGCTTTCTTTTGTGCAAAACAAAATCGGCGAGGTTGAGTCAACAAAGCGAGAAATCGAAGCTTCTCTGAACGAACTTCGCCTGAAACAGCGTGGGGAAAAACCAGCTGTTAAGCTTCTTGAGGGTGTCGAGGGATTAAGAACTTACCTTGAAGATGTTGTGGCAACTAAACCAAACAATACATGTGAACTATTCAATGCCGACGTTGTAAGCGAGGTTTTTAATCCTGAGGAACTGCGGCCGCTTCGTTCAGCGCTCTCAAAACTCAAAGTTCACGGACGAGCCCTACATGCTGGACAGCTACGAATTCCATCTCGTGTTGAGGTCGAAAGCCATATGATCACCCAAAATCATAAAGAATTTGGTGGCGATATCTTCATATATGGTAACAAGGTTGCGTTTTCAACTTTGCACGGAAAAATTATTACCGTAATTATCGAAAGCCAAGAAATTGCTGATACTGTTCAGGCTCTTTTTGATCTTGCATGGGGTAAAGAAGGGAAAAAATAAAAAAAGACAGCGAGCAGCTGCCGAATTATTGAACTATTTTTTGCCCCCGAGGTGATTCGAACACCTATTAACCCCTTAGGACGGGGCAGTTCTATCCAGTTGAACTACAGGGACGCACATCTTATGCACATATGTGTATAAGTACCGAACAGTTTCCGAACATGCTATACTATTTTGGCTATGCAAAACATCATCTTCTACCTCCTTATTTTTTTTGTAACAAGCGCACTTCTTGCTACGCTTGCAATACTACATCGATTCAACAAGAATAATCAAGTTGATTCGAAATCTGAATCACTCGAGCGACAACTTAACAACACAACCCAGACAGTTTTACAGCAGTTAAATGCCGTAACCAAGCAGGTAAATGATCGTTTGCGTGAAAATAATCAGGTGCAGCAACAATCGCAACAAACAATTGGTGAGCGTCTCGATACTGCTGCGCGCGCGTACGCAAATGTAACAAACAAACTCGCACAACTTGAGGAATCCAACAAACGAATTTATGATGTTGGAAAAGATATTTCATCACTACAAGAAATTTTGCGATCACCAAAACTTCGTGGAACAATTGGAGAACTTTTTCTCGGAAATTTGCTCGCACAAATTCTTCCATCAGAACATTATATCGAGCAGCACAGATTTCAGAGTGGAGAAGTCGTTGATGCTGTCGTAAAACTGCGCGACAACATGTTGGTTCCGGTGGATTCAAAATTTCCACTCGAAAATTTTCA
>CALQYY010000021.1 GCA_943349075.1 Candidatus Magasanikiibacteriota bacterium
TCGCATGATTAGTGCTTCAAATATTTTTGTTTTGTCTGGTAGAGACGTGTTTCTTCAATGAGCTTTTCTTTGCGTTCGCGTGCGTAGCGATTCAAACGAACAGCCCACAAAACAAATGCAACGCCGAGAATCAAAAACCAAAAGCGGTACATGAAAAGTGGAATGTATTCTACGCGTGCAAATACGAACATGAGTCCGAGCACGCCGATCCATGCACTTCCCGATCCTGAACGACGAACAACCCGACGTTTCCATCGGTCTTCGATTTTTGGATAAAACATGAGTGCAAGCAAGCCACCAACAAAAAGCGTTGCAAACACTGCGATAAAAAGCACGAGTGTGAATGTTGAAATCGGACGTGGAAAATCAAACCAATATGCAAATGTTGCAAGTTGTGCCAAGTACATAGAACTGAGTTAATTCAAGTTACGCTTTCTGTAATCTCAGGCCATAATGGTACCTGCTCGGGCGAAATTCGTCAATAAATCGCATTCCAAGCGACTGTGCATTTGCAAGCGAAATTTCTTTTTTGACGCGCTCGGAAATCGCCGGTGCAAACGGAATCGTGTTGCCATCAAGCCAATCAATGAGCAAAACCTGCCCACCCGGACGCAGCACACGCACCGCCTCGCGAAGCATTTTTTGCTGCACCGTAGAATCAATATGGTTATTCACGAGCAAAACTACGTCAAGCAAATTGTTTGGAATTTTTGTTGCACCCAAAACCTCAAGATCTGCCCAAACCGATTCAATATTCAAAAGCCCAAGCGTCTTTGCATGATTTTCAATTGCACCGAGCAACTCGTGTTGCAAATCAACTGCATAAACACTTCCTCGATTTCCAACAAGCTCGGCCGTTGGATAAACAAAATGCCCGTGACCACAACCAAAATCAGCGACTCGCATTCCTGCATGAATACCGCACGCCTTAAGCACTTCGAGTGGATCAAAAATTTTCCCATTGTGCGGCGTTAGCGACTCCTGTGGATGTTGCATAGGTTATTTATTTAAACGAGCACCAAAAACCGAACCTGCAACTCCACCAACAAGATCATTGAGCTGGCCGGTGAGCGCTAAAATTCCGAAAAAACAAAACCCAACACCGATAAGTTTGTACATGAGACGTGTTCCACCTCCGCCAAATTTATTTTCCGCCCACTCGTTGAGGCCCATGAATCCCAAATACCAATCGGTTTTGTAGACCATGCTAAAACCAAAGAGCGAAAGCGCGAGACCGATAAAAAAACTTTGTAATGTCATACGTCTTCACAGTATACCGGTTTCGCGCGCTGAGTTCAAAATTATTTGTTCGCAATCATCGCGGCAACCGCCTCAACTGCTTGGCGAGCCGAACCTTCCGCGCGCACGAGCCCTTGTTTTGGTGTTGCACCAGGTCCAATAATTCCCATGCCGATCGGAACGCGCGTATCAAGCTGCAAATCGATGAGCGCCTCAAATACAGAACCCGCCATCATCTGACCATGGAGCGTCTCCCCTTTTTCGATCATGCCAAGGACAATAACGCCATCAAGTTTGTGTGCATCCAAAACATTCGCAACGGCGAGCGGCATTTCGAAACAACCTGGAACTGTCACGATTTCTACAATTTTGTATGAACGCGCTTCACATTCTGCGACCGCGGTTTTATACATTTTTTCTGCGATTTTTTCGTGGTATGGGGCGATGATAATTGCAATTGAAGGTTGTTTGGTTTTCATAGTGGGGAAAGCTTAGCATAAAGCTATTCGTACCTACAACTGACAACAGAATCAAACCCTTCATCCTCATGTGGGGGCTCAAAAATATCTGCGAGTTTGTAAATTAATTGTTCAGTAAGCTGTTTACGTCTCAGTCTCTCATCATGTGTAAGCCCTCTAAATCTCGCAACGCATGTATCTGCTGATGTTGATAAATATACTGCGCGTCGAACAGCGTGAGGAAATGTACGAATAAATTCCCGTGAAATCCTTTGTGCATGTAAACCATCAATAATACATATTCGAACTTGACACGCTTGAATCAAAGAAGTGATCCTGACAACATATTCACGAGTAAATTCGTCATTTCGAGCATTCTCTCTAAGTGAGGCATATAATTTTGAGATCGGATTCAAAACTTTTTTGGATCGATCATTAATACGAGCAATCAAATCTGCATCACGAAGCATTTCAGAAATTACCTGATCTCGACATATAACAGCAACACTCTCATGCTGCACCATGTATTCACGCAGCCACGTTGTTTTTCCCGCGCACGGCAAACCGCACAGAACAATAATCTCTTCAGTATGCACACAGGTATTCACACGCAGAATAATATTCTGAATCGAAATCAAGACCGTCAAATATTGATTGTGGAATGTCTTTGTAAGCGTCACGTGTCTTTTTCATATAGGCATCCTGAGATTCAAAAGACTCATGCCTGTGCGCTCGATCAACGTAATAACGAGACTCCAGTGTAATTATACCGCGCATTCTATCAAGATTGTTTGGTACACCAAACATAATCACATCATTATAATCATCAGATTCGGTTCGGGCTGCAGGATTTGATTTTAGATATTCTCCCCAATTAAACCAATATACAGATCTAATATCTATATCCGCCTCTTTTCCATGACCTAATTGACGTTTTACAACATATCGGCATAGGTCGGGTGTTTGGTTTTTAAAATTTAATTTATCTAACAACGAATATACAAGACGTTGTTCCGATTCAGAATATTTATATTCAGATGCATTGCAAAATGAAGGATTAACCCCAAAAGACCCTTTTGTGCGCGCGATCTGTATAGTAACAGCATTTCCATCAAAATCACCATAGACAGTACTTGTTGAAGAATCCGACTCGTATTGTTCAGTAACCTGATCGCTTACATACAACACATCATACGGAACCGAAAATGATAGGTGTTGTTGTGATGGGTGTATTTCTCTTAATCCTTTTTTATTCGATAGATTATTCCTTTCCCAATCTTTTTTGTATAGTGAGAATAAAAAGTTATTAAAATTTAACCACCCATTTGGATCGCTACCTGGTTGAAAAAAATCTTTTTGATGTTTTTGAAATAGTTTTGTTGTAACATCTTCTTCTCCGTTATTAATTACAGAACTGTTGTTCGTAGATACAATTTGATGTATTTCAGATTCAAGCATCTTAACCTGTCGAAAAAGTAAAACCCCAAATAGTAACGATCCAAAAAGAAGAGAACTTAAAAATATATATAAAAATTTCATAACGAAGAATACGATTTTCATAATTATAACATATTAAATCAATATAACATTCAGAGACGCTGGGGGATTCGCTTCGCACGCTACATGCGCGCGCTCAGTTCCCGGGTACGCGCCACATATGCTGCGCTCGCTCGCATATGCGCGTACCCTTCGAATCCCAAACGCTTATATATTTAAAAACCACCATAAAGGTGGTTTTTAAATATAGACGCTGGGGGATTCGAACCCGCGACCCCCTCGGTGTAAACGAGGTGCTCTAACCAACTGAGCTAAGCGTCCATGGTTTTGTTAATTCTTTCCTGAGGAACACGCTGCGGTTGCCGTGCAACCTTGCTCGTCCTCACTGCGCTCGCTATGTGCAGCTCTGCTGCACGCTTGCTTGTTGCGGGTTTCCTCAGGAAAGAATTAACTCACAACAGTCCTACTGCGACTGTTTACAGCTTGCTTTTGAGAAGGACGCCTCGCAGGTGATGCGGGCCGGTGTCGCGCAAAGCGCGACGAGCATCACCGAGAGACAACACAATTTTCCGCTGGGAAAATTGATGCGTGTCCTGAACAAAAGCAAACTGTAAACCGCTTCTGGTGCGGACGAGAGGACTTGAACCTCCACGGGGTTGCCCCCACCAGCACCTCAAGCTGGCGCGTATACCATTCCGCCACGTCCGCATGCCTTTTTATACCGCAAAACTATATCACGATAAAAAAACTTCGTCAATGGCGGAAAAGCAAGCCTTTTAAGCCCTAATCCCAGCGAACCCCGACAGGGTATGATTCGCCCGGTAATAACTGCACAGCGCGCCCAATCTTTTCCCCGAATTTGAGCAGTGTCTTTTTTGAGAGAGCATGAATTGTACGCTCCTGCAAAATCCCATACTCACCTTTTTTCGCATCAAGCACAAACAATGTTCCATCAGGGTGCATGTCGGTGCGCGTTAGCTGAGCTGACTGAGCAAATTTACCAAGAACCGCGTCTGTCTCAAGCGCAACAATATTTTTTCCATATCCAAGCGCAGCATAAGCCTTAGTCGATGGGAATAAGTGCAACTTACCCTTGGTGTTCACAAAAAATGTTTGACGGGTTTTCGAATTTCGAACAATAGTTCCTGGGCGATATGGAAGCTGCGATGAAATTGAATAGCCGGTAATCGAACCTTTTTTGAACGATGTTACCCCCCATGACCGCGCGACAGTATAGCTTGCAACAGGACATGCGACTTTTTTATTTGGCATGATCAAGTACAATGACTTTTTTGCATCCTGAATAATCGATCCGTCCAAACTAAACGCATTCACGCGTTCAGGACATGATGGTTTTTCAAGCATCACAACTGTGCCACTCGTTGGCTTATACGCATTGAATGGATCAAAATTATCAAACGGCACAAACAAGTCGTAATTCTTTGGCTGCTCACCAACAAAGACTGATGGCGGCGGCGTTACCGCAAAATTAGGTTCCGCTGGTTTAGTTGGTGCAGGCGAAACATCTGGAATTGGCACCGGAACAATAAGTTGAGGCGCAACATAATACACAGAAGCGAACACGGTATCAGATATTCCACCTGTCGCATTTGAAAATTTTGCATAAACATATTGCGGCCCTGTTTTATTCTGAAGTTTCACCGTCATTTTTGGACTGAGTGGTTGCCACGCAACATTGTAAAAATCAGGGTTTGTTGAAAGTGCAACTTCTGTTCCATCAATTACAGAGAGATCGACATTAATTTCGAGATTATTCGAAGTTAAATCCCCTCCATTCGCCTTAATTGTAGGGTTGGTTGGTTTTGTCGACTTTGGAAATGCAGTTCCAACTGTTGCTGTGCTTGCTGCTGCAATTGTCGCATAAGCAGATTTAAAGATCGACGCACCATAATCCTGGTACGCGATCATAACCTTATTTGAATCATTCGATGTAATCGAAACTGCTGGTGCCGCAGTCAAACTTGTCGCAACATTTCCACATGTCCAGCTCGCCGCCGCAGTACCTGTACAACCCGTATTGCCTGAATCTTTGTAAGCATAGCGAAGTGCACCCGTTGTGTTGTTGTAATAGGTAATTATCGGCGTTGTTCCATTTATAAATGCAAGATCGTGCTGCAAATAAAATGACATTGAGCCAACAGTATCAATAATTTCTGTTGTCCAAACTCCTCCTGAAAATTTCGATAACATCACATCACATCGAGATGTACATGTCATATCATTCGTTCCAACAGATAAGACATAGATCGATCCTTCAGAATCACGTTTCACACGTGGACGCACCTGCATAGCGTAGGCCCCATCTGGGGTGAACCCATAACTCGTCCACGAATACATGTTTGTTGATGTTGCAACGCCAATATCTCCAGAGTCGATAAGAGAATATACGACAACTCCGCCATATGTTCTTGAGTAAATAAAATCAACTGTCGGATTCGCCGTAAGAGGCCCTGCGATTGTTGAAGAAGCAAAAAGATTAGCCACCGGAGACACTGTTGTTGATGCCATTACAACGTACTGACTTGCACCAATTCCAACGCGACCCGCAACATACGTATAACCCGTTGTTGAGTCAGTCTGAATTTGACCTCCAACATACTGATCGAGCGAAGAAAGCGCTGAATTAGACCATGTAGACCCTTGATTAACGGAGCTAACATAACGCTTATCTCCCCCAGCAACCATTCCAAGAAAAAGATAACCTGTTCCGGCAGCCGCTTGTGATGTAAAAAAAGTATCAGTAACATTCAAGTTTGCCGTCGAAAGGGCTGTAACCGGTGTTGCCCAACTAGACCCAACTGTTGATGTACTAATAATTAAAGAAGTTCCATCAGAAGTACTATAACCAACTGCAAACTGACTATTCGTTGAATCCCAAAGCACGCGAGTACTCGATGCAATGATGCTTGCTTGAATGTTTGATGATCCCCATGTTACTGCAGCATGAGCGTCGCTACTGTCGAAAACAGATCCGAAAATTAAAATTAAAAAAGCTAAATTTAAAAATGAGCGAATTTTCATAGTATTTTTTTGAACACTCAAATTATATCGCTTTCGTATCCCCTTGTCTATGAACAATAAGACGTAGTGGTTTTGGAAGTAACTGGATATTGAGTTGGCGCTCTTTTAAAACATTTCCATCAACATTAACCGCCATCGGTTTGTCGAGTATTATCTTTGCGTCACGAAACGGAAAAATACTTGGCGGCGCCATTTTCGATGAAAAAATTGTTTTGCGTGCAACTGGCATCAAAACAATTTCAAGTTGTCGATCGTAAGGCGACGGCGTGTAGCCTGGTGGCATTTGAGATCGATTGGTTGGTGGAACGTTCCAAATAAAACACTCCATTTTTTCTGCATCGCCTCGAATCGTCATCGACCCATCAAGCTGCATCGTCACACCCGCAAGTGGAATATGACAAAAATCAAAAAAATAAAACTGATTGCACGATGCAACATCAAGTTCCATGATGCGGCGTCGCGATAAAATCTGCGCACACGCCGCGCCATACGGGAGTCCAAACCGTTCTGCCAAATCCGTCTTTGGCCCAACCGGAACCCATCCAAACGTCACCGGCAAATCCGCAACTTGCTGAATAATTTTTGTGAACGCTGTATCGTCACCAACAATTACGACGGTTTTCAAATCTTTTGACCGTCGAAGTTCTTCAGAAATAATCTGTTTTGGCGATAGCAAAGAAGAGAGGCGCACGATTTTACCCGTGATCCCCAAATCAGTCATTTGCGTCTCAAGATTACTGATGACGCGTTCATACTGACGCTCTTTTAAACTAGCGTCGTATAAATAAAGATACATACGTTCAAAACGAATTACTATGCTTCGTCTTCAACAAGTGATTTTGGGAAAGCATAATCTCCCTCTGCTTCGCCGCGGCGCTTCCCTGCTTTTGCTTTGCCATCAGGAGCTTCGTTTGTACCAAGCATTGCGCACTTACCGTGCAAAATTGCACCTGGCGCGATGATCAAGGTCTTTGCTTCGATATCACCAATCACGCGTGCGGTTGGTGTGAGTTCGATTGTGCTTTTTGCGCGAATGTTTCCCTGTACTTCACCTGAAACCTTAACGCTATCAGCGCGAACGCTTGCCATGATTTTTGCGCCCTCTTCAACTTGGAGGTATTTATCGGTTTTGATTGTTCCCGAAACAGTACCCTGAATCAAAACATTGCCTTGGGAATTAAAATCACCTTCAACTTTGACGCTCGGACCTACGATTGTTTCCACTTCATGTGGAGTAGTATTTTGCATAATTACAGAATTCTGATGTGAATTTTCGTGAGAACTATCAAAAAGAGCCATATTTGTGATTGTATCAGATTTGTAGTCAAAGGGGAATATGGGCGCAAAATCTCAAGACCATATTCACTTACAACGTAGTTTTTGGATAGTTTCTGCAGACCATATTCACTTTCGTCTGCCGAAACTATCCAAAACCTACTTTTTTACATTTCCTTAACGATAGGCAAACCCAATAATTTCATCCCTCGTTCGAGGGTGGCGCCGAGGTGTTTGACGAGGGTTAGGCGGGCGGCGCGGATGGCTTTGTTGTCATCGAGTACGCGGTTGTTTTCGTAGTAGCTCGAAAAACTTTTTGCGAGTTCGAAACAATATTTTGCAACTTCCGATGGATCGTTTGATTCGGCTGCACGAGCGACCATCTGATTGAAGCGAAACATTTTAACCCAGAGTTCGCGCTCAACTGGATTCCACGCATAATTTTTTGGTGCGCGAATGAAGCCGCGAGATTTTTTGAAAATACTGTTGATGCGCGACAAGGTGTATTCAATATAAGGCGCGGTAAATCCGTCGAACGCCATCATTTCAGATTTGTCGAACACAATAATGTTTTTCGGCGACGTTTTGATCATCGTAAATTTGATCGCCGCAATCGCAAGCGCGTGTGCTGTTGCTGCAACTTTTTTCTCCGACCAATCCGCGTGACGCGCACGCGTTTCTTTTGTCGCAAGCTCGACAACGTCGTCGCGCAAACTTTCGTAGAGCACCACATTTCCCTTTCGACTCGACATCGCACCCTCAGGAAGCGTCACCAAATCGTATGACAAATGTGTAAGTTTTTGCTCAAACCCAAATGCGCGCAACGTCAAAAACAACTGCTGGAAATATAAATCCTGTCGATTGTCGGTAATGATTACAGCCTCATCGAGTTTGTAGCGATTAAATTTTTCCTGCGCGAGCGCAAGGTCTGAGGTCGTGTAATTTCCCGCACCATCTGATTTGCGCAAAATCAAAACACCTTTTTTCTGATCTTCAAAATCCATGATGATTGCACCATTCGATTCCTTTGCAATTCCGCGCGCGAGCAATTCATCAACAATTTTCTGTCCACGCTCTTTGACCGCACTCTCATCAAACGACGCATCGAATTTCAAACCAAGCTCGCGATAAATCGCATGAAATTCATCGAGCGACCATTTGCGCGTTTCCTTCCAGAGCTTGAACCACTCCTTATCTTTTGTTTCGAGTTTGCGAAGCACATCACTCACCTCATCTTTCCATTCGGGATGTTCTGCGAGCGCGTTCGTCGCTTCAACATAAATTCCCGCGAGCCAACGACCCTTTTCTGCTGGAGGTTTTTCGTTTCCGTGAAATTTTTTATATGCCCAGAGCGTCTTTGCAACATGCGATCCAACATCGTTGTTATAGGTCACCGCCAAAACATTGCGTCCCGCAGCGCGCCATACATTCACGAGCGAGCTTCCGTAACACGCATTGCGCATGTGACCGATATGAAATTCTTTGTGCGTGTTCGGCTGCGAATATTCGAACATGATGCGCGGATGTTTCTGGGTTTTGATTGGCGTCGGACGGAGCACCTGGCCCATCACAAAATTCGCGTTCAACACGATATTCAAATACGGACCCGCGACTGAAATCGATTCAATCGATGGAAATTTTGAGTCATTGAGTATTTTTTGTACTCGGCCCGCTGCTTCGGCTGGCGAAACACCCCATGCTGGAGCAAGTGCAAAACACGCAACCGAAATATCACCGAGCGTCGGGTTTGGTGGCTGACTAAACTGCGCTTTTTCGGCAATTTCAGCGGCAACACCCGAATCTACGAGCGTTTTCTTAATTAAATTGATAATTCCATCAATCATAGTAGGTATATACTAGCGGAAAATGCACATTTTGCGCAAATTATGTATCTATTCTTCAAAAAATGGTATTATGCACTTATAATCGCTACATATATGAAGCATTTATTTTGGAACAAGACGCTACTTTTTTTCGCAGTCTCAAGCATTATTCTCTTGTCACCGGACACGACACTTGCGGCACCTTTTAGACCGACAAGCCTCGTTTCTGCAGTTCAGCCGCTTAATGGGTATCGTGCAATTGCAACACCACTACTTATGTGGAATGCAGCTGTGCAAAACGAATTACCTATTTCTCACTACGAACTGAAAACCGATGACGGACCATATGTAAACATCGGAAATGTTACGAGCTACACAACGCCAGCACTTCAAGATGGTCGACACACATTTTATTTGCGCGCATCTGACACCGCAAACCACGTAAGCGATGTTGTCACTCTCGAACTCGGCACCGACACCCACCCACCAACAAATGGTGCCATTACACCAACCGTGGCAACGCAAAACACACCAACAATCTTCACAATTCATCCGATCGATAATATCGAAATCGCAGGTTGTACTTACGAAGTCAACGGAGTTTCTCAAGGAAACATGGCTGTGAATGCAAATTGGGATTTTTCAGCTCAAGTAAGTTTCTCAAGCACAGGAAGCAATAATATCCGAACAACATGTCTTGATATTGCTGGAAACTACACAGCGACCGACAATCTCATATCGGTTTCAAGCCAGAATACTCCTGTTGATACAACAGCAAACTACAATAACAGCACTGTTTACACATCAAAAGCAAGTGTCGAAGCAAACAACAGCGATTCCGCGATCATAACCGTTACGATTAGAAACGCTGCAGGCCTGGCACTTTCTGGAAAAACAGTTTCGCTTCAATCAAGTCGCCCAAACCAGGACACAATCATCAATACTTCACCAGTCACAAACGCATCGGGTATTGCAACATTCACCGTTAAATCGTCGCAGGTAGGTTCATCAACATATCGCCCTGTCGTTGATAATGAATACGTAACGAACGGAATAAACCTTTCCTACTTAAATCTCAGTGGCATCAGCAAGACCTACAGTTCAACGTACATCAACAAAACATCGGTTGCAGCAAACAACAGTGATTATGCAACAATTACAGTTACGCTTCGAAACGATTCAAACGTAGTAATTCCAAACAAAGCAATACTACTTGAATCAACACGTCCTACATACGACTCAATTTCAAACGCATCAACATACACAAATTCATCTGGCCAAGCAACATTCATTGTTCGCTCATGGGTTGCAGGGACTTCTGTTTACCGTCCAATTGTTGATGGAAGTTACTTAAATAACGACCTCACCGTTAATTACTACACAACCGCTTCGAACGCAAATACTGCAAGCAGTTATTACTCAGCAATCTCGCCAAACAAATCACACCTTGTTGCAAACTCAGGCGAAGTTTCTGTAATTACCGTTGTGGTGCGAAATAGTTCAAACATTCCACTCGGCAACAAAACAATCACCGTTCAGACAAACCGCTCATCGTTTGACACAATCATCTACAATTCATCAGTCACAAATGCCGACGGTTATGCAAGTTTCTATGTTCGCTCAACGCAAACAGGAACATCTTCTTATAGCGTCTACGCGGACAATAGCTGGATTGGTGATTTCACAGTCACCTACAACAACGCAGGAGGAGTTTCTCCAACACTTCCATCTACAATTCCACCAGGAACACTCATCAAACTTGTGTGCCCACCTTATGCAAGCGTCAATGACGCATGTCGCGCGGTTTACTTTATCGGATCAGACAATAAGCGCCACGCATTCTCACACAGCAAGATCTACTTCAGCTGGTATGTAGATTTCAGCACAGTTCAAGATGTAAACGGCGTAACGATGAGCTCATACATGATCGGAAAAAACATGGGCTACAAACCGGGTGTTCGTCTCGTTAAGTTCACCTCAAGCCCTGTTGTATATGCAGTTAGTGCAAACAACATACTCCGCGCTATCACTTCGGAATCTGTTGCAAAAAATCTCTATGGCGCAGGTTGGGCAAAGAAAATTGACGACATTTCAGACGCGTTCATGGGCGACTATCAGTTCGGCACCGCGATTGACTCATCATTTTCATTCAACCCTGCAACTGAGGCAGCAAATAAACCAAACCCACTGACTAATGGTTACTAAATAAAAAAAATCGTCCGCTTCTAGGGCAGCTGCTGAGTTTCAGCATTGCCTAGAGGCGGACTTTTTTGTTTTGTTGCGAGTTAGACGATCCCAAGCATTGCACTTGAAACATGCGCAGCCAAAACAATGTTGATAATTTCAGCAACCCGTTCTGGACTCAGATCACTTCCGTGCTCTCGCGGACTTCCTCCTACTGTATCGCAGCCACCCCACTTTCCTGGAGCTGTTTCAACAGCATTAAGCGCCTCGTAGAAAAGTTCGAGCGGAAACACAACTCCGTCGCAGGTGCGTTGGAGTGTATAGACGTAACGTCCGTCGGGGCGCTTATGAACAAGCACAAAGGCAGGATATCCGGACGAAACAATGCCTATGCGCGACAAGCTTCCGACACACTGAAACATTCCCCAGCCGTTGTATTGACCAACGATCTTGAAGTCTGTTTTGATCTGAACCCGACCTGGCGTTCCGTCTAAAAAACGCTCGATCCGAATAAAGCACTTTTGAATGACATCCTCGTAGTCAGCCGGGTTTTCGCGATCGAGCACGAGGTGATCGCGCGCGTCGAAGTATGGCTCAAAGACCCACTGGATCGCACCCAGATCCATGCTTGGTGGAAATGGGTATGTTGCCGCTGTCGTGTCCAGAAGATCAATGGCTCGAAGCAATTCATCAAAGGGGCCACCCCACATACTTTGCACACGCAAACGATTCTCGAGAATCCAGAGTGACAAGATCACATCGGGATCGCAATCGTTGTAAAAAACGTGCACAGGCCGAAGCCCATTAAAAAACGCCGACAAGCCACCCATCCTTAAGGTAATATCGATCTGAGCAGCTGTGCAGCGCGTCGCAAGACGGTTTACTCCTTCGTGGTGGTTGAAATTCGCTTGCAGCCGAGGAAGATCAATCCACGGACCTTCGGGAATCACGCCATCGAGCGCAATCGAAAGCGCTGGCGCGTCCTTTCGAAATTCTTCGCGGGTGCATGTGCGCGCTTCACCTAACATTAGATGACGGACAACATTCATTGGACGCCTCACGTTTGTTCTGCAGTTATCTGCAGGCAGCAATTGTATGCTTATTTCAAAATATGTCAACAATAAAACAGGCATATACCCAGAGACCTTCTCCGTGTATATGCCCTCGCCGGTGTGTAATCACCGTGACCCTCCGTCTTCAGTGGTTCGCTCTGCTGCAGCACAGCCGATGCGGTGCCGCTCAAACCACTGAGCCTTGTGTGGATGCTGGCGTCCCGGGAGTTTCCCGAGCACCTGTTCAGTTGCGTGAGCTGCAAAACTAAGATCGAACCGTGCGACCAAATCTTGCACCACCTTCTCACGTGCTGAGCCCAAAGGCTCTTGCTGTTCTGTATTCGGCATGACCCATCTCCTTTTAATATGGGGAAAATTGCCGGAACCTATCTCTAACAAAATCATACCATAAAAAACAAAAGCCCCATAACACACGATGTGGTGTTATGGGGTAAGCGCACGATTGCACGCTCCTTAGACGGGCGGCACAAACCGCGGAAACTCAAGAGTCAGATCTTTGCCAACAAGATTGTTGAGCGCCATGATGGTTGGAGTGTCATGACTGTGAAAGTCGGGCAGGCCGTAACCGCTCCTTTTCAGGCCCTGGATGATGGTACCAAGGTTGACAAGTAGAAAGTCCTGAACCCGAAGCCCCGGCACATCATGCTGCGCAGCAACTGACGCAACGAACCGCAGCATGTTCGCTGAATACACCGTAAACATCGACCGCCCTTTGCCCGACATCTTTCCCTGCCTAATCTCGGGCTGAACAATTCGAACGCAGCGGCCTTGAAAGTCGAACAGAATCACAGAGCGACCCGGCCCAGTCACAAACTCTTCAGGGTGCACGAACATGAGCTCGCTGTCTCTGTTGCCTTCTCGAATCATCCCTTCGATATCTTTTTGCCAACTCGCGTGAAAATTGTCGTAGACTGACAATTCTTTCTGAATTCCACATTCAGCGCACACCGTGCGGATCTGACGTTCCAGATCAGCAATCACTGGTGTAGCACCGAGGCCGTAGCAGTCGCGCGTCGTCGTGTGCCGCTTCATTTCCTGAAGCAAAGACATCGCAGCAACCTCCGAATAGGTTGTGTACCAAACCGGATTTAAACCCGGATCGTTATAATCAACAAAAATGATCCTGCTGGCTGGAAAATCCGTCTGATACGGAAATCCAATAAC
>CALQYY010000022.1 GCA_943349075.1 Candidatus Magasanikiibacteriota bacterium
TTTTTTATTGGTAATTTGGTGATTATAAGCGGCCATAGCAATCTTAGACCCCATGTTTGACGCTAAGGCTCAAATAAGCTATTATTGGCTTACTTTTAATTTCTACTCCCATGAACGTTTCCGAACTTGCGCGACGCCTGCGCGTCAGCGTTAAAGAATTATACGAAGTTCTCCCGAACTACGGTTTTGATATTGGTCGCCGCGCGGTTAAAGTTGACGATAAAATCGCCGACAATATTATTCGTGAATGGCGTCGCATGTACGCTGATTGGAAGGAAAAACAGCGTCGCGCAAAAGAACAGGCTCGCATTGCAGAAAAGGAAGCTCGTAAAGCTGAGGGTAAATCAGCGATTCTTCCTGCTGTCATGACTGTTCGCGACTTTGCGTCAGCACTCGGTCTTCCTGCAACAAACATTATTTCAGAGCTCATGAAGAATGGTATTCTCGCGAGTTTGAATGAGCGCATCGATTACGAAACAGCTCAGGTGATCGCTGAAGATCTTGGTTTTAATATAACAAAGGAAACGAGCGCGGCTCCAGAAGCTGAAGTTTCAACGTCGCAAGTTGTTGAAATGAAACACCAGCTCGACGCTGAGCTCGAAGAAAATTTGGTTGCACGTCCACCAGTTGTGGTTGTGATGGGTCACGTTGACCATGGAAAGACAAAATTGCTCGATGCGATTCGTACAACGAACGTTATGGGTGGTGAGTCAGGTGGTATCACGCAGCATATCGGTGCATATCAGGTTGTGAAAAATGATCGCCTCATTACATTTATTGATACGCCAGGTCACGAAGCGTTTACGGTTATGCGCTCGCGTGGTGCGCGTATCGCGGACGTTGCGATTTTGGTTGTTGCAGCTGATGATGGTGTGATGCCTCAGACAGTTGAAGCGATTAAGATTATTCAGGCTGCAAAAATTCCGCTCGTTGTTGCGCTCAACAAAATGGATAAAGAAGGCGTAAATGTTGATAAGGCAAAAACAGAGCTTTCACAGAATGGAATTATTATTGAAGAATGGGGAGGAAATGTTCCTGTTGTGCCAATTTCGGCAAAGACCGGTCTTGGAATCGAGAAACTTTTGGAAACTGTTTTGCTCGTGACCGAAGTTGAAGCGGACAAAATTCGTGCAAATCCAAAACGCAAAGCGATTGGAACAATTATCGAATCACACGTTGATAAGGGTGAGGGTCCTGTTGCGACACTCCTCGTGCAAGGTGGAACACTTCGCAAAGGCGATCCTCTCGTTGTGAACAATGGAATCTATGGAACGGTTCGCGCGATGAAAGATCATTTGGGTGCGTATGTAGATGAAGCGCCACCATCGATGCCAGTTAAAATTTTAGGATTTAAGAGCGCGCCAGAAGTTGGAGACATTTTGGATGTTGCAAAAATCGGTGAAGCATCAAAGATGAAGCGTGTTCGCTCATCGGGTATGGTTGCACCAGTTGTTCAGCAGACGAGTGGTCTCGGAGAAGCTGCAGAAGATGGCGAAGACAAGAAGATCTGGTTCAATGTGTTCATCAAAGCCGATGTGCTTGGTTCACTTGAAGCGATTGCGCAAACACTCGAAAAATATCAGGCTGATGAAATTGGCGTGAAGATTATCGGTCGCGGACTTGGTAATTTCACCGAAGCTGATGTGCTTCGCGCGGAAAGTTCACACGCAGTGATTCTTGGTTTCCATGTGTCACCAATTCCAAATGCGCAGCTTCTCGCAACAAACAAAGGAATCGAAATTCATTTGTTCAAAGTTATTTACGACATGTTCCATTTTGTGGAGCAGCGTATGCTTGAACTTGTTCCTGCTGAAATTGTTGTAACAGAACACGGAACATTCAAGACGCTCGCGATTTTCCGCACGGACAAAAAAGTTCAGGTTGCGGGTGGTCGCGTTGATCAGGGAAAGATTCCTGCAGGCGCGTTTGTGCGTGTTTATCGCAATCGTGAGTATGTTGCGGACGGAAAGATCGTTTCGACTCAGATGGGTCAGGCGGTTGTTAAGGAAGTTCCAGCAGGTCACGAGTGTGGTATCAAGTACGAAGGCAAAGAACCACTTCAAGAAGGTGATGTGCTCGAAGCGTACACCAAAGAA
The DNA here is from genome assembly GCA_943349075.1 of Candidatus Magasanikiibacteriota bacterium. Taxonomy (GTDB): domain Bacteria; phylum Patescibacteriota; class Patescibacteriia; order Magasanikbacterales; family 2-02-FULL-50-9b; genus 2-02-FULL-50-9b. The sequence continues at coordinate 2,097 of CALQYY010000022.1, forward strand.
GAGCACAAGCGAAAAGTTGTGTTCGCAAAATAATGACGAATTAAAAAAGCCCCCGGAAATCGGGGGCTTTTTTGTTTAACGTTATCGCACGAGTAATTTGTAGACAAAACTAACGACAGGGTCAGCGTCAGGGCCGTACACAAGTGCGCCGCCGAGCGCGCCCGTTACCGAAATTGCAGTGAGCAGAACAAGCGCAGCTGGAATCATAATCCATGAGGATGTGATTTTTTCGCAGAGCGCAAAGATCTGCGGCATCGGAAGTTGTTTTCCTGAGCGCTTGATCCAAGCACCGACGTAAAGTGCGGCGATAATAATCGCGAGAATGTTGGTTGCTTCGGCAATAGAACTATGTGTTTCAAGTAAGTTCATGGATTGGCCGCCTTTGTAGGTCTCTTCGGCGAGCTCGCCAGCTTGTGCTGCAATGAAGCCGCCAATAGTTCCTGTGATAACAAGAATTGCTTTGGTATAAAAAAGCTCAAGGCGCGACGTTATTGTCTTGAATCGAAGCAGTTCGAGGCCCGCAAAGAGAGTGAGTAATGCGATCGGGAAGTGAACAAAAAGTGGATGTAAGTCTGGCATATGCGAAAATTATATCACTTGACCCAGGGTCTGTCATGGATTATGATGAATTTTACTAACATCATTTATATGGCACGAGAATTTACAGACGCAAATTTTAAAGAAGAGGTATTGGGTTCGAGCGAGCCAGTGTTCGTTGATTTTTGGGCACCATGGTGTGGTCCTTGTCGCATGATGGGTCCTGTTATCGATAATTTGGCACACGAACTCGACGGTAAGGGTGCAAAAATTGGGAAGCTGAATGTTGATGATAATCCTCAGATGGCACAGGAATATGGCATCATGTCGATTCCAACCATGATTGTTTTCAAGGATGGTAAACCGGTCGCACAAGTTGCGGGTGCTCAGCCGATTGATCAGCTGAAGGCGATGATTGCGCAGGCAAAATAGTTTTTAAAGAAAAACACCCCGAAATCGGGGTGTTTTTTGTTTAAAATGTTGCAAAAAAATGTGTGGTACGTTAGTATTTGTATACTATGTACAATCATCTCGAGATTGATAAAAAATGGCAAAACCGCTGGGAGTCAGCGGGTGTTTTTAAAGCGGAGGATTATTCAGTAAAGCCAAAAAAATATCTACTCGTTGAGTTTCCGTTTCCGTCGGGTGCGGGGCTCCATGTGGGGCATCCGCGCTCATACGTGGCGCTCGACGTGATGGCGCGCATGTACCGCGCGCAGGGGAATAATGTTTTGTATCCGATGGGTTGGGATGCGTTTGGTTTGCCTACGGAAAATTATGCAATTAAAACAGGGCGTCCACCAGCCGAAGCGACTGCAGAAAATATCGCGACGTTTAAGGGGCAGATTCAGTCGCTCGGTTTGTCGTTCGATTGGTCTCGCGAAATTAATTCGACGGATCCGGGGTATTACAAATGGACACAGTGGCAGTTTTTGCAATTTTTTAAAGCAGGTCTTGCGTATAAAGCAAAGACCATGATCAATTGGTGTCCGAAATGTAAGATTGGTTTGGCAAATGAGGAGGCTCAGGGTGGCGTGTGTGAACGTTGTGGCGGGCCGGTTGAGAAGCGCGAAAAGGAACAATGGATGATTGGCATCACGAAATATGCGGATCGTCTGATTTCGGATTTGGAAACAGTTGATTATTTGCCGCGCGTGCGAAAGCAGCAGGAGGAGTGGATTGGAAAATCTGAGGGCGCGGAAATTGAATTTAAAATTGAAGGCTCTGACAAATCGATGCGTGTGTTTACAACGCGACCGGACACATTGTTTGGGGTGACGTATGTGACTTTGGCGCCGGAACATACATTGGTTGGTGAGATTACAACTGCCGAGCAGCGTGCAGCGGTTTCTGAATACGTTGCTGCGGTTGCGCGCAAAACCGAAATGGAGCGCACCGATGCGACGCGCGAAAAGACAGGTGTGTTTACGGGTGCATACGCGATGAATCCAGCGAATAACGAGCGCGTGCCGGTTTGGATTTCGGATTATGTGCTCGCGGGCTATGGAACCGGCGCGGTTATGGCGGTTCCCGCACATGATGAGCGAGACTGGGAGTTTGCGAAGAAGTTTGGGTTGCCAATAAAAAACGTGGTTGCTTTTGGGATGAGCCCCGCGGAAAAAGATACGATTGCGTCGTATGAAAAAGGTTTTGCAGAATATATTGAGAAAACTCCAGAGCAGCTCACGGGTGTTGGAAAAAAATGGATCGACGATTTTCTTGAGCGCGTTCGTGGATCGAAAGCTGTATTAGAGATTGGAACTGCGAGTGGTCGTGATGCGAATTATTTTTCTGCAAACGGATTGGAAGTCATTCGCACGGATGCTGTTGAAAAATTTGTTGAATATCAAAAATCGTTGGGACATGCTGCGGAGAAATTAAATATTCTCGATGACGCTTTATCGTATGATGCATATGACGGGGTGTTCGCAAATGGCGTATTGTTACATGCAAACGAATCTGGTTGTGCATATGCAATTCGAGCAATTAACAACTCATTAAAAAATGGAGGATTTGTGGCGCTGTCATTTAAGAATGGGGTAGGTGAAAAAATTGAGAGTGAAAAAGTTGGCGGAGCTCGATATTTTAAATTCTGGAAACAGAATGATGTTAGTTCTTTGCTGAATAAGTCAGGTTTTGACGTGTTAACTGTTTCGGAAAGTGAGGATGGAAAATGGTTATATGTTATTGCGCAGAAAAAAACAGATGCAGGGGCTTTTGTTGAAGAAGGTGTTGCTGTAAATTCTGATTTTTTGAACGGTCTCGCAACGTCAGAAGCCAAAACAAACATGATTGCGTGGCTCGAAGAACAAAAAGTTGGTGCGCGAAAAATTACATATAAACTTCGCGATTGGGTTTTTTCTCGTCAGCGTTATTGGGGCGAGCCGATTCCGCTCGTGCACTGTGATTCGTGTGCAGGAGAAAAATTGCAGTATGTATTTATTCACGGGTTTAAAGGTTCGGTAAATACAGATTTTTTTCCGTGGTTGAAAATACAAATGGAGTCTCGTGATCATTCTGTTGTTGCGCTTGAGCTTCCAAACGCGGATGAGCCGAATGTTGAGGAACAAGTTCAGTTCTTGCTTGATAACGTCACATTTACTCCAAACACAGTGATCGTTGCTCATTCACTCGGTACAGTTGTGGCGCAAAAACTGCTGCCGAAATTATTAGTAAGGGTTCGTAAAACAGTTTTGATTGATGGTTTTATGGAGCCTGTTTTTGTTGACCATTCTCGACCAAAAGTCGAACAGGCAGTCGATTGGAATTTTGATATTGCTGGTGTAAATAATGCAACTCAGGAATTGGTTTTACTTGCGGACGAAACCGAGTCTGTGTTTCCACTGGAGCAGCATCGTAAAATGGCACGTGCATACAAAGCTGCGATTCAAGTTGTGAAGCCAGTTGAGGAGCATTTTTGTGCTGATATTGAACCGGCTATTTTGGATCTTGTCACAATTACCGGTTGGAACGCACTTCCAGACTCTGCTCTTCCACTCACGTTGCCGCAAGTCGAAAAATACGAACCAACGGATAATGGCGAATCGCCACTTGCATCGATTTCTGAGTTTGTGAATACAACGTGTCCGCGCTGTGGCGGCGCTGCGACGCGCGAAACGGACACCATGCCAAATTGGGCGGGTTCGTCGTGGTATTTTTTGCGCTATATCGATGCGCACAATGACGCGGAGTTTGCAGCTGCAGAAAAATTGAAATATTGGATGCCGGTTGATTTGTACAACGGTGGCATGGAGCACACAACACTCCATTTGCTTTACTCGCGTTTCTGGAATAAGTTCATGTTCGATTGCGGGTTTGTGCCGACATCGGAGCCGTATGCGCGTCGTGTGTCGCATGGCCTCATCATGGCTGAGGATGGAACCAAGATGTCAAAGTCAAAAGGTAATGTCGTTAACCCGGATGAGATTGTTGCGGCGCAGGGTGCGGACACTCTTCGTATGTACGAATTGTTTATCGGACCGTTTAGCGAGCCAGCGCCGTGGAGTGAAAATGGTGTATCGGGTGTTCGTCGCTTTTTGGATCGTGTGATGCGGTTGCCGGAAATGATTGTTGAAGCTGATTCTGAGGAGGTTTTGCGCACACTTCACAAGACACTCAAAAAAGTGAGCGAAGATATCGATCGAATGAGTTTTAATACGGCCGTCGCGCAGCACATGACATTTGTGAACAGTGTTTATGCTGCCGGTGGAATTTCGCGCGAATCGCTCAAAACATATGTGCGCTTGCTGAGTGTGTTTGCACCGCACGTGTGTGAGGAGCTCTGGGAAGCGCTTGGTGGCGAAGGATTGGTGAGTGCGCAAAGTTGGCCACAGTTTAATCACAATCTTGTTATTGACGAAACATTCGAATTAGTTGTACAGATAAATGGCAAGGTTCGTGATAGAATTATTGCAGCAACAGGAATGCCGGATGATGAGCTTAAGGCACTTGCGCTTTCGTCCCCAAAGATTGTCGAGTGGCTTGCGGGCGTGCAGCCGGAAAAGGTAATTGTGGTTAAAGGTAAGCTTGTTAATATTGTCATCCCGTGAAACGAGAAATCGCAGCATTAGTTCTTTTGTGCGCAGTGTTCGTGTCGCCACCGCTTTTTGCTGAGGCACACGGAGTCTTTTCTGGCACAAATCGAGAAGCAAAAAGACACCGCGACATGCCGGCAATTTTGATGTACCACGATGTCATGGATATTCAACCTGAAACCGATGCAATGCGCCAAGTGATTGCGATTAGACCAGAACATCTTGAGGAACAGTTCAGATATCTGGAAGATAATGGGTTTAAGACACTTTTTGTTTCAGAGTTTGCTGGGCTTATCGGAAGTGAGATGCCGAAAAAATCTGTTGTGATTACATTTGACGATGGGCTTACAGATGTTTACGAGGTGGTTTTGCCGCTTATCAAAAAATACAACATAAAAATTACGGTCTACGCGAACCCGGGCTTCAATGGTACAAACGGACGCATGAGCTACGCGCAGATTAAAAAGCTGCATGATTCGGGTTTGGTTGAGATTGGCGCACATACAATGAAACATGCAAATTTAATGTTGGCGGATGATGACGAAGCTCGTGCTGAAATTAGGTATTCAAAGGGTGTTTTGCAAGAGATTATCGAAGCGCCAGTTACATCGTTTGCATATCCGTTTGGAAAATTTGGATATCGTGAGGAAAAGTTAGTTGCTGATGAGGGTTTTCGTATTGCACTTGCGGCTGATCATAGTCATGGAAAAAATTATCGGAATCTTCTGAGTTTGCCGCGAACAAATATAGGAGAAAAAACGAGTTTAAAGGAGTTTATTAGAATTCTTCGTGGACTGTAATTGAGAGCACAATTATGCAAGGAGGGGGTCTTGTTTTTGTATTTGCACTGCCGATATGGGCTGCTGCATTTATTTGTGGCGCGCTTGTTTCGTCAAAAATTTCCGCATGGATTTTATTTTTTGCCGTACTGATTATTTTTTCGGCTTTGTTTTTGTATCGCAGTTGGGTTTTGGTTATTTTGTTTGGGTTTTTTTGTGGGCTGTATCGCGCGCAGTGGGGTGATATAGTATCGCTTCCTGAGCATAATTTTTTTACAACAATACGAGATTATTGCGATGCAAGGCTCGCACTTTTTTTAGATGAACCCTATAAAACACTTGTGTCTGGAATTATTTTTGGTGGCAGTTCAGGATTTTCTTCTGAGTGGAAACAGGTATTTAGGTCAACGGGCACGATGCATATCATTGCGGTGTCAGGTGCAAATGTTGCGTTTGTTGTGAATTGGATTGAATGGGCGCTACGCAAAACAATCGCGTTTCCACGAACGAGATTTTATGTTGCCGCGATTGCAATTGGAGGTTATGTTTTAATCACAGGAGCTCCTGCAAGCGTTGTTCGTGCGGGAGTTATGGCATTTGTGATGCATGTTGCGCCGCTTGTTGGTCGACGCGCCTACGCGTTGCACGCACTTGCATTTGCCGCTGCAATGATGGTTGTAATCAATCCAAGTATCGCGCGGGACATTGGCTTTCAGTTTTCGTGTCTTGCGACGCTTGGGCTCATTATGTTTGAGTCGCCCGGGCAAAAATTTGCAGGGATGATTTCAGAAACAATTGCGGCAACGCTCTGCATTCTTCCGCTCGAAATATATTATTTTAGAACAGCATCGATTAGCGCGCTTATCGCAAATAGTTTTGTTCTGCCATTTATTCCGATCCTCATGATTGCTGGTGGAATTTTGGTGGTATTTACACTAGGCCCTGTATTATTTGCAACCTTTGTAGCAGACATCGTGCAGTTTTTTGCTCGAATTATGTTACAAATTCTTGCATTTTTTTCTGATATCCCCGGCAGCTCTGCATCAATTGCAATTTCATTTTCAGTTGTGGTCGTTTGGTATTTGATTTTGGGGGCATATTTTTGTCTGCGCTGCGTGCGTCAGATTCGTGTACCTATATAATTTTTGATATACTTTAGTTATGAAAAAGATATTGATTTTGTTATTATTTGTTGCAACGATGCTGTTTCCGCAGACGTCTTTCGGTGCAGAAAATAATTCGGTAGATGCTGCTGCGCTTTTGACTGATTCAGACGGTGACGGCTATTCAGATGTTTTGGAACTCATGTCTGGTTATGATCCAAAAAGTAATTCGCCAGAGCCTTTGCCAAAAACAATTAAGGTTTCGCTCAAAGAGCAGAGACTTCGATATTATACGGGAGAGTATCTGGTGAAGGAGATAAAAATTTCTAGCGGTTTACCATCAAAACCAACGCCAAAAGGAACGTTTACGATCGACAAAAAGATGCCGTCGCATTTGTATGCGGGTGCAGGATATTTTTATCCAAACACTAAATGGAACATGCGGTTCAAATTCAATAAAGCGGGAAGCTACTATATTCATGGAGCTTACTGGCATAATGCGTTTGGAACGCCACGAAGTCATGGGTGTATAAATGTTGCATACAAAGATGTTGAAACCCTGTATAATTGGGCGCCGATGGGAACTCAGGTAACGATTGAATAACATGAATCCGCCAAGCACACTATCCGTCTCAGAATTTGTTGAGCTTTTTAATGAAACCGTTGCCCGCGCGCTGCCGCAGGGCACATTTGAAATTGAGGGCGAGGTGACGTCGTTTGGGATCTCAGGAGGGCAGTGGGTGCGTTTTGACCTGAAAGATGGGGATGCGCTCGTGAATTGTTTTTTGACCGTGTGGCAGCTCAAAGTTGAAATTGCAGATGGAATGAAAATTGCGGTGACTGGTGTTGGAAAGTTGTACCCGAAATACGGCAAGTTTAGTTTTGTGGTGCAGTCGATTCGATTGTCGGGTGAGGGGAGTTTGAAACGCGCATTCGAACTTTTGAAGAAAAAATTAGAAGGAGAAGGATTGTTCGATAGCGATCGCAAACGTGCGCTCCCACGATTTCCTCAGCGAGTCGCGCTGATAACCTCGCGCGACGCAGCGGCGTACACTGATTTTTTGCGCGTGTCGAGCGCGCGATGGCCGGCGACGGAAATCGTCCACTATCATGTGGGCGTACAAGGCGACAGCGCAATCGAGGAAGTCGCTGCTGCGATTAAGGATGCGGGAAGTCGGCCGGATGATTTTGATGTTGTGGTTGTGACGCGCGGCGGTGGTTCGATGGAGGATCTCCATGTTTTTAATACAGAAAGTGTTGCGCGCACGGTTTTTGCGTCGCGGGTTCCGGTGGTGAGTGGTGTAGGACATGAGCGTGACATAACAATTATCGATTTGGTGGCCGATGTTCGCGCGGCAACGCCGAGCAATGCTGCGGAACTTATATTTCCGGACAGCGAAGAAATTTTGGGCGTTATTCGCCACCTGCGCAATGTACAGATGCGTGCGCTCGATGTGCGTATCGCGCATGAGCGGGCGCGCACGGCGCATATCACGTACGTGGTTGATCGGTGGCTCCGGTCGCTCTCGGATCGCGTTGTCCAAACGCAGCGCCAGCTCGCGGCGCGTCGCGATGGCCTCGAGCAGAAGATCGTGAAATATCGAGAATCTGTTGACCATTCGATCCGTATGATGCGCTCACTGCATCCAGAACACCTTTTGAAGCGGGGGTATTCCTATACTCGGGCAAAAGATGGTAGTATTATTGGCAGTGCGGCCGCCCTGCGCGAGAAAAAGCAGGCGACCCAAGTGTATTTTGATGGGGAGGTAACTATACATACCGATTTATGAAAAAAGAAGATTCGTTCTCACAGCAATTCGCCGAACTCGAAGAAATCACGAAGTGGTTTGAGAAAGGCGATGTCTCGATCGAAGACGCACTCGGAAAATTCGAGCGCGGTTTGAAGTTGGCGGAAGATTTGCAGTCATATTTGCAGGGTGTTGAGCAGCGTGTTGTCGAAATGAAGAAAAAATTTAACGTATGATTAAAAAACGCGAGACAATTGTTATTTCGCTCGGCGGGTCCATGATTATCAATGGAACAGGCGTCCACGTTGCGTTTCTCAAAAAATTCCGTTCGATCATTTCCGCTGAGTCCAAAAAAGGACTCAGTTTTGTTATTGTGTGCGGCGGCGG
>CALQYY010000023.1 GCA_943349075.1 Candidatus Magasanikiibacteriota bacterium
TTACCAAATTCATGCCGTACGACCGCAAGCTCAACAAAACAACGCTTTCAAAAGTCTTGAAGGATATGTTTTACATGGGCAGCTTTGTGTGGGGCAAGAAACGCCACAATGGCACGCACGAACTTTTTGTAAATCAAAACGAATGGCAAAAGGCACAGGACATTGCGGCAGGGCGTAACGTCGGCAAGGTGAAGCAGCAAAACACAATTCCGTTTGCGTTTAAGGGGATTTTTAAGTGCGCCGTTTGTGGCCGCAATGTAACGGCATATTTGGCAAAAGGTAAGTATCCGAAGTATACCTGCACCCACTACGAGACGAATTGCACGCAGCCAGCGGCAAATGAGGAGGTGTTGCACAGTGAAGTGCAAAAGCTCGTACATAGCGTTCAAACGAGCGAAGCAGGAAATGCGTATCTAAAGGCCGCATTGAAGAAGTCGCTAGAAGAAAAACGTGAATGGCACGGCAAAGGTTACGAAGGCATGTTGCAGGAAAAGGCAATGTTGAATGCTCGCCTTGATAAAATTTACGAAGACAAAATTGACGGTCGCATCACGCAGGATTTTTACGACAAAAAATTTAAGGAGTACACCGAACGGGTTGAAAAATTGACCGCTGAAACTGCAAATTACGAACGCGCGAACATCAATTACTACGAATTCGGCCTAAAAATTTTAGAACTCGCAAATAACGCCGAAAAACTGTATGAAATGGCAACGCCAGAAGAAAAACAGGAATTGTTGCGATTTTTACTATCGAACTCGTTATTGAAAGACCGAATGCCGATTTTTACGCTAAGAGTACCATTTAATTTAATCGCAAAACGCCCCCCGTTAGGGGAGCGTCAAGCATGGGGTGGCCAACGGGAATTGAACCCGTACTGCGAGTACCACAAACTCGCGTGATAACCATTTCACTATGGCCACCATAGTTGGTCTATGTGACGAATATACTATCAGCTTAGCATAAAAAAATCAAGAGTTTAAGCGCGCGCCCCAATTTTAGCAAATAATCCCTCAAATCTTGCGCGAATCTGGCATATCTCGTATAGTTTTCTATCTAACCATTTTCACATGCACTCACTCGAAATCACCAATGTAACCAAGAAGTTCGAGACGCCCAAAAAAGATCCATTTATTGCTGTTAACGACGTTTCGTTCACCATTGAGCAGGGCAAGATCCACGGTTTACTTGGTCCAAACGGCGCAGGTAAGTCGACGCTCATCAGCATGATCTGCGCGATGCAGCGCCCAGACGCAGGAACGATTCTTGTTGACGGCGCGAGTGTTACGGAGCACCCAACAGAAGTAAAACAGATGCTCGGTGTTGTTCCACAGGAAATTGTTGTTGAAATGGCGTTCACTGTTGAAGAAGTTTTGTATTACTTTGCGGGAATGTACGGTGTGCCGGAACACGAGCGTGGTGCGCGCATTCGTGAGGTGCTCACCGAACTTGATTTGATCGACAAACTTAAGGACCGTGCGCGAAATTTGTCGGGCGGTATGAAGCGCCGGCTGATGATTGCAAAAGCCATTTTGCATAAGCCGAAGTTTTTGATTTTGGATGAGCCGACTGCGGGAGTTGATGTGTCGCTGCGCCAAAAAATTTGGGCGCTCGTTCGTCGTCTTAATGCAGAGGGAACAACGATTTTGTTTACCACGCATTATCTCGAAGAAGCGGAGCAGCTTTGCGAGTCGATTACACTCATCGACCATGGTCGCGTTATCAAAAATGGAAAGCTCAAAGATATTCAGCAAGAGTTTTCGAAAAATGCGATTCATTTTGAGCTTTTCGATCGGTGTGTTCCACATTTGGATGGTGTAACAGAGGTAGGATCGGACTATGAATTTCCGATGACTGATCTTGGACGCGATATGACGGCGCTCACCACACATTATAAGGGCAACATTAAAACAATCCGCTCAGAATCAGCATCGCTCGAGCAGATTTTCTTGAAGCTGACTAACAATTCAAACGTATGATGACGGGAATGTGGGCGCTGTATGCGCGCGAAGTTAAACGATTCCAAAAAATAATGCTCGACACGGTTTTTAGCCCACTTGTAAATGTGGCGTTGTATCTCGGAGTCTTCGGCGTTGTTGCGGGCGATCGAATGGTTGATGGAATTTCGTATCTCGCGTTTGTCTATATCGGTTTGTTGTCGATGATGCTGATCAACAGCAGTTTTTCGAACCCTTCGTTCGCGCTCATCATTGCAAAAAATGTCGGAAGCATTATCGATTTGCAACTCGTGCCAATTCGTAATTGGAAAATCGGAATTGCATATGCGCTTGCGGGCCTCACGCGCGGTTTCATTACGCTTGGAATTGCGGTACTCGCGACCGTTTGGTTCATCCCGCTTCATACAATTGCACACCCCTTGCCCTTGCTTGCAGGTGTTGCGATCACGGGCATTGAATTTGGTATGCTCGGTGTTGCGTTTGGATTTTGGGCGAAAAGTTTTGAATCGCTAACGATTCTCACGACGTTCATTATGCAGCCGATGATTTTTCTCGCGGGTGTTTTTTACCCGATTGCAACGTTGCCGGCTCCGTGGAATATCGTCAGTCAGTTTAACCCGATTCATCACAATGTAAATATCATTCGCTACGCAGCAACAGGATATAGTGATGGCTCGGTGATGGTATCGGCAATAGTTGTGTGCGCGATTAGTGCGTTGTTTTTTGCGCTGATGAATTTTGTGACGCGTCGGAATTTGAGAATGCAATAAGAGGGGAATCGTCGCTCGCTGTGGACGCTCGTGACCGGGGTGTTCGAAATGCACATGGGTGCATTTCTCTGCACCCTTCGATTTCACCAACTTGTAAGTCAATATAAAAACCTTCTCTTACGAGAAGGTTTTTATATTGACCCGGAGTGGAATCGAACCACTATCAATAGCTTAGAAGGCTACTGCACTATCCATTGTGCTACCAGGTCGAGCGCGACACTAGAGTATCAATTTTTAGGTGTTTAGTCAACGTTGCATATTTATAAAATTATTTGTATAAACGCAATAATTCCGATGATAAACCACATCAAATTTAATATAACCGATTGATAAACCTGTTTTTTGTAGGAAATATAAATGATAAATAGCGCACCGAAAATGTTGAGTAATTGGTAGGGGTATGATTGTACTGAGAGAAATCCAAAGCTGCTGAGCATGTATGCACCCATCAGCGAGATTACACCTGTCCAGCCGATCGCTTCATCAAAGTGAGAGAGTTTTTTGTTCATATAAGTAGTTTTCTGTTTTTTATCGCACGTCTCCAGAGATTGATTCGTTGATTGAATAATAGGCGCGCGCGGAGTCGATGAAATTCGTCGGTGAAATTGAAAAGGTGTTTGAAGAATGCTCCAAAGTCGCGCGGCATTAAAACAATACCGCCCCAAATTGGTGGAGGGTTATTTTTGTCTGCCCAAATATCATAATCGCGCGCCAAATCGACCCACCATGCAAGATTGTTTGAAAACTTTTTTGCCATCGACGGGTTCCAAAATGATGGTTCGTGATACACGTGTGCAAGTGGAACGCGTGCGACGAGGTATCCGCGCTCCCAGCATGCAAGCGCGAGAGCTTTGTCTTCGTAGACCAAATATTTTTCAGGAAAGCCTCCGAGTTTCCAAAAAGTGTTTCTCCGAACTCCACAATTAGCACCCATAAACCAAAGAGCGTCTGGATTTTGAACTGCGCGTTCTCGAACATCTTCGACATTTCCTCGATACAAAACTGCTCCGGAAGCCGCGATGACCGCAGGGTTTTCAAACGCCGCACGCATACGTTCGATCCAGTTTGGCGCCGCAACACAGTCATCATCGACAAACAAAAGAACGTCACCGTGTGCGCGTCGCGCCCCGTTATTGCGAGTTATAGCAGGCCCAGCTTGATCAAAATCTTGTTCAACAATAATTTCGTCTGCAGAACACGTTTGGTTTAGCAGACTTTCAAGTGTGCGCGCGAGCGAGGCGCGTCCAATTGTTGGAACAATGACGGAGATTCTCATATTGTCAGTATACCAGTTTCATGCTAGGGTGAGGCTAGGACGCGATTATTTCGCGAAAGGTCCGGTCATGCGAAAGCCCATTCGGCCTGAGCGCGATCACGACTTTCTCGTTGTGGCGCGCAAGCATTTTCGTGGTATTGATCTGGTGAAAATTGAATTTGCCCATGCGATGGCTGTTCATGCTCATAAAGGGCAAGAGCCGCGGCACAGCGGCGATCCGTATATTCGCCATCCCGAGCGTACAGCCTTATCCGCAATCGAGTTTCGATTTCCAGTCGAGTTCATTGTGGAGGCGTTGCTCCATGACATTTTTGAGGATTCGCGACACTTATCCATCGACGATGTTATGAAGATTCGTGAGACGCTCGGAGCCGATATTGTAGTCGATTTGCTCACGCTCTCAAAGCGGTTTGCAAACCCAGTGCACGAGCCGGTTGGTCATGCGGAGTCAAATTACATCAGGGTTTTGCGCAGAGCATCATTTCGCGTTCAAGTTGTGAAGATGCTCGACCGCTGGGACAATCTCGGCGACATTAGTGAAGATCACATTAGCGCAAAGAAACGTGAGCGTACGAAGCAGACAACACGCGAATACTTTGTGCCACTGGCCATCGTACTACTCGGCAACATGAAACGGACCGACGAATACCGTTTCGTGATTGAATTTTTGCTTGAGGAGTTCAAACGGTTGTCCAGAGCCTAACGCCTATAGTAGAATGAGGGAACTACTATAGGCTATTTTTTTATGAAACATACACAAGTTGCGGGAGGCGTAGTATTGAATTCGCGCGGCGAGGTTTTGATTACAAATCGAAGCAATACATCATGGTCGTTGCCAAAGGGTCATATCGAAGACGGCGAGTCAGCGCGTGAGGCATCGGTCCGCGAAATTTGGGAAGAGACGGGGGTGAATGATTTAGTTTTTGTTCGCGACTTAGGATCGTACGACCGATATCGCACATCGCTCGACGGAGGAGACGATCCAAGTGAGCTCAAAACGATTCACATGTTTTTGTATACAACGCCACAAATGGAACTGGCACCAACAGATTCTGATGTTCATCCAGAAGCCGTGTGGGTTTCGCGCGAAAAAGTTTCTGAACTGTTAACCCACAAAAAAGATAAAGAGTTTTTTGATGGTTTAGTGTTTTGATCGGCGATAAAATTTTCGAACTTCTTCAACAAGAAGCAGAGAAAGTGCAATACCGAAAGCTTCGAGCCAGACATGGGTTGGAACTGCCACTGTGCGCAAAATTGTTTGTAGTGTCGGCATTGTTACGGCTGATATCTGCAAAACAATAACAATGATTGTTGCCCCGATAAGATAGGGGTTTTTAAGTAACGATGTCTGAAAAAACGAACGACGATCTGTTCGGATTACCCAGGCATGAACCCACTGAAATAGGGCCATGGTGATGAGCACCGCAGTCTGGCGAAAGGCGAGTGACTCGTTTTCGTATCTGAGAAACATGAACATTGTGCCGATTGTCATGACAACACCCGTGATGAGAATTCCTGTAAAATCGGATTTGTGCAAAATATATTTTGTGCGCTTCAATTTTGGAATTGCATCGCTCGGGTCTTTTGGTTCAAGCGCAAGCGCGATTGCAAAAAAACTATCGGTCACTAAATTTAACCAAATAATTTGAATTGCGTTGATCGGAATTGTAGATTGAAACGCAAGCACTGTTGCAATGATACAAATTTCACCAAAGTTCGTTGCAAATAAATATACCAAAACTTTTCGAAGCGTTTGATACATTGCGCGACCTTCGTCAATTGCAGCGTTGATGGATTCAAGATTGTCGTTGAGCAGCAAAATATCAGACGCTTGGCGTGCAACATCAGTTCCCGAGCGCCCCATAGCAATACCGAGATCAGCTTTAACAAGCGATGGTGCATCGTTAACGCCGTCACCTGTCATCGCAATGGTCATGTGCGCTTTTTGATAGAGTTCGATTATGCGAAGTTTATCGTCAGGTGTTACGCGCGCAAAAATTGAAACGCGTGGAAGAATTGCGCGCAGCTCAGCATCGGGGATTTCGTGAAGTTCTCTCCCTGTAATAATATGATCGCCTTTTTCAAAAATCCCAACTGACTGTCCGATTGTTCGTGCGGTTGTTGGAAGGTCTCCTGTTATCATGACCGTTTTGAGGCCAGCGCTTTTTGCTCGACGCACCATTGAATACGCTTCAGGTCGAATCGCGTCAGCAATTCCAATAAAGGCATCAAATGTATATTCTCGAACAGATTTGCTCAAATTTTCGCTCGATGCGGCAGCGTGTTTGCTTGCAATTGCAACAACGCGCAATCCCTTTTCGGCCATTGTTTCAAGCTGCGCTGCAAGCATTCCACGCTCCGTTGAACTAATTGGAACGCTTTTTCCATTTATACGAATAAACGAGCAGGCAAGCAGAATGGTTTCAGGTGCGCCTGAAATTGTGTACAAACTTTCGCTTGGTGAAACAACTGTTTCAACCCCCGAATATTTTTTGTCGTAATCAAATAAAAAAGATTGTTTAATTGTGAGCGACGATGTTAATCCTGATTTTTTAGACAGTACTGCAAGGGCTGCATCTGTCGGGTCTCCGGAAACAAAATAATCATCACTCGCGTGTCGCAATATCTTTACGTGAGTTGTGAGTGACTCAACTTTTTTTGCGATCTCAGTGATAAATGGAATTTCTTCTGGTGCTACTTTTTGCTCATTCATCAAAAAAGTTCCTGTCGGAGAATAGCCTTCGCCCGATATTTTAACCGAGCCATCAGGCGTCCAAATCGCGACGACCATCATTTGATTCAGTGTGATTGTTCCTGTTTTGTCGACTGCAAGTATTTTTGTTTGTCCAAGCGCTTCAACTGCAAAAAGTTTTTTTACAAGAACATTTCGTTTTGCCATGCGCCACATACCTGCTGACAAAACAATTGTCAGCACAACAGGAAGCCCTTCGGGAATTGCTGAAACAGCAAGAGCAACTGCGGTAAAAAGAATTTCAGATAGTGGTTGCGCTGTGCGTAGACCGAGTCCCACAACAATGATCAAAAGTCCGGCAATAACGCCGAGCACAATTTTTGAGAGCATCGCAATATCAGTCTCAAGTGGAATTGGTGTTCGAGATTCGCGCACCTTTCCCGAAATCATTCCCAGTTTTGTTTCGGTTCCAATTGCGTAAACAACGGCAGTTGCGGTTCCATGTGTGATGGATGTTCCCGCAAAGACGAGAGTTGGTGCAGACAACGAATCGTGAGTCGAGATATTTGCATGAGCATCTTTGGCGATTGGTAATGATTCGCCAGTTAGAAGCGATTCGTTGATGCGTAAATAGTTTGATTCGAGCAGTCGAGCGTCTGCAACGATTCGATCACCTTCAGTTAGAATCAAAATGTCGCCACGAACAATTTCAGAAGCAGGAATTGTTTTTGTGATGCCGCCCCGACGAACAACCGTATTTTGCGGTGTTAGGTTTCGCAGCGCGCGAACTGTTTGTTGTGCGCGGTATTCATGGAAAACGCCAATGACACTGTTGATGGCAATAACGATGAAAATGACAGTTGCATCTGACGTGTGCTCAAGAATAAGCAGCACTGCTGCGGCAAATAAAAGAACCCCAATCAGCGGGCTTTTGAATTGTCTGAGCCATAATCCGATCACCGACATGCTTGGAGGATCGGGAATTATGTTTGCTCCGTAGGTTGTGCGACGTTCAATAACTCGAGCATCGGGAATGCCGTGAGCCGGGTCCGTGTCGAGCGTTGCAAGTGTTTTTTCAATTGTCAGAGAGCGCCATTTCGGCTGCGAAGCATCGGATTTCATACTTATCATTGTAACATAATTTTGTGATACAATATTGCATATGCCATTAGTCAGACCCCGCATTACAACAAAGCCAGATTTTGTTACGATGGAATTTCAATTGCCGAGCGTCGACCCCCGCTCATTTTTAGTCGAAGTTAGTGGTGAACGAGTTTATATTTACGGTCGTTACGCCGCAGATGTTCGTGGGCTTCCATTTGCAATCTACCCGCAAAGTGGGAGCAAACTCAAAGGTGATTTCAAAATTCCAGCACCAGTTTCGAGCGATGTTCGATATTTGGAGGCTTCTTATAGCGACGACACTCTCTATTTGCGATTGCGTCGCGCAGACGAGTATCCTGAGCGGACGATTAAGTTGTACGTTCGATAATCTGGACAATTGGTGATTTGACTGTTAACATACTGGCGAAGCGGGGAGAGGTGGCCGAGTGGTTGAAGGCGCCGCTCTCGAAAAGCGGTATGGGTGAAAGCTCATCGGAGGTTCGAATCCTCTCCTCTCCGCCAAATAAAAATACCGACCCCGTGTCGGTTTTTTTATTTGAAGGAGAGTAGTTGAGAGGATTCGAAGGGTACAAAGAAACTGCTGGGGGCAGTTTCGACTACCCCGTCCGAAGCGGCCTCACGCCGCGAGGAAGAATCCTCTCCTCTCCGCCAAAAAGAAAATCTCTACCTTGTGTAGGGATTTTCTTTATTTGCCCCTTTTTAAGAAAGGGAGTATACCTCATGTATATGAAAACCCTGCAGTTAAGCGCAAAAAACGTTGTTATAGCATCGATGAGCCTGATTTTGATTATAGCGGCCGGCTACTTCGTGTTTGACATGAGCGGAACAACCTTAGCAAAGGCGAGTCGAAGTACTTCCGGGAGCGCTCCTGTATTGTCGGCAGATAAAAAATTTGTGATGGTCGATAAACGAGTCATTCTATCGGTTGACGATGCAATTATCTTTAACTGGTTCAAAACTAGCAGTCAGTTGTGCGACGGCGATAATATAACAAGTGTCCCCGATCGAAAAGCGTTTTGTGAGAATAAGACGGATTTTTTGAAGAGTACTCGGTTTGCGTATATTGTTTTATCTCCAGATAATGCAAAAATTGGTTTTGCAATCGAGAGCGACACATTGACGCCAGATAAGGTGATTGGAGTTTTTTCTCGTGTAACGGGATCGATCACGCTGGTTGGCGGCTACTATCTAGGAAATGAATTTATTGGATTTTCGCCAAAGAGCACAAATTTTGTGTATAAAAGCGGATGTTTTGAAGGAAAGTGCGCACTTAGTGTGAGCGATGTTCAAACATTTGTTAAAAAAGCGAGCATTAGCGATTCAATTTCAGCAGACGCACGAACAAAAGATGTTACGTTTGTGAAATGGTTATCAGAAAACTCATTGGAATATAAACTTGGTGAGGAATTGAAGCAGGTCTCGTTCTAGTGCTTTGGTCGCTGAAGGGCGGAATATTTTAGGTCTATCCTCAAAATATCCCCAAGATTAGCCCTGAAGTTTGGATTGACAAAATCGCTCGAATATGCAATAATGTGTATGTTGTACAAGAAGCGTTCGCGTGACTTGTTCGACAGTTCACGCAGTCGTTTAAGCATCGCAAACGCCTATTTTTAAAAAAGTAGAACGTGTGATGAGGTCGAAACACTGTGTTCATAACAACACATTGTGTAGAAGGATCTGAAAGGACCCCATTCGCACGAGACAAATATGGAATCAAAGAAATTGTACGTAGGTAACTTGCCATACCGCACAACTGACGCAGATCTTAAGGAAATGTTCAGTGGTGCTGGTAATGTTATGTCTGCAACTATCATCATGGATAAATTCTCAGGCCGATCAAAAGGCTTCGGATTTGTTGAGATGAGCTCATTGGATGAAGCTGAAAAAGCTATTTCAATGTTCAATGGTCGCGACATGGACGGCCGCGCCCTCACTGTTACAGAAGCTCGCCCTAAGCCAGAAGGTGGCGCAGGTCGCAGCTTCGGCGGTGGACGCCGCGACGATCGCTAATTTTAGCGCTCGAAGCAACAAAAAACACACTCTTCGGGGTGTGTTTTTTGTATTGACAATTTTTCTAAAATATGAGACTCTTCTCATTGTCTAACTGATCGAGCGGTCAGGAGGACACAACAACAAAAAGACAAGGACTTTTAACATGACTCTGGAGAATCCACAGAGAAGCGGGCCATCCCGCGGGGATCGCAGGAACACCATGGCGGTGAGCGGGGAAAGCGTCTATGCTCACCGGCGTTATGTGGAGCAACGCGTGCCGACCGATCGGACGGTTGACAGTGTGGTCTTGAACGGATGCGTTCAGCTCTTGTGCGAAGCGAATGCGCAAGGGAGCAAGGCCATGGTTTCGATGGGTTTCACCAACCTTAAGTAGCGTCGCCAAGTGCACGCAGTCGTCGGCTCGGGCCAGCAAAGGTTGCTGGTCTGGGTCGACGGTTCTTTTTTTTTAATCTATACTCTGGAACATGTCATCATCTCGATTGGTTGCAAAAAACTCAGTCATTCAAATTGTCGGTAAGGGGATTTCGACTGCGCTTGGAATTGCGGTAATCGCGCTTGTTACGCGCGCA
>CALQYY010000024.1 GCA_943349075.1 Candidatus Magasanikiibacteriota bacterium
CGCGTTCAGTTGTGAGCTCGGCGACTGGGCGATGAGCTTGACAAAACTCACATATTATGGGATGATTTCTCGTTCCTTTGTGCATGTTTTAAAAGCTGGTGATTCAATAAAATGGTTTCGCGTTGAACTTTTTTATTGGTTCGTCAGTTACATCACGTGAGAATTTTCGGTAATGAGCTGAAATATTCACATGATGACTGTACGGACTAGCAGGGGTTTACGATGAGCAAGAAGCAGATGGTTGGGTTCAGTGGCTTGCCGCTAGCTCATCAGGTTACGCGGACGAAGTGGTGGAATTACGCGCTGGCGCTTGGGATCGCTAGTGGCATTTTCGTCATTGCCTGGTTGAGCTGGCTGTTCTGGGGTCCATGTGATGGGGTAGCGACCAGTTACGTTTTGTTTTTCGCATCATACGTAACCCTCGTCGCGTCTCTTGGCCTGAAGAATGTAAACGACGAGTACTACGTCGTTGCGCCAGGTGATCATGTGTTCTGGCTCTTTAAGAAGGGATGCCTAGAGCGTGTTTGTCCAGGCGTTTGGAAACGGTGCGAGATCTTCTCTCTTTCCAACGGCGACGAGATTGAGCTGGTGAGCAGGGAGTCTCAGAAGAACTTCAAGCTGCATCGGATGAAAATCGCGATCGCGGGTGATAACACCTTTGCGATAGCAGCGTTTGTGAGCTGGTATCTACGATACTACGAGTCGGACGACCCACAACCAACGGAAGTGTTTCTGAAATATCTCAGCGAAGTAGCCGCGTGCACTGATCGGCCGTTTCAGATAACGCTTGAGTAAAAGTCTGCGGTTTGCAGAAGAGCCTGTAATAACCAGGCAAAGGAGGAAGGCGCGATGAAAGCGCACGAACACTCTCGCATCAGGACACAGCACATGTCTTCGGCATATGGTTAGCTGGTCTATACCAAAAGCAGTCCTCTTTTGGGTGCGGCAAAAAATTTGACGAGGGACGGCCACCGATAGGCATTTAGTGTATTTCCAACAGGAAATTAAACTGAGTGATGAGGTGGTTTTTAATTTCAAGGGTAACGGGGATCGCCCGTTCGCTCAGACTCGCGGTTCCGGGGCGCTGCGCAGACGGGAATCGCCATTCGTTTTGCTCATGGTCCGGAGCAGTCGGAATTGCCCCCGTAATTCCTTTGTGCTCGTTCGATTCCCGTTAGCGCAGCAAATATAAAAACACTCAGCAAAAGCTGAGTGTTTTTATATAGCGCTAACGGGAATCTCCTCGCGGCGTGTGGCCGCTCGGACCGGGGAAGTCGGAACTGCCACAGGCATTTCCTTTGTTCCCTTCGATTCCCGTTCTCGTAATGCTATATAAAAACTCCTCCACAAGGGAGGAATTTTTATATAGCGCTAACGGGAATCGAACCCGTCTTCCCAGATTGAGAATCTAGTGTCCTAACCGATAGACGATAGCGCCAAGAGAGGATTAACGGCCGAGCTAGCTCGGACGATTAATCCGAACGCAGGCGCGCCTTTCCGCAAAGCGGAAAGCTAGTGCCAAGAGGTGTTTGCGCAGAGATTTGCTCCAAGCGCAGGCGCTACTGTTCGCGAAGCGAACAGGTAGTGCTCTTATAACATTCTAACGTGCCTTATAGTATCAGCATCCCAGCAATATTTCAAGCGCAACCCCGATCGACCCTCAAAACTTGATTTATTTTAAAAATCCTGCTAAACTTCCGACATCAAAAAACCGCTCAATTATGGGCCCATTTGGGGCCGTTTTATATACTCGCTATGGAAATCCGCAATATCGCTATCATCGCTCACGTTGACCACGGCAAAACCACACTTGTGGATTCTTTGCTGAAGCTTACAAAAACAAAAATTGGTCACGACCGCCCTGAAGAGCGTGTGATGGATTCAAACGATCTCGAACGCGAGCGTGGAATTACAATTTTCTCGAAAAATGCGTCGGTGCACTACGGTGACACTAAAATTAACATTATCGACACTCCAGGACACGCTGACTTTGGCGGTGAAGTTGAGCGCGTTTTGAAGATGGCTGACGGTGCGCTTTTGCTCGTTGATGCAAAAGAAGGTCCAATGCCTCAGACAAAGTTTGTGCTTAAGAAAGCGCTCGCACTCGGTCTTCGCGTTATCGTTGTTATCAACAAAATTGATAAGAAGGATGCTCGCTGTGAGTTCGTGCTCAACACAACATTCGATTTGTTTGCAGCGCTCGGTGCAACAGACGAACAGCTTGATTTCCCAGTAATTTACGCAGCAGCAATTGCTGGTAAGGCTGGCTACGAGGACAATCTTGAAGCAATGACTGATATCACTCCAATTTTTGACACCGTTATCAAGAACATTCCAGCGCCTAAAGCGGATGTTGAATCACCACTTCAGATGCTCGTGGTTTCACTTCGCATGGACAACTATAAAGGTAAGCTCGGAATCGGCCGTATTTTCAATGGTCGCGTGAAAAAGGGCGACACAATCGTCCACATCAACCGCGACGGCGTTCAAACAAAGCAGAAAGTTACTGCGCTTATGGCGTTTGAAGGTCTCGATACAGCAGAAATCGAGCACGCACAGGCAGGTGACATTATTTTGCTTGCAGGTGTTGCGGATGTTTCAATCGGAGACACCATCGCAGATGCAACGAACCCAGTTGCGCTTGATTTGCTCGTGATTGAGCAGCCAACTGTTAAGATGACGTTCCGCGTGAATGATTCACCATTTAACGGTAAGGAAAAGGGAACAAAGAACACATCACGTTTGCTCCGCGAACGTCTCGACAAAGAGCTCGAAACTGACGTTGCGCTTCGCGTTGACCCAGGTGAGGGAGCTGATAACTTTGTTGTATCAGGTCGTGGTGAATTGCACCTCGCGATTTTGATTGAAAAGATGCGCCGCGAAAACTTTGAGCTTCAGGTTACTCGCCCTCAGGTAGTTACTCACATGGAAAATGGTGTTGAAATGGAACCGTCAGAAGATGTGTTCGTTGAAGTTCCAGAAGCATATGCGGGAACTGTTATTGAAAAACTCGGAAAGCGCCGTGGTGAAATGAAGAACTACGCAGTACACGAAGGCCAGGCAAATCTCCACTTCGTGATTCCAACTCGTGGCCTCATCGGATACCGCAACGAATTCATGACAGATACCAAAGGAACAGGTGTGTTGAACACATTGTTTAGCGGCTTCATTCCATGGGTTCCAAATCTTTCAACAAGCAACCATGGTTCACTTATCGCATACGAAACTGGTACAACAACCGGTTACGCGCTCGAAACCGCAGGTGAGCGCGGTCAGCTCTTTGTTGGTCCTGCTCAGGAAGTGTACGCGGGCCAGATTGTTGGTCAGAACGCAAAGGATGACGATCTCGAGGTTAATGTTTGTAAGGAAAAGAAGCTTTCGAACATGCGCTCATCTGGTGCGGATATGGCAGTTAAGCTCGAACCACATCGCGTTTTGACACTCGAAGAGTCAATCGAATATATCGGTGACGACGAATGGGTAGAAATCGTGCCAAGTGAAATTCGTATTCGCAAGCAGTTCTTGAATGCAAACGATCGTAAGAAGAATTCGAAGTAATTAGTAAGATTTAAAAAGCGCGCCAATGGCGCGCTTTTTTGTATTACAGCAGGCTCCTTGACATTTTATAAAAAATGCGATAGCATAGCGAAATGCTGAATAAATTATTCAGACGGCCACGTTTTAACCTTTCTCATTGAAGAGGAGTCAATGGCTAAACTAAACAAAGCGCAGCGGCGTCAGAGGTTCAATGGTATGGTTGTGGGTGTTCTGAGTTATCTTGGACCCAAGGCCTCAACGGGTTTTGATGGTCAAGATGTCGAACACTATCTTCGACCGAGGGCTTATAACTCAGGAGGCTTCATCTCTGAGGCAATGATGAGGGGTGTTATTGAGACCGTTCCACAATGCGCAAACAAGTGGCGGTTCTCAAAAAATGCTCTTGAGGAGCGCGGCAACGTCTCAGAGTTGCAAAACGTTTCGGATGAGCTCAAGCAGCTCTACCTTGCGTTTGGCGACAGCGGCACGCTTCTCATCGGACGGTCTGAAATTGCCGCATACTTTGCGGTGAAACGGACGAGCCGTGCTGTCCACCTGCCGTTCACGCATGCGAATGCGCTGATTCAGTGGTTGGACGCAAGAAAGGGTGACTTTCTTGCGGATGGAGCTGTGTGGATGTACCTGAAGCCGATTCCGGAGGATTGGCAAAATCCTGCGGCGGAAGGCGAAGCCTCACAGAAATGCTCTGACGAGGATGCTGCCAAAATCGTAACGGCTCACTGTGAGCTTGAGGATCACAAGATGGACAATGATCACGGATGCGTAGCAGTGGTACTGCTCGATCTTCCGCAACCAAGAGAGGATGATCATCATCAGCGGCGCCGCCTCATGCTGCGTCTCACGCAGATTTACCAGAAAATCGGCGACCATGATCCAGTCCCTGAGATGGTGTGGCGACAGGCGATCATGGGGACGAGTCCTGTGGCCATGACGCCGAATGCTGTGAACGCATGGCTTGCGCGACAGTCTCACGAGAAGGGGCTGATCGAGCACTGCTTTGCTGGGAGCAGTTGCTACAAGTGGAACGTTCCCAAGCTGCGCGCGTTCTTCGGAATGCCTCCAGAGGAAGTCTCGTCGGTCGCGACGGCGCCAGCACTCGCACCTTCGCCGCAAGAAGTGGTGGTCGCAGACGAAGAAGTTCCTGACGCCATTTTCGAAGTATTGCCGCCGTTGATCAAGGCGGCTGAGTTCGCCGAGTTCGTGGCAGCCGCGCAGCCATCGTATCTCGATCAGTTGCGCGCGCAGCATGCCGAAGCAGTTGCGGAGCACAGCGCGGCGCAGAAGCTAGTTCTGGAAGCGCAAGAACAGGCTCGTGTTGCGACTGAAGCGTTGGTAGATGCAGAAAGCCGGGTCGCACAGTTGGCGGTTGTGATGTCGGAACGCGATGAGGCGCTGAAGGCAGAGCTCCAATCCATTGAGCAGATCCAGGCACAGAAGTTCGTTCAGCAACTCAATGGTCTGTCGCAGAACGTTCGCGAACAGGTCAGGCAAATGTTGAACGGTCAGCAGCGGTAATTGCGCTGCAACAACCCCCCCGAACCCCTTCGCTTGCGTCCAATGGATGTAGGTGGTGGGGTTTTTATTTTGCAACCGCTTAAACTTGACTTTTGTGCGTTTTTCTGGCTAAATAGCAGTCGCTGGAGCTATAGGGCTTAGCGAAAAAATTTGGAGGTAGTCATGGTTCGCTACGCAATCGCAATTTACCCCAAAACACCTGAAGAGTTGGAGCGAATTCTCGTTCGAAAGATTGATGAATTCGGCCTCTCTGATGAGGTTATGGCGGTATGCGAAATTGAAAAGGTCGTCACAATCAGAGATCTGTACGATCTAAGCGCCGAGTCTCTTGTCGCTACGGAATTTTCGCCAGAGCAGGTTACAGTGCTTCGAAAATTACTCAAGAGACTTGGTTTGAAGCGGAGGTCTCCGAGCGAGCTTATGCCGAGTCAAAAGGCAGAAGTTCGTCGCTTGGTTGGTCGCGAGCATCGAGAGTTGCTCAAAACCCAAAAGCCAGGCGCCCGCAATTTCAGGGAGGAGAATCGCCCTTACCTCAACCTTCTGCTCTCGCGCGATCCGGTGATGCGTGCGCTTGCTCGGCAGATGCTCATGATGATCAATGAGCCGGGGGTCAGGTCTATCGCTGGCACGTACATTGACTATTTGAAAGGTGCGGGTCGGGTCTGTGACTACAGTGTCAGTTTTGAAGACTTGATAAGCGAAGGCGGTCTTGGGGTGCTCCGCGCAGCTGAGGAGTTTGATCCGCGCACAGGCAACGAGTTCTTCACGTACGCGATTTGGTGGATCCGGCATCGTGTTCGGCGATTCGTGACTGATTCCGGGATCATTCGCGTTCCTGTCCACCTAAGCCGCAAGGTGTCACGACTTCGTAAGGTGCTGAAAAAGCTTCCTGAAGGCGCTACGGAAGACGAGGTATGTACTGCGGTGTGCGCAGAATTTGGTTTCAAAGTTCTGGACTACGAGGCGTTTCGGGAGGTTGTAAGTGGCCTTGAAGCTATTCAGACTCTACACCGGCTCGATAGTCGTCCGAATGTGGAACTGGGTGGCGTTGGCGACATGTACGACATCGCCCAAGCCGAGGGCACGAGCGATACCGAAACGCACATTAACGAGGGAATGTTCCTCGGCGATTTAGGAGAGGCGCTTGAGGAGGCAAGCAGGGCGATCGGATTATCAGACCGTTCACAGCAAATTCTTTGGCTATTGTTTGGATTCGGTGGCGATGAAGATATGACACTTGAGGAAGTTGGTGAGGTCTATCGTCGTTCGCGTGAAAGAATTCGTCAAATCAGAAATAAGTCACTTCAACAACTGCGCGAATGGAATGGTTGGAAACCCGACCAGATCAAGGCGCTGTTCGGTTGAATGGGCCACTGCTGAAACCCTTACGGGGGAATCGGTAGTGGCTTTTTTAGTTTAAATTACAAATCCTCAGATCGCCGTCGACTGATAAGTTCATTCTAATAACTGACTGTCCGTCAAGCAAATTTCCCGTATTTTCCGCCCACTCAATTAAAATCACCGTTTCTGGATCATTCAAAAAATCTGCGAAGCCAATTGCGGTTAGCTCTTCGGGGGATTCGAGTCGATAGGCGTCGATGTGTATAAAATTTTTGATGCCACGCATTGGTTTTGGAAGGGTGTAGGGTTGAAGCAACGTGTAAGTCGGCGACAAAACAGGTTTTTCAATGCCGAGCGCTGCGGCGAAAAGTTTTGCGAAAGTTGTTTTGCCAGCGCCAACAGGGCCGGACAGCGCCAAAATTTGCCCGCCAACAATTTCGCGTGCGAGTTTTTCAGCGAGCTCCTCGGTATCTTCAAGTGTGTTTAATACGAAGCTTGTTTCCATAGATTGTTCGTTTGATAAATCCTATCACACCTGGGTCATGTTGTGCTATAATTAGTCCGCTATGTGGACTTTGCTTGTTGTAAAAATTTTTGGATCTGCACTTCTTATTTTTGCGAGTGCATTAATCTCGGATTGGATTTTTAGTGGCTCAAAATGGGCACAAAAATACTTTTCGCGCGTGCCAGAAATTTGGCGAACAATGGAAACGGGTGAAAATAAAATTATTCGAACGTCGCTGCTCATGACGATAACATACAGCGTCGCGTTTGTTTTGTTTTATTTCATCATGCGACCGGGTCTCATTTTTACTTCTCCACTCACACACGGCATCGCGATCGGTACGTTTCTGTGGGTGCTGATTCCGCTGCCACATCTTGTTACGCAGCATCTGTACATCAAATATCATCCGGCGATAACGCGCATGCAGCTTGCGGGGTGGTATATGAAACTTGTTTCGGCCAGTCTCATCATGACTTTTCTCTTCTAAACTTATGACACAGCTCCTTCATCAAAACATTCTTGCGCTCTTTGGCCTTGGCTCGTCAAGTCAGGCAACAAAAAACGAACTCATGGGACGGCTCATCGAACTTGTTGAAAAACGCGTGATGATCAAAATCTTAGATCGCATGGCGCCGCAGCAACAAGAAGAATTTTTGCGCATTTTGGAAATTGGAACGGATGAAGAAAAAACTGTGTTTTTACAGTCACACGTCCCGGATGTCGGACGTCTCATCGACAGCGAGGTCGCGCACCTCAAACAGCAGGCGCATAATTTTGGTCAGCGATTTGCCGTAGCCGCATAAATTCTATGGCTGAATTCAAAGAACAACGCGGGCACGAGTTTAGCGAGCATGAGCGAGCAGACAGAATCATCAAAATTTACGAAAAAATTAAAACTGATTTTTTGGATAAAACGCAGAACGCGGATAGTGGCGCAATAGGAGCATATTTGGAAAATCTTTTTACCGAATCACAAGATTCTCTCGATGAAAAGATTATTGAGGGAATTATTGAGGCAAATAAAAAAGGTGATTTATACACAGAAATTTTCGTAGTAATTTTAGAGAATCAGAAGGCAAAACGACTTATAAATTTGGAGCGGGCAATTTCTATTAATTCTCCAAAGTTTATTCGTGATAACAAAGATGCAATTCGTGATGTTGCGCAGCTTGATCTACTTGAAGATCCTACGGTGTTAGATCTTGGAACTGCCGGGGGGCGAGATGTGCGCATTGCACGGCTCGTAAACGCGTATGCAATTCTTGATTTGAAAGCAAAATTAGAAACGGATGGCAAGCAAAAATCGGCAGGCTATCTGAATCTCGTTAAGGCGCTCAATGATTCGGCAAATATTGAAAAGCAAGAACTTGAGGTAAAATCTGCACAAGAAATTATTGATGAGGAGCCGCAGGTGTCGCTTCGGCCACAGGCAATTCCGCGCGATGGCGGAATTATTACGCTTCCGATTTTGGTCGACAAAGAAGGTGTGATGCATGCCAAAAATTATGTAGTTCAAAAGCCAGGAAAAGATCGACTAGAAAAACTGGTCGTTGATTTTGGCGAGCTGCGAGCGCCGGAAGGACTCTCGGGTGAGGTGGATTTGTCATTTAAGTTGGTGTCAAACAAAGAGGGGGTTTTGACGCTCGATAATCCGGGTCATATTTTCGAGAGCTCGGGAGATACACGCGATTTTCGTGAGCGTTTTATGGTTCGGCCGGTGGCGTATATTCGAGAGAATGCACAGTACGTGCTTCCGGACGGCTATTTTTTTGCGATTTCGCCAGACGATGTTTCGAAGATTGATATAGAAACAGGATTTTCGAAAACAAATATTGGGTTGTCTCTCAACAAATTTCCTGTTGTTGATATTGTTAAGACGAGAACGATGCGACCGGGTCAGAGTCCTGAATATCTGGGTAATATTTTATCGCCTGAAGAATTTGCACACCGAGAGAAATATGAGGCGCTATTTGAAAATTATTTTCAGCGCGCAAAGCAAGGTGTGTTTGCTAAATACGCGCTAGCCCAACCAAAGAAAGAGTGGCTTACTGCTGTTGAAGAAGTTCGAAAAACATCTCAGAATTTTCCGATTGATGTGGTGGTCAGCGCGGCGGGTGGATCAGTTGCCAACGGTTTTGGTGCATTTGAAACAGCGCTTGGAGCGATAGCAAAGACGGATGAAAACAAAGAGCTTCTTGAGAAAATAAGCGCGCTTTTTTCAGATGCAAGAAAAACGCAGAATCTTTTTGTAAATCAAAGCGATGCTAACACGCGCGCAGAAGCTGAAGAGTTTTTCAAACAACCGCATGCATGGGAATCGTATATCGAGTTTTTTCGACTGCTCGAGTCTGATGAGGTTCAGAAATTGTTTGGTCACAAAAATATTCGTCAGGCGCTTTTCGTTTCCGATTTAGATGGCGAAACTGCGATTGAATTTTTTAGGCTCGCAGGAATTCGAACAGCGGCAATTCCTTTTGTGCCCGACCAAAAGCGTGAAGGAGCTTATGTTCCATCGGCGGTTCACATGGATATTTCGCACGGAAGTGGAAATGATGTTTCATTAAATGCAAGCGGCCCATGGAACGGTGTTTCGATTTTTCTTGATGAAGACGACAAGGATGTGTTCAGTGCAGCACATGCAACGTGCGACCACTTATCAAGACTCGGATTTTTGGAATCAAATAAAGTCGCAACATATTTGAGTGATTTTATTGACGATCATGATGGTTATCGAGGGGTTTACGCTTCAAAAGATGGTGCCGAAGCAATTCTTGAAAACGAGTTCAAGAATATTTATGGAATCGGAGGTGTATGTGTTGGATCGGGAAGATATGCGGCTGTTGTTGATTTTTTCAAAAAATATATTCCAGAGATGGAAGCTAACATAATCAATAAAAATCCGGACAGTGCAAAAAATCCGGATGTTCTGCGTCAGCTTGTTTTAAAGGAGCTCGTTAAGTTTGATGTGCGCCCATTTTTCCAGAGCTATTTTGGGAAAGATGTTGACGCAATGTCGGCGGAACTTGCAGAAAAAAGAAAAAGTAGTCGCGCAGCGCTTGAAGCACTTGTTGCGCGAGGTTTCGTCACAGATTCGGAATTCGGAAAAACATTGTGGGATCCGTTCGGAGCGGTTGAGCATCAGGG
>CALQYY010000025.1 GCA_943349075.1 Candidatus Magasanikiibacteriota bacterium
CTGCTTCACGTTGTGAACTTTTTCCGCGCCAAAATATTTTTTGATGAGCGGACGAATATTTTTTCCAACTTTTCCCGCGAGCACAAGCACCAAATGTTCTGGTGCGTAAAATCTTTTTTTGTATGCAATCAAATCTTTCAAAACCATTGCTTTGATATTTTCAACTGGTCCGCCGATACGCGCGCCGAGCATATTTCCCGCAAACATGTGTTCCTCAAAAACCTCCTCAACTTTCATCGAAGGATTGTCTTCGTACATGTTGAGCTCCTCAACAATCACGCCGCGCTCGCGCTCAAACTCCGCTGAATCGAATTTGCTTTTGTAGAGCATGTCCGAAAGCAAATCGAGCGAAAGCTCCGTGTGGCGTGCATCCATTTTGATGTAATACGCCGTATGGTCCTTGCTCGTAAACGCATTGTAATCCGCACCAACCGCATCAAGCTGTTTTGATAAATCTTCGGTTGTTGGGCGCTTCTCCGTTCCTTTGAACATCATGTGCTCAAGAAAATGCGATCCACCCCAGAGCGGCAGCGGCTCATAGCGACTTCCAACAGCAAAATAAGCGAGCGTCGTCACCGCTTTTGTGTCCTGCTGCGGCGCAATAATCACGCGTGTTCCATTGCTTAATTTGTACTGTTCGAATGCTTTCATATTATTTTATTTTACTGCCACAGACTACTACCGATTAAAAAGATAAAGAGTAATAAAACAACCATTAAGAAGCAGATCAGGGTTGTCAGAATGATCAAAACGTTCACAGTCTGCTTAGTAATGGCTGTAGTTGGTGTTAATTGGGGCAACACAATTTGCAACACACCAACAATAACAACCACAGCAATAACAATATAATACCACGTAGGAACGATTGGATAACCTGGAGGAAGTAATCCAAACATCGCATACCACAATGGAACAGCTCCAAGCAGAGAAAGAAGTTTTGAAGCTTTCATATTACTTATCTGATTATACCTAGACCAACCTATTTCGAATCTCTACTACCAATTCACTAATTGGCACACGCACCTGCTCCATCGTATCGCGATCGCGAATCGTCACTGCCTTATCCTCAAGCGAATCAAAATCAAACGTCACACACAGCGGCGTTCCAATTTCATCCTGGCGACGATAGCGCTTTCCGATTGACTGCGTCTCATCATATTCAACCGTGAGATCAGCCTCGCGAAGCATCTGCGCAACTTCTTTTGCAGGAACCGACAACTCTTCTTTTTTCGAGAGTGGTAAAATTGCAACTTTAACTGGCGCCATCCAATATGGAAAACGCATCACGATTCGAATTTCTTCATCGGTGATTTCTTCGTCATATGCTTCGAGCAACGCAACAAGAATCGTACGATCAACACCAAATGATGGTTCAATCACGTGTGGCACAATTTTATTCGCCTGATTTTCTGGATCCGCAAATTTCAATTCTGCACCAGAAAATTGTTCGTGCTTGCTCAAATCATAATCGGTTCGATATGCCAAACCATACAATTCTTTCTGACCAAACGGATAGTCGTATTCAACATCAACCGTGCGCTTTGAATAAAACGCGCGATCCTCATCCGAAATATCAACGTAATGCAAACGATCTTCTTTTACACCAATCAATTTCAACCACTTTTTCAATTCACCAACCCAATGTTCGAAATGAGTTTCCCACTCTTCAGGCTTGATGAAATATTCAATTTCCATTTGTTCGAATTCACGCTGGCGGAAAATAAAATTTCCCGGCGTAATTTCGTTACGAAACGCTTTTCCAATTTGCGCTGCACCAAATGGCAATCGACGACGCGACGTTTCCAAAATATTTTTGAAATCAACAAACATCGCCTGAGCAGTTTCCGGACGCAAATACACAACAGCTGTCTGATCCTCAACCGGACCAAGCCATGTTTTGAGCATCATGTTGAACTGACGTGGTGCTGTTTTTGATAACTCATTACCTTTTCCACAAGTCGGACAAGTCCAACTTGTATTCATTAGAAATTCTGGCTTTGCTTTTGCTGTTCCGACAGGGTCTCTCCAATACTCATTAATAAAATCTCCAAAACCTTCTGTCATCTTGCTCATCGTTTTTACATGATCAGCGCGTGAACGAGCATGACAAAAACCACACTCAACTAATGGATCGCAGAATGTCGCAACATGCCCCGTCGCTTCCCACACTTTTGGATTCATGAGCAAGGCCGCATCAATTCCAACCATGTCAGCACGGCGCTGCACAAACATTTTCCACCACATTTGTTTGATGTTGTTTTTGAGCTCAACACCGAGTGGTCCGTAATCCCACGAATTCGCCAAACCTCCGTAAATTTCACTTCCGGGATAGACAAAACCGCGTCGCTTACAGAGCGACACGATTTTTTCCATGAGTTCTGGGCCACGCGATAATTCTGACATATCTGGAATTTTAGATTTTCATGATCTCGGCTTCTTTTTCCGACGTTACTTCCTTAATTTTTTCGTTGAATTCTTTGCTGAGTTGGTCGAGCGCTTCCATGTCAGCAAACTTCTGATCCTCTGGCATTTCGCCCGCTTCTTCGCCCTTGATAATCAAGGTGCGAACTTCTTCACGAATTTGGCGAATGCGAATGCGTGCTTCTTCTTCTTTTTGGCCGATAATTTTCACAATCGCGCGACGATTTTCTTCGGTCATTGGCGGCATAATAATTCGCACAACTTTTCCGTCGTTCACCGGATTGATTCCGAGACCTGAGTTGCGGATACCTTCCTCAACCGCTTTCAAAAGCGATTTGTCCCACGGTTCAACCGCGAGCGACTTTGAGTCAGTCACCGAAATCGATGCAACGCCCTTAACCGCCATCGGCGCGCCGTATGCGTCGACAATAATATTTTCAACAAGCGCTGGTGTCGCGCGACCCGTGCGAAGCTGTCCTAAATCTAACTTCAAAAATTCAACCGCTTCAATCATGTCTTCCCGAGCTGTGATCAGATACATATTTTTTTAATTACTTCGCTGCGCGCCACGTTCCGAACCAAACCGATTCTACATCTGCAGCGCCAACTTTTTGAACATCAACCCAAATCGTCTTTGCGATTCGTGTGGTTGGAATACGCTTGGTTGCCCATGTTTTGCCTCCATCATCTGTACGGTAGAACCCTTTTGGCGTTCCGTAGTAGATTTTGTTCGAGTTCTTTGGGTTCACCGCAATCGACAAAATTTGTGTCTCCTGTGGGCCGGTCAAAAGCTCGAGTGCCATCCATGTTTTTCCAAGGTCATCTGAGCGCAAAATACCATATTTAGTGCCCAAAAGCAAGCCTGTTCCCTTCGCTGCATCTAGCGCAATTGTGTAGACCTCATCAGCCCCGCGGTACATTTTCAAGTCCGCTGCACCCCAGGTTGTTCCTGCGTCATAACTCATTTTGAGACCACCGCGTGATGTTCCAACAAAAACTGCCTGACCATTTGGATGAATCACGATATTTCGAACTGGATTTCCCTCAAAACGGGTTACAGTTTCCCATGATCCACCTGCGTTGTTGCTGCGGAAAATATCACCCGCTGTGTCGCCGAGCAAAAGCTGCTTTGGATTCGTTGGATTAATTGCGATTGATCGAAGCTGTTGATCTTTAAGTTCGTTGAATGTGTAGAGCACTCCCCAACTTCGGCTACAATCGTTGGTGCGAATCAAATAACTTTTTGCGTTTGGCGCTGTGATTGTTGCGTACACCAAACATTTATTTTCAGGATCAACTGCAATTCCGTTGACAATTGATGAAGTCAAACTCAGTTCTGCAGGTGCAAAATTCTTTGCCTGTTGCCAGCTTTCGCCGCCGTCGTAGCTGTAAAAAATTCCACTTGCCGTTGTTCCAGCCCACATTGATTTCGAATCTTTTGGATCGGTTGCGAGCACGTTAATGTCGAGTGCGTTCATCGTTACCGGCGCTGCGGCAGTGGTGAGAACCTTACCTCTAAATTCCCATTTCGTTCCCCCGTCGACTGACTTAAAAAAACCTCCGTCCGGACCCGTTGCCGGCGCTGCTGCGGTGCATCCTGCGCCAAGAAGCACAAGAGCCGCACCTGAAACTAACAATTTAGCAAGTTTTGTGTGCATAAATAACGATAAAAATTGTGTAGATTATATCACGAGACCACCTCAATCACAATTCGCTCCATCAAAAGTCGTGGATGCATATTCTCAAACAAAAGCGGAATCGTTTTTGCGATCTGCGCGATCGCTGGATGTGTCGGCTCCGAAGCGCTCAGCCACGCCATCCACCACTCCAAAATTTCCGCGAGCTCGGCGCGCCCTTCGATGTGACGATCTTTTTTTGCAAAAAAATCACCGATCAATTTTTCAACTTCAAACGTGGTTTTGCAACGACGAACATCTGCAAATCGCATTCGCTCCGAAATCACCCGCTCGCGATATGCCGCATCCTCCGCATAGCGAATCGCAACGCCTGGCCGGCCACGCCCAATTTCAAGCGCGCCCCGAATATCCGTCTCATGCACGCCGCGCACAAGCATTCCCGCGCGAAGTTCGCTATCGGTCACCGGCGACAAATGCACATGCGCCGATCGCGATTTAATTGTCTGCAAAACACTATCCTCGGAAAGCGCCAAAATAATAAAATACAATTTTCTGCCCGGCTCTTCCATGATTTTCAAAAGCGCATTACTCGATTCTTGCTGGAGCTCCTGCGCACGCTCAATCAAAATCACGAGCGGCCCATCGCTTTGAATATGAAACAGCGATTTCACGTCGCGCACCATCTGAACCGGAATCGAACTACGCGGCGTTCCCGTTTTTGGATCCGACCCTGCCTTCAAACGAATAATCGACGGATGTGTTTCGGCCTGCCCCTCCGAACAACCAAGAAGCCGCGCCGCCGCCGCAAGCGCAATCGTTGTTTTACCAACGCTCACCGGACCCGTAATCAAAAGCGTATGCGGAAATTGCTCAGGCGCCATGCCCAGCAAATATGTAAGTGTTTTTTTGTGACCAATAATTTCCATAAAAACATCCTAGCACAGGATGGGCTATAAAAGAAAAATGCCGGCTGCCCAACGCTCGTGTGAGCGCTGAGTAGCCGGGCAAACTGAGCAGTTCTGTCTGCTCTAGGCGTGTTTGTCGCCGTCTAGCGCCTCGACGATGTCAGCCTCATCAAGATGCTCCGTACCACCGAGCAGGCCGGCAACCTCCGTCCGAACACTCTTCACTGCGTCAGGCAAACCAGCCAGATGGGCGCCTGAGCCGAGATGCTCAGGCAGATTGTCAGCCAGCGCAAACGATGGAGGCGCGAAGGAACTGGACGGCCTCGGCGCGGGAGTTGCCACAGGTGTCGCTGGCGCCACGACCGCAGGAGGAATCCAGTCCTCAAATGCCGTGTTCAGCAGAAAATGCAGGTCGTTCTCTTTGTACCTCTCCCACATCAGCGTCGCCGCGTTGCTCGGGTCAGTCGGGGTCTGCCCAAGATTCAGACGGCAAACCATCTCGTCCTTGAGCTCGATCACGTTGACATAGAACCGTCGTGCAACCTCCAAGCTTTCGAGCATCGCCTTAGCAAAATACTCCACAGGAACATTTGCCGTCGGATCTGGATGGTCTGGCACCTGCCGGCTCACGTGGTCGAAAGCTCCGGACATGTCGCTGCCGGTAAAACACCCGTGAACCAGCTCCCCATCAAGATAGAAGAGGGCCCCACAAGAACCTGGGACGCCTACCCAGCGAACCCATCGGATATCTACTTTCTTCATCTGGTACCTATTTTCGCAACGAACGTGCGAATCAGCATAATAATGAAAGCACACCTGTTTTGTCAATATTTGGAGAATAAAAAAACCCACACACCTTCAATACGTTTGAATCCTGTGTGTGGGCTGCCTCAGGTACGTTTACTGACGTAGGAGGTCTTTAGCTGCGCCGATGCTGCTCAACAGCTGCGTTGAAGGACAGATCTAATGGTGCAATCCAGCCAAGCGCAACCATCTGTTCCCGAGTCACCTGCCAATAATTCTCGAACGGGCGAGGGTCCCCCAACCAATCGGGGATCACGTCGCATCGCGCCTCGAGCTGCTCAATGAGCACTTGCAGCGGCAGTAGTTTTTCGTTGTACTCAAGTCGGCGCTCATGACTCATGCTGTAGGGAGAGTCCTTTGCCGATGAGGCCGGCATGTGCAGCTTGATCGCCATCTGTCGG
This sequence comes from Candidatus Magasanikiibacteriota bacterium, assembly GCA_943349075.1. Lineage (GTDB taxonomy): Bacteria > Patescibacteriota > Patescibacteriia > Magasanikbacterales > 2-02-FULL-50-9b > 2-02-FULL-50-9b. The sequence goes on from CALQYY010000025.1 coordinate 6,169, forward strand.
TCTGACTCGCGCGCAATCTCAAGGAACTTTTCGCGCGTTTTGCGAAGCGCGACCAGAACCATCCGCTCTTCGAGACTTTGCCAGAACGCTGTCAGGAAGTTGCCAGAGCTTCCACCGTCCCACGCAGGCACGGTCTCATCGTAAGCACTAACAACAGCCTCAGCTGCAACGATCTGATTCGCAATCATGAGCAGTTGCTGTTCACGACTTGAGCGCAGCTGCTCAAAACCGATCATCACAGTCTCGTGCGCACCGAGCGCAATCTCGGCGGCCCTTGCCGCAATAGAACGTGTCTGAGCCAACAACTGCTCGCGCTGGGTCAAGAGCTTTTGGAATGCTGCTTCGAGATTTCTCTGCTCATCCTTGGTCGGCGACTGCCAACCGAGTTCACGAAGCTGTTCCTCGCTCGTCACCCAACTCTTTCGAGACAAGTCGCCTTCAACGACTTTCTCAATACCGAATTCACGCGCACATTGTTCGAACTCAAGCAACTCCTTTTGCGCCGGAGCCACCAATTTGAGCCACTCTGCCTGCAGCTGCGTCTGAATCGTAGACAGCCGACGAAACCGACCACTCGCCGGAACAGGTCCTGCCAGCACGTGGAGCCGCATCGTAAACGCTTCGAATGCTCTGTCCAGAGCCTGCCGTTTCTCGCCGAGTTCGACACACACGAGTTTAACCTCAGTGGGCCGCACATAAGCGACAAAATCGGTAATGCCTGTTGTTGCAAGCATTTTGCGCGCGCTCCCATTCCCGCCCGCCGCCTGCGCGTACGGATCGTAGTATGCACTGATCTTCGAATCCAGACCCATCTTGAGAATCACGACCATGAGGCCGAATGCCATCATGAGCCAGTGACTTTCCTGGCGCTTTCGCGTCGTAGTCCCCGTCTTGTCAGCCTGTTCGATTTGGGCGAGCGCCAACTCCTGCGCCGCATACCCTCTTGCCACACGCCACTCGCCTGGAACCGAACCGACCGGACCGTTGCGAAGCTCCTTGATCTTGGTCTGCATTTCGCTGCGCAGTCGTTGAACCGCTTGCACAGATTCTGCAATTACCATGTCGCGCCCCACCTCCTTGCTTGCGACATGTTTCAAGGTTTCCTCGTCAAACGTTCGGAGCTCCTGAATCTTCGCTGTCTGTAATGCGCGAAGCTGTTCTTGCTCCTTGGCATAGCTCGCGTCCTTCGTGTAGTAGTACTCACCCGCTCCCGCCTTCCGAGGACCCACGCCCTGATCGAGTTCCACGTTGCGCTCTTTTTCGGAACGCTCCACAGTCTCCTTCTGGATCTGAATTGCTGCATCGTGAGATTCAACACGACTCTCACGTTCAACTGCACGCTGCTTTTTGTAGGCCTCGACGTCGGCGAACGCGCGTGCAGAAAGCTCCTTTGTCTGTTGCTCGCCCTCGAGCCGTCGCGCCTCAATCTGGCGACCGAACTCGCGCTCAGTCTTTTGAACCGCCTCGTCAACGAGCTTCGTGTAGTTCTGACTCTCTTGTACTGTAAGATGTTTTTCGATTTCCGACTTGAACGTCAGGACCGAAAACGGCAGTGCTGTATAGTAGGCCAGCGCATACAAAAGCACGAGGCGAGACAAGAACAGTATGGGCAACTTCACGACTCGAAGCATTTTCTCGAGCCGATCATCGCCCGCATCATTCTTGGAAAACACCTGAGCAATCTCTGATTTCAGGCTCGGCCGCACCTTGCTCGACGCGACGATGATCGCCCGATCAAGAAGTACCGCTGCACCAGCAAAGATTACGCCGAGCGCAATTGCCATCGCTAGATGGTCAGTGACCAAGTGCCACCGATACGTCCAGCCGATCAGCTCGATCGTTGCAACAGCTACCAGCACCAGCACAAACGAGATTTGCGCCGTCCTCACATGCCGCGGCAAGTTGTCCTGCCCGTACTCATCGAGCCCAAACAGGCTGATGAGCCAACCTAGCAAGTCCCGCCTGCGACCACGCTGTTTTTCCATCGCTCACCTCCTGAGTTATGCGATGCGAGAAACCTACCAAATTTTGTGTCAACCGTCAAGTGTTTCGAGATAAAAAAACAGCAAGATTACGGTTGTAACCTTGCCGCCGACCCATCAGAAAGGGTCTTTGAGTTTTGCCGCCAGCTGTTGCTGAAATGCCTGGTTCCAATTGTGCTCACCTGGCAAAACCCCTGTTTGCATCAGGTACTCCCGCTCGTCGTGTGTCATTAGTTCTGGTTCTTGAGGAGGACCACCCGGTATTTCGTCGTTATAGTCAAATAAACCCGATCTCAAGCCTGGGGCCCGTGCCACGCCTGCACGAAGTAGTCTCACGACTTCTTGGAAACGTTCAGCGCCCTGAGGAGGAAGTCGCACACGAATTCGTGGTGGCCCCGGTGGCATGAGCACGCCTGTTTCCGCAAGCTCCGACCGCTTCGCCCCAATTAAGAGCGGCGGTTCGTAGTCGGTCATGATATCCCGTTCCCAAAAACCCTCGTCTCTGTGGCGGTCCCAAATCTGCTGGAATCCAGACTGAGGACTCTCGGTCAGCAGTCGCGCCGCGATAATCATACTCAAATCGATTCGGGTCTGTTTGACGTGTTCGCAAAAGAGTAGAACAGGGCGTAGGAGACGTTCGCGCTCATAGCTGTCCATGTTGCCAAGATCAAGAATCACCTGCATGCTCCGATCGAAATCGTGAATCTGCTGCGCGATGCGAGCTCCGTGGAAACCAACATCCACGAGAGAATTGTCGATATAGATAGCAATCGCATACACGGGAAGTTCCCGCATCTGCACAAACCTCAGCTGTATTCTGCTCTGTAGCATTTAGAACTCCTGCTCGAAAATCGTTTGGGTTACTGAGAACTCTATGAAAAAAATTAGATCTTGTCAACAGGACAATCTTACAAAATCTAACATGGACAGTGCTTAGCTTCTGTTTTATAATCTAATAAATTATTTTTTATGAAAAATAGTAAAACGAACTTTTTAAAATTAAGTAAAAAAATGATAGGCGCCTTTTTACTATGCGCAATATTAATCTATAACATTGTAGTTTTGACTCAAATTATATACAAAAAATCTATTTGGATTCCGAACAACTGTGTCGTGACAAAAAGCGAATACTCAGGTCAGAGGAATTCACTAACAATGATTACTACTACAGACTCCTCTGTTACAGCAAACTGTATTATTAATAATACAGAAAAAATCTACACATTCAACGAGCATTCATCTGGCACATCATTCATTTTACCCGAAGTAATTCCACCACCGAAAATTAATAAAAATATTATCATATACACAAACCCAGCAAGTGATAATGAATATCTTTTTTTCTCACTGACATTTATTCCACGACTCATCCAGCTTATTATTATCGCGATAATACTCATCGGTGCTGGATATGTAGTTCATAAAAAAAAGCGGGCGACTAACTAGCTTAAAAAACTATTTTAGACCATTAATAAAATATCACGAGTTTGCGACACCGCCTTTTCCCATGAAAAACTCCTCACCCTCTCTGCGCCACGAATTATGAGAGATAACCGCAATTCCTCATTTGAAATCACATCATTGAGCATTTTTGAAAATTCATTTTCCGTTTCTGCGATGAGTGCTCCATCGCCCACAACTTCGCTGACTGATCCGCGATTCATTCCAACAACAGGAACGCCGCGTGCCATACCTTCTAAAAAATTAAAACCAAAGCCTTCGTAGCGCGTTGGAAGTGCGAGTGCTCGTGCCGCACCATACAGACCTGCAAGTTCTGCGTCTGA
>CALQYY010000026.1 GCA_943349075.1 Candidatus Magasanikiibacteriota bacterium
AAGGAACCAGCAAACAAGAAGGTCAGGAAGCTGCAGCACGTGCAGGTCTTGAAGCAAAGGGCTGGCTCAATCGTAAATCAGCAAATCTCAACCTGCCCTCATAGTTTAATGGATAGAACGACAGCCTTCGAAGCTGTATATGGGAGTTCAATTCTCTCTGAGGGCATATTAAAATATCTCACCGTAAGGTGAGATATTTTAATATATTCTATCGAGAAGAATCGAACTCCAGCACCAAGAAATGCATGGGATGCATTTCGACTGCTGCGGGTTTTTTCGCATAGCGAAAAAATTCAATTCTCTCTGAGGGCACCAAGAAACGCGCGGGGGTGCAAAGCACGGGCCGAGCGTGCGCAGGCCCAGGAGAGTTTCGACTGCCCCGGGCTTTTCGCTAAATGCGAAAAGTTCGATTCTCCCCCCTCAATCTGATACAATACTCTCATTCAATAATCAGCGCCCCTATGAAATATCCGATTGTACACATCAAAACAAACGATAATACCCTCCTGTTTGGATTATTCTTGGAGGCGACCAGCAGCAAAACAATTTTCATACACACTCACGGAACTGCGAGCAATTTCTACGAAGAGTATTTTACAGAATCTTTTGCTGAAAAATTTCTCGAGAACAATATCTCATTACTTTCGGCGAATAATCGCGGTGCTGGCGTCTATGACGCGTACGAGAAAACGGGTGCAGCAACCGAACTTTTTGAAGATTCTGTATACGATTTAGATGCCTGGGTCGCATTCGCAATTGAGCACGGATACGAAAATATCATCTTGTCGGGACACAGCCTCGGAACCGAAAAAGTTGTCTACTATATGGGCCACGGGCAGCTAGCAAACAAGATTTCAAAAATAGTTTTGCTTGCACCTGCCGATTCATATGGTTCTCACCGTCTTCACGAAGGCCACACCAACCCACGCAAAGATGAGATCGAGAATCTGCTCGTGACTGCAAAAGCACTTGCCGAGACAGGTCGCGGCGAGGAATTTTTGCCTCGCTATACCTACGGCTCACACAGCGGCATCCTACCAAAAACAGCAAACTCGATGTTAAATTTTTTGGGCGAAAAATCTGAGATTGTGCATGCGCTACCATTTTCATCGGGAAAACTTGAAGCGTTCTCAAAAATCACCATTCCTATTTTGGCGGCGATTGGCGATCTGTCTGAGTTTACAGGAACAACAACTGACGATGCACTCGAGCTCATGAAATCTGAAAACCCTCGAGTAGTCACGCATAAAATCAAAAATTGTAATCATGATTTTGATGGAAACGAAAAAGAGCTCACAGAAATTGTGTTAAAATTCATTCAGGAATAGAACAATTACCTTTTTACGAGACCAGATGGGATTCCTGCTCGCTATTGACGCTCGCAGCCGGGGCAGTCGGAATGCATCCAATGCATTCCTTTATGCCCTTCGAATCCCATCCATGGTATCCATATAAAAAATCCACCTTTCGGTGGATTCTTTATATGGACCGGATGGGATTCGAACCCATGACCGTACGCTTAAGAGGCGTCTGCTCTACCAGCTGAGCTACCAGTCCGAACGAGGAACAAACTGAGCGCTTGCGCTCGAAGTTTGATTCCGAGCGAGGACTGGCAGCTACGAACAACCCTGTGGGTTGTGAAGTAGCTGAAGTCCGACTTTGAAATTTACGCCGTAGTAACGAGCCTACGAAGTAGGCGAGATATCTACCAGTCCGAGAGTGTCTCAGAACACGAGCAACCCTATTTGCTCCGAAGTAGCCGAACTCCGAACCTGAAATCTATCAGCATTATTTTACGCAAAATCTCCTAATTCGTCAATAGAGCTATTTAGGCTATACAAGCGCCGCGTAAATCACCGCTCCACCCTCTCCAGGGCGCTGAGACTCACGAAATCCGCGTATACGTCTATCTGCCATAAGCGCCCTCGTAATTGCTGAGCGGAGCGCTCCTGTGCCAACACCATGAATGATCTTTATCCCATGTACACCATGCACCACCGATCGATCAACAAAGAAGTCAAGCTCTAAAAGCGCTGTTTCTACGGAAAAACCGTGAACATCCAAAACTGGCGCTAACGGATCCATTTCAACTGACCACAAAACAAATTCCAAATCGTCCATTATGGTTTTGTTACAATGCTTTTAATCAGTCCTTCAATATTTGAATCCGCCGAATCAACAATGGCTGTATAAACCACATACTCAGGCGTTTCAAGTTTTCGCTCGGCATTGAGTGGAAATTTTCCTTTCTCGTATGCTTCGATATATGATTTCGGGATTGCAAGCACATGAACTTTTATCACAATATCCCCTTTTGAATTTTTTGGACCAAGACCGTAATTGATTCCACCAGCAACATACGTATACCCTGATGGCGTTTTTGGATTCTTATAGAGCGTGTTAAATTTCTTCACTTCCCAACCTTCTGGTTTGTTCACAAAAAGCTTAAGCGCTGAATCCAGCTGAATCTGATTTTTTGTATCAATTACATCTGGCGTCTTGGTGCATCCAAGTCCAAGCAATAAACATGCTGCGCTAATTAAAAAAAGTTTTGTGATTTTTGATTTCATAGAAACATCGGTTCCTGCACTATAGCAAAATCGTGCTAATAAATAAACTCCACGATTTGAGTCGCGGAGCTTATTATAAAGAGCTAACTTTGGAAACGTTAATTAACGTTTCTTCTTTGCAGCAGCCTTCTTCTTTGGAGCTGCTTTCTTTACTGCCTTTTTTGCTTTTGCTTTTGCCATATTGGTAGTTCTCTTTCGAGAAAAAAATATTGGTTATTTGATCACCACACTCTCCAAACATGGGGGAGATTGTAGCCGTGCTCGACCTAGCTGTTACTAGTATAACAACAGTGAGAAAAGTTTTACAGATTGTGTCAAGAGGTTTGAGTAAGAAAAAGTAAAATATTTTTATGAAAAAATTTTAGTGAAATTATTTTTCAATTTTATTTTTTCTCAACAAAGTTTTTATATTTTTTCGACGCGTACTCGAGACAAAAAAATATTTCTACAAAATTATTTTTCCAAAAATTCCATCGTACCCAGAAGAAAATTTTATGTTATTTGAGCGCATTGCTGCGATTACACGAGCAACATCTTCGTCGCAACTACCGATCAAGGCAACGTCAACTTCGAGTAAAATTGAAAATTCTGTACCGAACTTTTTTATCATTTCGTCATACAAACTTGTAACTTTTTTACTCGACACACCTACTTTTTTTACATGCGAAATGAGTTCAATGAGCGGTATGATGTGACGTGATGTGTGGATAACTTTCGACGAACTTCGATTAGATAATTCTTTCACACGACTCAAAACACCGACGGTCATCTGACGATGACACACAGGACAAAGTCCGTTTAATTTTTTTGTCTCGTCGGGATCGCACGAAAATTTGCACACCGCATGTCCATCGATATGATACTTCCCTTCCTCAGGAAAAAATTCAATCGTGTCTATATTTTTTTTATTTCGAATCGCGCCAAGAATATCGTGATACGAATATTTTTTATTCGTATCAATACTCAAAACAGTTGCCTCGCGTCCGAGTTTATCGAGACTGTGCGCATCTGAATTTGAAATGAGTGTGATATTATCGAGTGCTGAAACCAAATGATTCATTTCAGGATCCGACGAAAGCCCCGTTTCTATTGCATGAACGAGGGGTGTGAGTTCGCCAAAACATTCTTCGAGCGAATCAAAACCTGACTTCGAACCAAACACAGAAAACCACGGCGTCCACGCGTGTGCGGGAACCAATTCCATGTCAGGAGAAATTTCATGACAAATTCTGAGCAACTCTTTTGCAGAAACTCCGATGATTGGCCTGCCGTCTGATTTTAAATTACATCCTTCCTCTGTTAAAATTTTTATCAGTTGTTTCGCTGCAGCAATTGACGGAGAAAAAATAAGTGAATGCACACGACGAACTTTTCCGCCTTGCGAATAGATGCTCGAAATTTCCGTAACCAAAATAAATTTTGTTTTTGATCGCGTGCCCGTGAGCTGAAAAATTCCTGGCGCACATTCTTCGAGCTCTTCGTCGATGTGTTTCATCCACGCAGGATGTGTAAAATCCGATGTCGCAACTAAATCAATTCCTTTTGTTTCGCACGCCGCCGCGATTGCGGGCAGCGTTAAATTTTTCGAACACGCACGCGAATATTTCGAATGAATATGAAAATCCGCGATGAGCATGTTAGTCATTGAAAAAATATTTCTTGATTGTCTCGCGCGTATACGGCGCATCGCTCGCCGGCACATGCGCGCCCGCAAACCACACACCAGACTCGATTTCAACTCCTGGATCTAATACCGCATTACAACCGATCTGAACATTGTCGCCCAAAATCGCGCCGAGTTTTTCGCAGCCGCGAATTTCTTTTTTATCAAATCGTAAGTTTGCAAGCTTCGCGCCCGCACCTAAATTTACGTTGGAGCCAAGCACGGAATCACCAACATAATTAAAGTGTGCGGCGCGCGAATTATTTCCAAAGATCGAGCGCGCAACTTCTGATGCGTGACCAATCACACAATCGTCACCAAAAATTGCAGGACCAACAATGAGCGCACCATGACCGACGATGCAATTTTTGCCAAACGCGACCGGTCCGACAATTTTCGCGCCAACCTCAAGAACTGCGGGTTCAGTGCAGCTCGAATCCTCTTGCAGCGCCGCTGCAACGGATGTGCCGAGTGAATTGAGCCATTCTACTGGGGTTTCGCCGACCAAAAATTTTGAGTACCAGATATCAGTCATAGTAAAACTATCCTAGCACGAAGCCGAAAAACAAAAAAGTACCCTCGCGCAGGACCGCCAGCCGAAGCTATTGGTCCTGCGCGACGATACTCTTGTGAAAAAGGGGGCGAGTGCAGGAGGGAGACGGTTTGTCTGTCTACCTCCTGCACCCGTTTGAACGATCATCCGTTGAGAGCGGCGCGTGCTGTATTGAACCTCTGATGAGGATTGTGAAGACGGCGGCGCTCTGCATGTGGATCCTTCTTGCGGAGATCGTGATGCCAGTACTGGTAGGAGCCAACGGCGGAGATATCAGCTAGCACGAAACATGCTTGCTGGCGTCCCCACCCGGTCAGCTTCCATACCCACTCGTCATCTAGGTGTCGTTTGCTGAACCCGTTGTAACGGGCCAGCGCAGCGACACGGATGGCAAATGTTGCACCGGTTCGCGTGAGTTCAACCCACGCTCGAACTTGCTCATCGTCCGCGTTCGGTCGCGCCGTTTCGATCTTGGGAATCGTGCGCACGAGAGTTTCGATGCGCGTCGGGTCCGAGTCGTAACGGATAGCGATTTCTCGCGGAACTATGACATCGAGTTTGCCTCGACGCTCGAGATACGTTGCCTGCATCGCTGCAAGAACATCGCACCCAAGTTCGTCATCACCATCGAGGCATGTAACAAGGTCTGCTTTCGAAGCGCGAACCTGGTGATAGATCCTCGCTCGCACAGCTCCAACCCGAAGGTTTTCCTCGCTACGACTGAAGATACATTCGATTCCCGCCTCGGCCAGTAACCGACGTGCTTCCCCTATTTGAGCCAGAGGGTCGGCCAGTAACTGACCAGCATTATCGATCTGAGCCAGAGCGACTGAATCGCTCGTGCCGTTGTCGTGAAGCCACACTCGGTATGGTCGAACTTTTTGAGCTAAGAGCGACATGATCGCCCTGATCAGCTGCGTTTCGTCATGAGTAATCACGACGACAGCGATGTTGCATCGCATTGCCATGACTACCTCCTGAAGTTTCTGCACAGCCCCTGCGGCATGTGACAAGAAATACTATATGCCTTTTTATACAAACTGTCAACTATTTTTCTGCATGATTATTTTATACTAAGCTTTTTTAGCTAAATTTAGATAAAAATTAAAGCATAGTTTTGTAGCTTTGTTTCTGCACAATATATTTATCAACAGTTTAGTAACAAAAAAAGCCCGCCTTTCGGCGAGCCCTTTAAAAAATCGAATCCTTTATTACTTCACCTGTTCGAGCAACTCCAAATCACTCCGTGTATTTGCTCCGAGCGCTGCCATTGGATCACCCTCGAACGATGCAACAACCTCCCCTGTTCGTGTCGTAACCTCGAGCAAATCTGTTAAATAAAATTCGCTCTGCACATTTTTATTTTCAAGTTTCGGCAATTGCTCCCAAAGCCAGTCCGCGCGGAAACAAAAATATGCAGGATTCAATTCCTTAATCTCGAGTTCAGCATCCGTCGCATCTTTGCGTTCAACCGTTCTCAAAATTTTTCCCGCAGCATCTCGAATCACGCGTGAGAAATAAAAGAGTCCCGCGCGCCATCCGTCAAAATCAGGAACTTTGATCGTCATGAACGTTAGCGTTGCACGCTCGCGTAGATGTGTTTCGATCAATTCATTCACAACCTCCGCAGTTGTATATGGCTGATCGCCGTACAAAACAACGATGTGATCATATGAACCATTCGCAATTTCGCGCGCGCAGCTAACCGCATGTCCGGTTCCGAGCTGCTGCGCCTGAAACGCGTAGCGATATCCATCGCCGAGAGCTGCCTTAACTTTTTCCGATTGATAACCAACAACAATAATTGGATGTTGGTCAGCATGCACACCATGCAAAGTCTCGAGTAAATATGAAATCATTGGTTTGCCGTGGAGTGGCATCAAAACTTTTGGAACACCCTCTGATTGCATGCGCTTCCCTTCGCCCGCACCTAAAATAATTACGCCGACGCGCGCGCTTTTTGGGTCAAAAATATCGTGAGTTTGCGTTTCCATATCATTCGAAATTATAACTTCTTCCAGAGTGCCTCAAAAATCAGTTTATGTGTTTCGTACATTGCCTCGTTTTGAATAATCACACCAACCATCTGACCTGCTGCATCATGCGCGATATGCGCCATGTGGCCCGCATAAATCAGCGTGTATGTTGGAGATGTTTCATCCTGCGTCAACCACTTTCGCTCATCGAGCCCTGACGTTGCACCGCCCGGACCCATCGCAATTGCATTCACTTTGATTTTTTTTGCGATGCGTTCTTCGGTGAACGTTGGATATGCTGCGCGATATTCTTCGCGAAGCGCTGACGACGAGTAAACGTAGTATAGCTTTTTTCCCGAAGCGACCATGACCTCGAGCACATCCGCCAAAAGCGCATGAATTCCGCGCGATCCTTCAAAATATCGAACGACCGGCTTATCGCCTCCGCGCTTATAGAGCGACTGGAGTGATGGAATTTTTTCTTTGAGCTCTCCGCTAAGTTCCTCAAGCTGGTTTTGCTGTTTTGAAACAAGCGTTTTGAGGCGTGCCGGATCTTCAGCAGCAAAAAAATGTTTTTTATCTTTGCTGATCTGACTCACCAAACCGTCGGCTGCGAGTGATTTCAAAATATCGTATGTCGTTCCTCGATTAACTTTTGCTGCATCAGCGATCTGACGAACCGACGATGAGCCGAGCGCCAACAAGGCCGCGTAAACAGCAACCTCTTTATCTGAGAGCCCAAGTTTTTTTAGGACAGCGAGCATAGGCATTTGCCCAATATATTAGCGGATTTTTGCCGTCCGGTCAACTCAAATCCGCGGAACGATCACCCCATCTGCCGAAATTCGTCCAACCCCTTTAATTCCGCGATACAAAAGGACGCGCAAGCGGTTGTGGAGCGTCTCACCACCCCGAATGGTTCGAGTGCCCGCAACATGATCAATATCCGCTGCATGCGGGTCTGGGATGCCTGTAAATGGCTCAAGCGCCATCGTGTACGCGCGGCTGTACCATGGGTATCCCGTTCCGCCGCCGTACATCTGCCAAAACCAGACTGTTTTATAAACCTCTGGATCGAACAAAAATGCCAATCCGACTTTTCGCTCGCGATTCGTCACCGAAATCCAACCCTCTCGAAAGCCATCGATGAAAAGCATGTCGGCTGTTTTAGCTTCAGGACCCGGAACCTCTGACACATCAACAGTATCGCCATCTTTGTTTACCAAGTACGGCCATTCACCTTCAACATTTTGATTGAACTGTCCCGTCTCCGCATTTTCCGGAAGTGTATAGGAAAACACTCGTTTAGCAATCGCATCGATCTTACAATTTTTATCCAAAAAATTTCCACCAAGCGCTGGATGCTGTCCCCACAAAATTGGAAGTGTCTCGTGAGAATTATTTGTAATCCATTCTTCAATCTCAACAACATTCACATGATTGCGAAGTGTGATTTTTTTTCGAAGCGTGAACGGTGTTTTGATTGTCTGAACTTCAAGCGTGACCGACACTTCATTTTCACCTTCTGCAGAATCAACAACGCGCCACGCAAGCGCATGCACTTCGCCGTGCTGTCCAATTTGCGCACCGCGATAATTTACTCCGGGACCTCCTGTTGGAAAACATTCTTGCCAACCACCTTCATAATTGTCGATAAAAGTTTTGCTTGGCGTATCGCGACGAAGACCTTGCGGCGACTCCCACAAAAATTCCGTATCCGTTTTGATATCGCGAAGTGAAATTATATCCGCACCTTTTTCTGGCAAAATAGTAATCGAGGTTTCGTCATTCGAAAGTGTCACTGCGCGAAACGTTTCGATTTTGTGTTCAATGATTTTACAACTCATAACCGTGTGGATTTTTCTTAAGCCACGCGACTGAACTCTGTGCAATATCTTCGAGAGTTTTTTCTGCGTGCCAATCTAATTCTGTGTTAATTTTAGTCGCATCTGCAACCGCAGTGATAATGTCCCCCTCACGACGATCACCAACAACTGCAGGGATTTCATAGCCCGCCGCGCGCGAAAATGCTTCGACAAGTTGCAAAACACTACACCCTTTCCCTGTCCCAACGTTAAACACATGAACACCTTTATTGTTCATTGAAAATTTGAGCGCAAAAATATGTGCGCGCGCGAGATCGACGACGTGCACAAAATCGCGCACACACGTTCCATCAACTGTGTCGTAGTCGTCGCCATTGATCACCAACATTTCGCGCTTGCCTGCAATCACTTCCATGATCATCGACGCAATGCTTGCTGGATATTTTGGTGAATCTCCGATGAGTGCAGATTCGTGTGCGCCCGCTGGATTGAAATAGCGAAGCATCATGACGCCCCATGCAGAATTATTCTTTGCAAATTCTTCGAGCAACTTTTCGCACGCAACTTTTGTTTCGCCGTATGGATTTGTCGGACGACATGGTGCTGTTTCAGGAATTGGATTGTGTTCGATGATTCCGTAAACTGCTGCAGACGATGAGAACACCAAATCAAAAACATTAAACTCCTGCATCACCTCGCAAAGTCCGCGTGTACCGTCAACATTCACCGAAAAATATTCGTCGCGCTTTTCAAAAGATTCGCCAACAGATTTCAGTGCAGCAAAATGAATTACGCCATCAATTTTGTTGTGCGAGAAAATATTTCGGAGCACGTCTTTGTCGCGAATATCTCCACCGTAAAAAACAGGTCGTTTGTTTGTAATCGTTTCGATGCGATTTAGAACCGTTTCTGAAGAATTTGAAAGGTTATCAATGATTACAACATCAAATCCAGCAACTAACAATTCCACAACCGTATGCGATCCGATATAACCAAGTCCGCCTGTAACAAGAATCTGCGGCATATTATTTGTAATATTGCTTGAACCAAGCGATGAATTTCGGAATACCTGTCTCGAGCTGAATCGTTGGTTTGAACCCAAGTTCGCGCTCCGTATCAGATGCTTCAGCAT
>CALQYY010000027.1 GCA_943349075.1 Candidatus Magasanikiibacteriota bacterium
CGTGGCGACACGAGCAAAATCTGATCAATCAATCCTTGACCTATAACCGTATACGTTTTTTGTCCAAAATGCGCCTTCGCGAGCAGCAGCTGAATATCCGACAAACGCGCTTTGCTTCCATTAATGTAATACTCCCCGTCGCCGTCGCGATACAAACGGCGCGCAATCACGAGCTCTGGCACATTCATCCAATCATATTCCGCACCCTCGCTCGGCACGTCCGTTTCTTCGTTTACCAAATGCACCGCAACCTCGGCATAACCCAAACGCGCTTTTTTATCCGAGCCCGCAAAAATAACATCCTCGGATTTTTTTCCACGAAGTGTCTTCATCGACTGCTCACCAAGCACCCAGCGCACCGCATCCGCAAAATTAGATTTGCCTGACCCGTTCGGCCCCACAATCGCGGTCACTGATCGCTTGTCCGCAGATGGCTCCTGAAATTCGAACACGGCCTTACTCGCAAAAGATTTAAATCCTTGAATTTCAACTCGTTTTAAATACATATCAGCAATAATCCCCGCTATTGTAACATGCTGTCACTAAAATAAAAATGTCGGTCACACGCAGTTTGCATGTGACCGATGTTTGGGCCCGAAGCGCAAATGCCTCAGGCGAATTTCTCTGTCGACCCCTCGACCAGCAGACGAAGCGTGTGCCAGTAGATCTTTTCCGCATCGCGTTGTTGCATCCGAACGCAGTCGTTTCGGATCTGCGTTCTCGAAACACCCGTCAGCCGACGAACCGTGCCTTCGCAGCGTCCATCAACGACCTTCCACGGAACGATCGCCATTCGCTTCTCCAGATCAAAGAAGATGAAATCGGAGACCGGCCTCCTCACGTGTTTCTCGTGCCGCACTGCGACATAGAAATCAAGCGGGGTGAAGATGTGCTTCAGTTCCGCCACCTCTCCACGGCCCTTTCTCTTCAGATCCACGAGCAGAGCGAGGACGGGCCCTGCAACCGCCGCAGCCAAGAAAAAGCCGCACTGCGACTCGTCCGGAAGCTCGACCTCGTACCGACTCGTACACGTCAGGTCACTGAGGTCATGCAGCCCGTACAGCTTTCGATTGCCTTCGAACCCTTCCGTTTGATCGTGGACCGGCGAAACGCCAACGCGCGCACCCCCTCTTTCTGTCCGTTCAAACCCAATCTCACATTTCAACATGTTCAACCTCGCTCGTAGTAGGCAGCGTCTCAAGCAACAAAGCATGCGTGAGACAGACCTTCTTATAGCAAAGAAACGTCACTTTGACAAGACTCCGCAGTGCGGGGTACACTTTCTACGTATCCATTGAAATGAAACCGCGGAGTTCCGGCCGATCTTACGTTATGTCTCAAACTTCCCTAACCATCTTTATTTCTGACACAATCTACCTGATAAATTAGAGGAATTTTTTCGTTTCCATAGATTTGCAGACTCGCGCGGGTATAATAAAAACCCGCATATGTTGCAAAACATTATCGCCTTTCTCGCGATCGCAGGTATCGCAGCCGCAGCTGGCTACTTTGCCCGCAAGTACGTCGCACAATCTCAAGTCAATTCAGCAGAAGGCCAGGCCCAGAAAATCATTACAGAAGCAAAAGCTAAAGAACAGGAGGTTTTATTGAAGGCCCGCGAAAAGGCACTTCAATTTATTGACGAGTCAAAAAAAGAGCAGGACGGCATCCGCCGCGAACTCAAAGAGCAGCAGCAGCGTCTTGAAAAACGCGAAACAACGTTCGACCAAAAACTTTTGGAGATTCAGGATCGCCACGCAAAATTGGTTGCGCAAGCAGATCGCGTGAAAGCTGTTCAGGCAGAAACCGAAAAACTCAAAGAAGAACAGCTCACCAAGCTCCAGACAATTTCAGGTCTCAACAAAGAAGAAGCGATGGAGCGCATGATGGCGCTTGTTCAAGAAAGCGAGTCAGAAGCGCTCGGCGCCCGCATCATGAAACTCGAGCGCGAATCTTCGGAGTACTACGAAAAAGAAGTGAAGAAAATTTTGTCGACTGTCGTCTACCGCTACGCTGGCTCACACGCAAGCGAAACAACAACCACGACTGTTCAGCTTCCAAGCGACGAAATGAAGGGTCGCATTATTGGAAAAGCTGGTCGCAACATTCAGACAATCGAAAAGCTTACCGGCTGTGAACTCATCATCGATGAAACTCCACAATCAATCATGGTTTCTGGATTCTCACCAATTCGCCGCCAGGTTGCTCGCCTCACGCTCGAAAAGCTCATGTCGGATGGTCGCATTCACCCAGCCCGCATCGAAGAAGTTATCGAAGAAGCGAAAAAGGATTTGGCAGTTGATGTTCGCAAAGCTGGTGAAGACGCACTCTACCAACTTGGAATCGCCGGCATCGATCCAAAACTCATTTCGATTATCGGTCGCCTCAAATACCGAACTTCATACGGACAGAACCAGCTCCTTCACGCAATTGAAGTTGCATACATCACCAGCATGCTCGCAGAAGAACTCGGACTCGATCCTGTTGTTGCACGCAAAGCCGGTCTTCTTCATGACGTTGGTAAGGCAATTGATCACGACACACAAGGTTCTCACCCAGAACTCGGCTACCAGTTAATGAAAAAGTTTGGGTTGCCAGAAGAAATCGCATACTGTTCCCTCGCCCACCACGAAGACAAACCAAAGACATTGCTTGGTTGTTTGGTTAAAGCGGCGGATGCAATTTCAGGCGCGCGTCCAGGCGCTCGTCGCGATTCATACGAGCAGTATGTTCGCCGCCTCGAGGAACTTGAAAAAGTTGCAACTTCGTTTGAAGGTGTCGACAAAGCATATGCGATTCAAGCAGGCCGCGAAATGCGCGTGTTTGTTCGCCCAGCTGACGTCGACGATTACGGTGCATACAACATCGCAAAAGAAATTGCGAAGAAAATCGAAACCGAGTTGCATGTTCCGGGCGAAGTTAAGGTTACGGTGATTCGAGAGAGTCGCGTGATCGAGTACGCACGATAAATCAATAGCTTCCGAGAAAGCCCGCGTCAATTTCCTCTGCAGGAAATTGCGCTTACGCTCGGTGTGGCTCGTCGCTCACGCGACACTGGCCCGCCACACCTGCGCGATGACTTTCTTCGGAAGCCATTGTTTTATTGGCTGATCGACTCGCTCACCTACGAGAGACTCTCTCGCAAAATTATCACTTAAAATATCCGGAGAAATCCGGATTTTTTATATTAAAAAATCCACTCGCCTCACGCACGCAATTGCGCGAATGTGACGAGTGGAGCGCCGGAGACTCGAGATGTCTAGGTGTTCGAATACACCTAGGTCAGTGACCGTCGCGGCTTTAGTTTGTTCGACGACGACCGAACCGAGCCTTTTCCAGTCGCTGGATCGTAGTAAACATGAGCCGGATTGCCAGCAATGCAACGACCTTTGACGACGAAGCCGTCACCGTCAGGCACGACCTGCTTCACGGCCATTTCCAAGCGTCCGCTTCCCGCGAGCGCAAAGCGGACTTTGGTTGCACCACTCCGGTCGTTGCGAGCCTGAATGATGTGATGAAAACTCGGATTGTTGCAACTGCTTACGATCTGAACCAGATCAGACATGCTACGCCTCTTCCGCATCAAGCGGTGCCCCAGAATATATCGAAAACCACCAAATGTCAACCCACGGGTCTAGATTTTGTTGATGCGTGCACGCCTCGGAGGCGTTGCGGGCCGGTGTCGCGCATAGCGCGACGAGCAACGCCGAGAGACAGCGCGATTTTCCGCAGGGAAAATCGACGCGTGTGCATGAATCAATAAGATTTAGACCCTGTTGATAACTATTTGCGTAATCTTAGCCAAATGCGTATAATCTAGCGGAATTAATCACTGTAACCTATTCGTATGAACAAAGCAGAACTTATTTCACACCTCGCAGAAACATCAGGTTTGGCAAAAAAGCAGGTTGAGGACTTAATGGAAGGTTTCGTTGCAACTGTTGTAAAAACATTGCAGGCAGGTGGCGAAGTAACAATCGCAGGTTTCGGTACATTTAGCGCAAAGCAGCGCGCAGGCCGCACTGGCGTTAACCCACAGAACCCATCAGAAAAGATTCAGATCCCTGCAGTAACTGTTCCAAAGTTCAAAGCTGGTAAGAATCTTAAGGATGCTTTGAAGCAGTAATTTCCCTCAAGAGCATTTAAAAAAGCCGCCCCTCATCGGGCGGTTTTTTTATTGAACACTTTCGTTGTTCATAGTATACTGACCAAACGCCGCTTTTATGCACGTAAACTTCCTAGAACCTCAATACCCGTATCAGGGACCACGCCGCAAAAAGATGATGATAGTCATCTTTTTATGTCTCGTCGTTGGTAGTTTTTTTGTTGGCACAACATGGGTGGGTGCGAAAGTTTTTGGTCAGCAAGACGCAGCTCCGACAATTCCAAAAGTTGAACAGATCGACACCACCACATTTATCGGAAAAGTGAAGTCGCTTTTTGCAGCAGGCGCGCGTCCGTCGCTCGGTTCAAACGACCGCATCAACATTGCCCTCCTCGGCGTTGGAGGCGAAGGCCACGACGGCGGCCAACTCACCGACACGATTTTAATTGCAAGCATCAAACCCTCAACAAAAGAAGTTGCGATGATTTCAATTCCACGCGACACCATCGTAAAAATTCCTGGCTTCGGCTATCGAAAAATCAACGAAGCAAACGCGCTTGCCGAAATGGACGATCCGGGCAGCGGTCTTGATGTTACAACAGAAACACTCCAAAATTTTCTCGGCATCGAAATTCCCTACTACGCACTCATCGATTTTCGCGGATTCGAACAAGTAATCGATGACATCGGCGGCGTCGATGTATACGTCGACAAACCATTTACCGACAACAGTTTTCCAACGTGGGATTACAAAGTCCGTTCGATCTCGTTTTCAAAAGGTTGGGCACATTTTGACGGTGCGCGCGCACTTGATTTCGCGCGATCGCGTCACGGCAACAATTTCGAAGGCTCTGATTTTGCGCGTTCACACCGCCAGCAAAAAATTATTCTCGCTGCGCGCGATAAATTTCTTTCAACCGACACCCTCCTCCACCCAACTCGCCTCACCGACATCCTAACAACGCTCGATAAGCACATCAAAACAAATCTTGGCTTGACCGAGATGCTCGAACTTTCGCAAATTGCAAAAGAAATTAATTCCGACAAAATCATCAGCATCACCTTTTCCGACGATCCTTCGAGTGTACTCTATGCCGACAGCACAACCGGCGCGTTTTATTTGAGACCAAAAGATGGCTCGCTCAAACAAATCCAAACCATTGCTCAAAATATTTTCAATCCCGACGTTGCCGAAAGTGTAAAAACACTGATTGATCAAGCACCACTCAAACCAGAGCAAAAATCAGACACTAAGATCGAAATCCAAAACGGCACCTGGCGCCCAGGGTTTGCGGCTCGGCAAAAAAAGAAGATCGAACAGCTTGGCTACAAAGTAACATCTGTTGGAAATGCAGCGGTTCGCCCCATCACAACAGCCCAAATTTACGCAGTAACTAACAAATATCCTGAAATTCTCGAGAAACTTGCAAAGCTCTACAACGCCCAAATTATAACTGAGCGACCGCCTGTTTCTCCTGACGATAGTGGTCAAACGGCGCCTCAGGTTGACATTATTGTGATTTTAGGAGAGAATAACGCAGATATAGCGGAATAAATATGACAACAGAGCGTCGCCCCGAACTAGTAGACTTCAAAATCCCAACGGTAGCCCTCGTTGGCCGCGTTAATGTTGGCAAATCTTCGCTGTTTAACTGCATCATGGAAACGCGCCAAGCGATCGTTTCCGACGTGCCAGGAACAACCCGAACACGCAATATTGGCAATTTCACCTGGCGTGGCGTTCAAGCACGCATTGTTGATGCTGGAGGTCTCACCTTTGATAAAGATGTTGAATTTGGAAAAGAAATTTTTGAACAGACCTCAAAAGCTATTGCAGAATCAGATGTGATTTTGTTTATCGTCGACCTGCAAGATCAGCTTCTCCCACAAGAAATCGAAATCGCAAAACTTCTTCGCAAACAAAAAAAGCCTGTTCTCCTTGTTGGAAATAAGGCTGACTCACCACGCTTCCGCACATTCGCACATGACGCGCAGTGGCTCAAACTCGGTATGGACGAACCGCGCGCCGTTTCAGCCGCAAACGGTGTTGGTGTTGGAGATTTGCTCGACGAAGTTTTTAAACTTTTCAACAAAGCAAAACGTCGCCCAAAGGTTGTTACTATCAAACCTGACATTCGCGTTGCGATTTTGGGCAAGCCAAATGTTGGAAAATCAACCATGCTCAACCAGCTCGCTGGTGAAGATTTGGTAATCACCTCTCCTGTCGCACACACAACACGCGAAACATTTAACCTTCTCGTGAACTGGGGCGAGCACGTGATTGAATTTATCGACACAGCTGGTATTCGTCGCAAATCTCACGTTGATGAAGGTCTCGAAAAGATCGGTGTTTCACAAAGCATCGCACACATGGAAGAAGCCGATGTTGTACTTCTCATGATCGACGCAACCGAACCATGTACGAATCAGGAAAAAATTCTCGCAAGTTTGATCGAAGAAAAACGTCGCAGCGTAATTTTGGTTGTGAACAAATGGGATTTGATCGAAGACCACAGCGACGAAAATCGCATGGAATTTATCAAGACACTTCACGGATTGTATCCACATTTGCAGCATGCTGAAATCGTGTTTGTGTCAGCGCTTTCTGGTTTCCGCGTTCACCAGCTCTACGACAATATCGTTGCAGCGTTCGAAGCGCGCCACAAAATTTTGGATGCACTCACACTCGACGCGTTCATGCGCGACCTCATCGCAAAACATCCACCTAAAAAAGGCGGTGGAAACATTCCTCCAAAGATTTACGGTTTGAAACAGCTCGCAACCGATCCTCCATATTTCCAGGTAAGCATTCGCGCGCAGTCAGTTTTGGCGCAGGCATATGTTCGTTTTATCGAACGCGCCGTTCGCGAACACTTTGGATTTGTTGGAACTCCAATCGCACTCTATACTAAGAAGACCAAGCAATAATTTGTATGTGGCTCCTTGTCGGCCTCGGTAATCCGGGAAAAGAATACGAATCAACTCGCCACAACGCGGGCTGGATGGCGCTCGATTTTTTAGCGCGCGAAATTGGCGCTGATTGGAAAAAGGACAAAAAGTTCAACGCTGAAATCGCCGATGGCGTTTTTGGTGACACAAAAATCATGATGGTAAAACCGCAAAGCTTCATGAATTTGTCGGGCGAAGTTGCGCAGCCAATCGCTGCATATTACAAAATTGAACCTGACCACATCATCGTCATTCACGACGACATGGATTTTGATTTGGGCGACGTTCGCATGCAATTTGACCGAACCGCAGCTGGCCACAACGGCGTTCAGAATTTGATCGACCGCCTCAGCACCAAAGCATTCCACCGCATTCGCATCGGCATCGGTCCTAAAAAAATCGAAGCGCGCGATTTCGTACTCGCAAAATTTTCAAAAGACGAACTCAAAACAATGGCCGAATCTATTTCAACGGTCCTCGATGCAGTTGATACAATTGTTCACGCCGAATAAATTTTCAACTCTTTTCTGAAAAGAGTTGCTTTTTTCAGAAACTAAAAATTTTAGAACTCCATTTCCAATTGCTCCGTATCGAGTAATGATTTCATCTGCTACCGCATCTGCAGGATCAATAACGGTTATTTTGTTTCCAAACATTTCGCGCACGAGCGGATAATGCGCGCATGCGAGCAGGAGTGCATCTGCGCCCGTGACAATTGCACGAGCAACAACATCGTCAATAATTTGTTGAGCCGTGGTATCATCTTCTCGCTCAATCGCTGCCGCAAGCTCTGGACACGCAATCATCGCTGCTCGAATTCCTGCTCGCACAAATTCTTTTTGATACATCCCCGACTCAACCGTTGCAGGAGTTGCTGCAACTGCAACATGCACAATTCCCTTGTGTGCAATCGAACGAACCGCGGGACCAACCATCTCAATTATATTTTCCATCGCGGGTGTAACTCGAACAACCGACGCGGACACACTGTTACAGGCACTTACGATTTGCGTTGCGTTAGCATTTTGTAAAACCTGAATCGCATTCTCAGTTAGTTCTAAAAGCTCCGACTGGCTTTTGCTGCCATACGGCATGTTTTTTAAATCGCCAAAATATACTACGTCAAGCATCGGTGCACGCTCGTGCAGTGCACGCAACACAGAAAGTCCACCACTTCCAGAATCAAAAATTCCAATCATAGTCGTACTACTGTACCTCAAAAGGATATCCACAACAACTTCACGTTGACAGAGTTTTTTTCGTATGGCACCCAGTGTTCTATATGAATGAAATTTCCATCATCAAACGCTCGGACGGCGCCTATCCACCTTTGCTTGCTCGTATAACTGATCCACCAGAACAATTATACGTTCGGGGAAATGTTGACCTCTTGTCAACTCGTTGCTTCGCGGCCATCGGTTCGCGCGACGTCTCTGATTACGGAACGCGTGCGATTAAAACAATTGTTTCGCCACTCACCAAGCATTTTACGATTGTCTCCGGCATGGCGCTCGGCGCAGACTCTGTCGCCCACTGCACCGCTCTCGAAGCAAGAGCGCCAACAATTGCCGTGCTCGGCTCGGGCGTTGATGATGAATGCATGTATCCGCGATCACACATCTCGCTGGCGCATCGCATTATCTCCGAAGGAGGCTGCCTCGTGTCTGAATATCCACCCGGCGAACAACCGCGACCCTACTACTTCCCTGCCCGCAACCGAATTATTGCCGGTCTTTCTGTTGGTATTTTGATTGCCGAAGCAGCGAAAGAATCTGGCACCATGATTACCGCCCGTCTTGCACTCGATTACAACCGCGATGTCTTTGCTGTTCCCGGATCAAT
>CALQYY010000028.1 GCA_943349075.1 Candidatus Magasanikiibacteriota bacterium
CCGAATGATTTCTCACCAATTGACGCGATGCGCCATTCAACTGCGCATTTGCTCGCCGCAGCAGTTTCAGAGCTTTTTCCCGGAACAAAATTCGGTGTAGGTCCTGTAATTGAGAATGGCTTTTATTACGACATGAAAACAACGACCCCGCTCAGCACCGATGATCTTCAGAAAGTCGAAGATAAGATGCGCGAGATCGCTGGCCGCAATTTGCCATACGTTCGTCGCGAGATGTCGATCGATGAGGCGATTGCCTATTTTGAAGGGCTCGGACAGACTTATAAAGTTGAACTTTTGACCGACCTTAAAACTCGTGGAACAACAAATTTGAAAGAAGAGGAGCTCCAAGATTTTGATGCAGCGGCGCCGATGGTTGCGACTGTTTACGAGACAGGTGCGTTCGTTGATTTGTGTCGCGGACCTCACGTTGCGTCAACCAAAGATATTGGTGCGTTCAAGCTCACGAAGCTTGCGGGTGCATACTGGCGCGGAAAGGCGGAGAATGATCAGATGACACGTGTCTACGGTTTGGCGTTTGCGACTCAGGCTGAAATTGATGAGCATTTGGTGTGGCTTGAGGAAGCGGAGAAGCGCGATCATCGCAAGCTTGGAAAAGAGCTCGGGCTTTTTGTGTTCTCAGATTTGGTTGGTCCTGGACTTCCACTTTGGACGCCAAAGGGAACTGTGATGCGCGAAGTTCTCAATGATTTCGTATGGAGTCTTCGCAAGCCATATCGCTACCAGAAAGTGACCATTCCACACATCACGAAAAAGGATTTGTACGAAACATCGGGTCACTGGGCAAAATACGCGGAGGATTTGTTCAAAATCAAAACACGCGAAGACCATTTGTTTGCAATGAAGCCGATGAACTGCCCACACCACACTCAGATTTATGCAGCGGAGCAGCGCTCATACCGCGACTTGCCAGTTCGCTATTCTGAAACAACAATGGTGTATCGCGACGAGCAATCGGGCGAACTTTCGGGCTTGTCTCGCGTACTCTCAATCACACAGGATGATGCGCACGTGTTTTGTCGTGTGTCGCAGGTTGCGGCTGAAGCTGAAATTATCTGGAATATCATCAGCACCTTCTACGCTGCGATTGGATTTAGTTTGACCCCACGTTTGTCACGTCGCGATCCAGCGAATGCAGACAAGTACCTGGGTGCAGCAGAGGATTGGGACAAAACAGAAGCAGCGCTTCGCGATATTTTGACCGAAAAGAAAGTTGAGTGGATCGATGGTCCGGGCGAAGCGGCGTTCTATGGCCCAAAGATCGATTTCATGGCAAAAGACTCTCTTGGACGCACATGGCAGGTTGCAACAATTCAGCTTGATTTCAATCAGCCAAAGAATTTTGGTTTGACCTGCGTGAACGAACAGGGTGAGAAAGAACCTGTTTTGATGATCCACTGCGCGATCATGGGTTCGCTTGAACGTTTCATGAGTATTGCGATTGAACATTTTGCAGGTGCGTTTCCGATCTGGCTTTCACCAATTCAGGTTAAGTTGTTGCCGGTTTCAGACAAACACACAGAGGCTGCTGAAAAGATGGCTGAAGAGCTTCGTGAGGCAGGAATTCGCGTTGAGGTTGATTCAGATACAGGAACAATTGGCGCGAAGGTTCGCAAATCTGAAACGGAAAAAATTCCACTTTCCGTTGTGTTTGGCGACAAAGAAGTTGCGGGTGAGCCATGGCAGGTTCGCGTTCGCGGTAGCAAGGAGGCAAAGATCTTGACCGCCGAGGAGTTCAAGAATTGGATGGTCGAGGTGAGTAAAAATCGCTCGAATTAATCAGTCAATTAAGCCAAAAAAAGGCGCCTGCGTGGGCGTCTTTTTTTAATTCACCATTGACATTTTAGGTTTTGTATGGAATACTGCCTTTCCTTATTCGCACGTCAGCAATTTGGCGGTGCTCGAAATAGGGAGGAGGAACCATGGTCAACAAGATTCGCGTTTGGGGGAACAACAACCGTCTCGTATTTACGGGGATCGTTTGGGTGGTTAAGTCTGGCATCCCCGTCGGGATTTATTTCGCCGCTCGCGGCGTAGCGTGACCCAATGCCGCCGCGCTGTGGGTGGATTGCGCGATCGCGTCGTCGACTACTGCCGAAAGACATTCGAAGAGCTGAGCAACGAGACATTCTGCTCGCCTTCGGCTTGACCGCAGTAGTCATTGGAATTTTCGCTGTCCGACAGTTTGGTCTGTTGTAGAATAGCGAAAAAAAGAAAGGCCATCACCGTCAGCATACTATTCGCACAAGCGAGTCGTGTGCTGACGTTTTTTTATAGAAAGTATTGTTGTGGTACTTTGTTTATAATTATGGTTTCTTCAAAATATTTTGTATAATATAGAAAATATTTTTTATGATAGATTTCCATTTAGCAATTCAAGATTTACCAAAAAATGAACGGGATAATTTGGAGCGAATGTGGGAAGATCCTCAAGGAAGAAGTCAGTTAATTTCTGAATTTGAAAAGTTTTTGTCTACTGCGATAAAGCTTTCTAATTTGAAGGGGCGTATTAACGAAGTATCAAAATAATATGGGTTTTTTAGATAAGTTATTTTCTCGCCCAGCAGTAGAAGGTCCCTCTAAGCGTGAATTGCGCGAGTCCAACGAGAAACGCCTCAAAGCACTTGATGAACAGATTAAAGCGCTTCGTCCATATGATCGAGAATTTTTGCGGGGGATGGGGCAACGTTCGGGATCATGGGGGGTTAAGGCTATGTTAGTCGTTTTTGGAATGGGAAACATTTTGCGCGGTGTTGGATATGATGCTGAGGAGCGTAAGCCAATTGAGAAGGTTATTTCAACAACGGTTTCTGAAACTGAAGTAGAGAAAATTGCTGTTGACACTCCTGTCTCAATTGAGAAAGAGATTGTTGTTAGTGGTGCATCTGGATGGGCAAATAAATTTACAAATCCAGGTCAACCGAATTTAGATCACACCGCAATAGAAAAAGCTATTTTAGATGCTGTTCCGCCAGGTGTTTCAATAAAGGGTGTTGAAATTGAAGCAGAGGGTTACGCGAGTCCAGAAGGAGACAATACGTTGTTGACTGCAGAGCATCGAACAGAACAGGTTGGTTCAATCGCGGACCAAGTTGCGATTGATGGGGTATCTGTTAATGTAACGAGAAAAGCAGATGGGAACACAATTCGTTGGACTGATAACACAACAGGTTCGATTGTAGAGGGTAAAAAGCAGGATTTTCTTTTGGCACATGGATTGTCTGATAAATCATTTGAGGACATAGCACATAAGGTTAACAGAGGAAAGCTTTCGAAGTCGGAACAGCAAGATCCTGTAGTTAAGGCAGTTCAAGACATGCTTCGCCAAAGTCGTGTAGAGATTGCAAAAATAAAAATCTCTGGTGTTGAACATAAGATTTTTGAGCGAGATAATGTGGTTACAGACAAATCAACGAAAGATCGAAAAATACCTGGTGATCTGATAACAACAAAACATCATCGTGTGCGAGAACACGGGATTATGCCAGATAAATTTCCAGAGATTGATCCGTGGTTATATGGGCAATACCCGCCAGATCCAATTATTGATGAGAGGGGTATAAAAATAGGAGCAAAGGATCCAACTGCACCGCTTCCAAAAATACCAAAACCAGATCCTCTAAAAATTAAACGCGTTCCACCGACAATTGTTTCTGCAAAAATAGTTGGAAAAGCAAAAGATAGAGTCAAAAATACACACGAGAGTTTTACAAAAAATCACCCATCACCACAAGGAAATCGTTACGGGCATAGAAAACAGGCTGGAGGCCGTGTCTAAAAATAAAAAAACTGTCGTTCTGCCGACAGTTTTTTTATTTTCCTTACTTAACTGAAGTCATTCCCCGTAGCGCCGCAATGCGTTCTTCGATTGGTGGGTGAGTTGAGAAAAAGCTTGAAGCTTTTTTTCCAGCGGTACGAAACGGATTTTCGAAGTAGAGGTGGGCTGTTGCGTGATTTGCGTGGGTGAGTGGTCTGTTGTTGTCGCGAATCTTTTCAAGTGCGCGTGCGAGGCCTTCAGGGTAGCGGGTGAGAAGCGAGCCTGTTGCATCTGCAAGAAATTCACGCTTGCGAGAGATTGCGAGCTTGATCATTTCCGCAATAATCGGAGAGAGGATGATAAGCAAAAACCCGATCAGCGCAAGCCATGGCGGACCACTTTCGCGATCGTCGCTTTTTCGAAAACTTGAAAAACGCATCATGTCGCTGAGCAATGCAATTGATCCGATGAGAACAATTACAATTGTCATGAGGCGAATATCGTAGTTTTTGATGTGAGCGAGTTCGTGCGCGAGAACGCCTTCGAGTTCTTCATTTTCGAGTAGCTGAATTGCGCCGGTAGTGACAGCGATTGATGAGTGCTCAGGGTCGCGACCGGTTGCAAATGCGTTGATCGAGGGATCTTCAATAACGAAGACGCGCGGAATTGTTTTCATTCCCGCGGTTATACACAAATTCTCAACCATGTTATAGAGGTACGCATTCGATTCTTTTGAAATCTGTTTTGCGCCTGCCGACGAAAGTGCAATTGAATCTCCGCTGTAATAACCAACGAGCGCCATGACGGTGGAAATGAGTCCTGCAAAACCCATGGTAATGACAGGACTCTCTCCGCTGTACAAACTAAATGCATAACCAATCGCAAACAAAAGTGCGAAAAAAACAGCAACTAAAACAGTTGTTTTTCGTTTATTCGATGTGATTTCGTTATACATATGTTTTGTTTAGAACTTTACCTGAACATTTTCGCGCTGAGCTGCATCGACTACTTCAAAGAATTCACGCTTCTCGAAGCTAAACATTTTTGCAATCAAGTTTGAAGGGAAGTGTTCGATTTTTGTGTTGAGTTCACGAACATTGCCGTTATAGAAGCGGCGTGATGCCTGAATTTTGTTTTCTGTGTCTGAAAGCTCGTCCTGCAACTTCATGAAGTTCTGATTTGCTTTGAGGTCAGGATATGACTCACTGAGTGCAAAGACGCTCTTAAGAGATCCTGCGAGTGTGCTTTCTGCCTGCATTTTTTGCTCGAGCGACGCACTCGACGAATCGTGTGCCTGCATTGCAGAATTACGCGCAGCAACTACTTTTTCAAGCGTTGCTGATTCGTGAGATGCATAACCCTTAACAGTTTCGATGAGGTTCGGAATGAGGTCATAGCGGCGTTTGAGCTGTACATCGATATCAGACCATGCTTCGAGTGAGCGGTTGCGAAGGCTTACGAGGCCGTTGTAGCCAACAATTGCCCAAAGAGCGACAACACCAAGGACGATGAGAACGATTACCCAGATTTCCATATTTTTTTGATTAAGCTTCTTTACGATCTTTTTTGATCACTAACCAATGGTACACAAAAAGTGGTCCCGCTACAATGATCATCGAAAAATTCTGTACGAGTTCGCGCTGACGCTGTCTTTTCTGTTCTTCTGACTGACGTTCTTTGTCTTGAGCTTCAAGTTTTGCGCGCTCTTCAGCTGATGGACATGTTTGTTTTCCGTCTTTGTCAGGAATACAATATTCAGCTGGCTGTTTTATGTAATAAGATGTTTCATCGGCCATAGGGAAGACCCATGTGCGGAGCCCGAGATTCACAAGGCTAACAAATGCGAACATGAGCATGAACAAGGTTACAGCGCTGACGAGATACAAGTACACGTTGCGGATGATGTTTTTTGTTTCCATATTATTTTTGATGTTCGCTAATCATGAATTTTTGAACGTCTTGCACGGTTGTCATAAAATTATTTGGGAAAATAATTGTTGAATTTTTCTCAACGGCAATTTCTGCAAGCGTTTGTAAGTTACGAAGCTGGAGTGCAATTGGGTGGGCAGCCATAATGTCTGCGGTCTCAGCGAGCTTTTGTGCTGCAAGAGCTTCACCTTCGGCAGCAATAATTTTAGCACGTTTTTCTCGCTCAGCCTCGGCTTCTTTTGCCATCGCGCGCTGCATCGACTCGGGCATTTGAATGTCCTTGATTTCAACGATGCTTACAACTGCGCCCCATGGCTCGGTGTGTGCATCAAGAATCGTTCGGATCTCTGCATTAATTTGAGCAGTTTCTGACAAAATCTCGTCGAGTGTGAATTTACCCACAACATTACGAACCGTTGTTTGTGAGATTTGGTCGATCGCTGCTGAAATGCGCTCCACCGCGATAACCGCACGCGCCGGGTCAACGATTTGGTAGTAGGCAACTGCAGATACGTCAATCGAAACGTTATCGCGTGTAATGATTTTTTGTGGCTGAATTGGCATGGTTACGACGCGCATATCAATGCGTCTCATCTGATCAATAAGCGGGATAATGAGATTGAGACCTGGTTCTTTGATAGAACTCAGCTTACCGAGGCGAAAAATGACACCGCGCTCATATTGCTTAATGATGCGAAAGCCGGTTGTGACTAAAATAAGTAGTAAACCAATGAGGTATTCCATAGATTTTATAGTAAGGGCATTATATAACAAAACTCCCCCCAGCGGGGGAGTTCGACACCTACTTTTCTTTTTATGTCAATGTGGGTGGCGTAAATTTGTCTAAAAATAAAAACCTCCAGAAAACTCACGGAAGGCGCGCGGGCCGGTGTCGCTGTAAGCGACGAGCGCGCCTGAGTGGAGAGAAAATCCCGCCGGGGATTTTCATCGTGTTTCTGGAGGTTTTGTATTTTTAGATAACGTCTACACCCATCTGGCGAGCCGAACCTGCAATCATGCGAGCACCTGCTTCAACATCTGCTGTGTTGAGGTCAGGCATTTTGCGCATCGCGATGTCGCGAGCCTGCTGCATGGTGATTTTACCTACTTTTTCAAGAGGAGCCTTCTTTGAACCACTCTTGATGCCTGCTGCCTTTTTGATGAGGTCAGAAGCTGGAGGGGTTTTAAGTACGAAAGTGAATGTGCGGTCATCGTATACAGTGATTTCACATGGAGCAGTTTCGCCACGGCGGTCAGCGGTTGCAGCATTGAACTTTGTAACGAATTCCTGGATATTCAAACCGTGCTGACCCAAAGCTGGACCAACTGGAGGCGCTGGAGTTGCTCCTCCGCCTGGAATCTGTAATTTGATGACTGTCTTTATCTTCTTTGCCATAGTGGGCAGGATTATACTTTCTTAATCTGTAAAAAGTCAAGCTCGACCGGAGTTTCGCGGCCAAACATGTTAACAAGGACCTTGATCTTACCGCGTGCTTCGTCGATGTGGTCAACCTTACCTTCCATGTTTTTGAATGGTCCGTCAACGATTTTGACTGATGAACCAACGGTGACGTCGATCTGATATTTTGGCTCATCTACGCCCATTCTCTTGGTCAAAGCCTTCATTTCTGTTTCGGCAATTGGGGTTGGGGTTGTTCCTGATCCAACGAAACCGGTTACGTTTGGAGTGTTGCGAACAACATACCACGAGTCATCGGTAACGATCATTTCAACGAAAACGTAGCCTGGAAAGATTTTTTCGATGATTGTTTGACGTTTTCCGTTCTTGATTTTGATCTTTTTTTCGGTTGGAACGAGCACATTGAAGACTTTGTCGGTCATTGCCATGGTCTCAACACGGTGTTTGAGGTTGCGAGCAACGTTATCTTCGTAGCCTGAGTATGTGTGGATAACATACCAGCGCTTTCCTAAATCAAGTGTCTGTTTTGCCATATTACTTGATTAAAAGTTTTGAGAGTCCGAAATTGAACACGAGGTCGAGAAGCCAGAAAAAAAGACCTGCACCAAGGCTAAGTGCAATAACTGCGATGGTTGAGCGAATTGTCTCTTGTTTTGTAGGCCAAACTACTTTGCGGAGCTCCTCGTTTGCTCCTTTGAAGTAGGCGATGAGCTGGTGACCAATGGTTGTTGCCATATTTTTTATCTAAAAATAGGCCCCGTGGGGCACTAATTGATACGAACAATATAACTCGCTGGGGCGGCTTTGTCAAGTTTGTAGAACATATGGTTCGTAGGTTGACAAAATCCCGTTTTTTAGGTATGATTCTTCGTTCTTTGTTGTGGCGACGATGCTGCAATGAGGACGCGTATTTTAGCGTTTTGGGGGGTGTCTAGTGGAAAAGCTGATTTGGATGATCTTGGCTATCTTAGTTTGTGGCTGCGTCGACGACACGGAGTCGTTCGGCACGGTCGCGGCAAGCGCCGACGCGTCGTCGTATGACACGAGCGTCGGAGGGGCTGATGTGTCAGCACTCGCTCCTGCGCTTTGTGTTCCCGGGGGCTGCAGCGACGACAATGCTTGCACGATCGACAGCTGCGATGCAAAAAAGGGGTGCATGCATGCTCCTAAGAATTGCAGCGACGGCAGCGCCTGGACAGTCGACACCTGCAACAACGGCATCTGCAAGGCCGAGCAGCTCATGATCTGGTTTGGATCAGACATTGAGTCTGGTGCGGCCATGAGCAAACCGCCGGTGACCTACAGCCCCGTAGTCTTTTTCGGGGAGGAGGGTGCGCCAGGTACGAATCCGTTCGACGCGTGGACGCCACACACCCTCGCAGGAACGGTCCCAAGTTTTTACCTGAAGAGCTTTTGCAGCGCATCGAACCCACTTCTGAATAAATCCTTGTTCGATACTGGGTATGTCATTCAGGAGAGTGGGTGGGTCACGGAGCATAAGTTCTTGGGTGGCCACCACCTGAACGTGAAGATCGTCACGTTTCAGGGTCTGTACGCGTCAACGCTTTGGAACGGTGAGCAGCCGGTTTTGCTCCCTCAAAGCGGTACGCAAGAGTTCGCCAGCGGGATGGCGATTCC
>CALQYY010000029.1 GCA_943349075.1 Candidatus Magasanikiibacteriota bacterium
TCGGATATTTTCCGTATGCGTTCGTTGTTTATTTTTTCGGCGACCAGGTTCGGCAGTTTCGAGGCGTCCAAATAGTTGGTGCAATTTTTTCTCTACTCGTTTTTGTTTACGTCTGGCGCGTGTATCGTCGTAAAAATATCGATCGGTGATGCGGCGCCACTTATAACATGAACACCATTTTTTTGTGCAGCAGGTAGATGCTCTTTTGTGATTGCTTGCGTAATTTGCTCTATCTCCTCATCGCTTTTTCCGCGATTATTTTTTCGTGTCTCTGACAAAAGTCGCTCTCGAAGTGTTGCACCATCAACAAGAAGGTAGTAGCTTTTTGTGAATAGGTGAGCGAGCTCAAATGCGTTTGCCGCAATTCCGCACACAATTGCGTCTGGATGTGCAAGCAAAAAATCACGAAGGATGTTTTCGTTCCAGCTGAATGAATGCGTTTCGAGCCATGCAATCGTTGGTTCTTTTGGAAAAATCGCAACATTTCCATCTGTATCAGTCCAACCCGCAAGACCGGGGACATCGTAGTCTGCATCAAATGTTTCGCTATGTATTGGTTTAATGTTTTTAACAAAGTAAGTTTTGCCCGATCCGGGCGCGCCAAGAAGTAAAATGCTCATATCTCAAAATTATAATTCACTTTTCAAACAAAAAACAGGGCCGCGAAGCCCTGTTTTGTTTATCGACCGCGAAAACTATCTTCCTGGCAACTCAACTGCTGAGTATGGAAGTTTTGATGGGCTGCTGCCATCGTTCCACTTAACAGTTACCGTTGAATCATCAAATGACTGAACAGTTCCTGAATAGTAGTTATTGTCAGTCCACTTTGCGAGAACTGCCTGACCAACCGCGATTGAGCTGTTTGGCTGGCTAAGATGTGCGACGTTCATAGGAGGTAACACCTCTTTTGATCCGTCATCATAGTTAACGTAGATTTCGTCACCTGAAACTTTGGTGATTTTGCCTGGATACCAGCGATTGCCACCTTTCCAACGACCCATGATTTTTTCATCAACTTTGAAAACTACTGTTGCTGCAGCTGCTTTTTCTGTGTCAGCTGGAAGTTTTTCTTCTGCTGCAGCTGTTGGAGCTGCTGCTTGGCCGCCGAGCGCTGCGACTACTGAGTTTGCGAGTGTTTCGTCGCCTGATTTCCAGTTCACAACAACGATGTGTGACGCATCACCTGCGAGCCATGAGATACGAGCTGATGATGAAAGTTGCTGAAGTGTGTCGTACTGCGCTTTGATTTCTGCCTTAACTGCTGCAAGGTCTGCAGGGTTGGTAACTGAAACAATGAGAAGTCGTGTGCTGCCGCTGCCTCCTGAGAATTTAAATTTTGTTGCAGCCTTGATCATTGCTGCTGTTTTCATTTTTGAAACATCTGATGCTTCGTCTGATTCCGTGTATGCACTCAAACTTGCGCTTGCAAGGCTTCCGCGAACAAATGAAAGGTATGCGTCTGCAGTTGATGGAGCTTCTTGTGCTGCAGGAACAGCTGCGACAGGAATCTGGGCAACAGGTGCAGGCGCCTTGCTGCATCCAGCGCCGGCTAAAATAAGTGCGCCGGCCAATGATACGAGTACTCGAGTTCTCATATGGGTGAATTTATTTCTAAGTAGGGTCATTTTATCAGGTGCAGATTTTATTGACAAGAAAAAAAGTGTATAATTGCGGCATAAAATATATTTCTATGGATGAACGTAGTGCGGATATGGTTTTGCATCGCTATTCATATTTTGGATGGACGACAATCTTTGTCTTTTTTGTTCTCCTTGGCATCTGGTTTGGATTTAATGTGCGTGAGCAGATGTCGTCAGGGACGTTTTATGTGTGGCTCGGTGTTTGCTCCATGCTTGCGCTGATTGGTATCGCAACCTGGGTCTATTATCTCTACCTGATTATCAAGAATTTTTGAATATCGTTAGCCAAAAAATGCTTGACAGGTATTCGAAAATAGGGTATAGTCCGCAAAGCTCGTAAAACAGCACAGGATTATTCACTTATTTGCTCACTATGCAAGACGAAACAACAGACGTAACAGCAGAAGAAACACCAGTAGAAGAAGTTGCTGCAGAAGAAACAGCAGTAGAACCTACAGAAGAAGCTGCAGCGTAATACCTGTGCAAAATAAAAAAGAGCCTTCGGGCTCTTTTTTATTTGAGGATGGAAAGTCCGGCGAGGCGGCCGGTTGCCCACGAGGCTTGGAGATTGAATCCTCCGGTGAAGCCATCGATATTTAAAATTTCGCCGCCAAAAAAAAGTCCAGGTGTGATTTTTGATTGCATGGTGCTTGGGTCGACTTCGCTGAGCTCAACACCACCAGCTGTTACAAACTCATCGCCAGCGCCACGTCCGATTGCAGTAATAGGAAGGTTTTGAAATATGTGTGCGAGCGCGGCAAATTGTTTGTTATTAATTTCTCCACCATGCGTTTCTCCGTTAATTTCGGTAAGCGCACACAACTGTTTTGCCAAAGATTTTGGTACAATCGCCCCAAGAATATTTTCAACCGAACGCTTAGGATGTAGTTTGCAGGCAGTGCGAATCGTGTCATCCATTTTTTCTGGCGCTGTATCGGGGAAGAGATTGATAAAGATTTTCATTGGCTTTGTTGGTGTTGCAACTTCAAATGCGGCAAGCGCCGAGAATGCAAAAACAACAGGGCCCGTGATTCCGTGGTGCGTGAATAAAAATGCTCCCGCGATTTCAGGCGTTGCACAGCGATCGGTTCGAAGGCTTGCATATTCCCATGAAACACCCGCCAACTCTTTGACCCATGCGTCGCGCGATAAAAACGAGCTAAGACTTGCAGCGAGCGGGGTGATGGTGTGTCCGAGTGATTCTGAAAATCCGTAGCCGTCGCCACTTGAGCCGGTGTGGCGATATGCTTGGCCACCGGTGGTGAGAATAACTTTGTCGACTGGAAACGGAGAATGGTTGGTGCAATGAATGAAAAATTCGTCGCCTTTTTTTTCAATAAATTTTGCGGTGCGGCCGAGCATTACGGAAACAGATGTTGATGCGAAAATTTTTTTGAATGCGTTTACGATATCGCGTCCATCGTCGGAAACAGGGAATACGCGCGCATCGTCTTCGATTTTAAGAGGCACGCCGTGCGATTCAAACCATTCGTACACGCGCTCCGGAGGAAATCCATAGAGTGCTGATGACAAAAATTTGCTGCCGCGCGGATATTTTGAAAAAAGCGTTCGCATGTCGCGAATGCCTGTTGTGACGTTGCAGCGACCCCCGCCTGAGATTACGACTTTTTTGCCGAGCTCAGGATTTCGTTCAATTAAAAAAACTTCAACTGATGGATCGGTTTCTGAAATTGTTGCGGCTGCCATGAGCCCTGCGGCGCCACCGCCAATGATTGCTACTTTCATGATTGATACACTACGGTAAAATATGGTTTTTGTCGAGTGTGGTGCAGAGCGTGTTATAATGTGGACGATAATTCTGATTTGATCTTTGTGAATATATTTTTTTTGACAATTTTAGGAGCAGCACTCGGTTCGTTTCTTGCATGGCTCGGTCGCGCACTCATGGATCGCCGTGAAATGAAGGCACGCTCGGCGTGTGATGCTTGTCGCAGAACGCTTGAGTGGTGGGAACTGATTCCGATTTTTTCGTACATAGGTTTGGGCGGCAAATGCAGTTCGTGTGGTGTTACAATCATGGTTACCGACTGGTCAATGGAAGTCGTGGGCGCTGTGCTTTTTGGACTTGGTGCGCTGAGGTTCACTGAAGCGCGTGATCTGCTCTGGTGGTGTATTTTGGCGTTTTCATCACTCATGTTGTTCTACATTATTTTGCGATGGGGTGTCGTACCGCGCGCATTCTCAGTTGTTGTTGCATTCATCGCAATTCTTGCAACATGGTCGCCTGAAACAATTGGTTTTGTACTTCTCAGTGGTTTGCTTGGTGCGATATTTTATTTTTTTCTCTATACAATTTCGCGCGGACGCTGGGTTGGGGACGGTGATGTCGCGCTTGGGTTTATCGCTGGTGCCGCCGTTGCAAATCCGGAGTATTTGGGGATGACATTACTGCTCGCGCATGTGTTTGGAGCAGTGACTGCGATAATAATGCTTCTTTTGAAAAAACGACAGCTCACAGAGGCGCTTCCGATGGGTGCTTTTTTGCTGCCAGCAATGTGGGTAATTGTGCTCTGGTTCGGGTGGATACGCTGAGTCGAAAAAACGGCTCAAATTAGCTAAAATAACCCCCAAATACTTGACAGTTTTGGGGTAAAATGCTATAGTCCTGTCTACCTATGAAAATCAAGCATATCGTAGTGATTCTTGCAGCATTCGTATTTGTTGCTCCAAGCTTCGCTCGTGCAGCAGAAGTTCAGAAAACGGTAGAATCGAAATCAGACACAACAAGTGTTGTTGCAAAAACTCCGGTTAAAAAAACTGTGGTAAAAGCAGCTTCATGTGTTCGTTGTGTATCACTTGCAGAAGGGGCTGACACCAGCAAGGCAAGTAAGGCAGTGGTGTGGGTTGGAACTGTTATTGGTGTTAACGCAGGTTCGCATGATGTGATCATCACAGAAGCAACTGCGCTCAATCGCATCAAGGCATACCAGCAACGAAACATCAAAGTTGGTGTGAACACAAAAATCACAACTAAAGGTGGTGATGAGAAAAACTTCGACTACGTGGATATTGGATATCGCGTTGAAGTGAGAGGTTCGTACGACGCAAAGAGTCGAACGATTAAGGCGTCGTCTGTTGAGATTGTGAAAGTTCCAGACGCTCCAATTACAAAAACAAAATAATCTGCGTATTGCAGAAATCATGATATACTGAGAGCCACGTAATGCGTGGCTCTTTCGTAAACAAGGATTATGTGTGAGGTCATTTTGACAGCTGACAACGTTACGGTTTCGCGCTCTGGCAAGGAAGTTGTTCAGGGCGTTTCGGTATCGCTCGAACGCGGTCATGTACTCGCGATTGTGGGTCCAAATGGCGCGGGTAAAACAACATTCATGAAAGCGATTTTGGGACTGCTTCCATATCGTGGAGTGGTGACCTGGGCAAAGGATGTGCGTGTTGGATACGTTCCACAGAAAGTTTCAATCCCGTCTTCGTTCCCGCTAACGGTTGAAGAATTTTTTTTGTTAAAAAATAAAGAGTCGTTTTGGTTTCGAGCAAAGACACCAAAAAATACATGGCTCGCGCGCGTTGGAGCAGAGCAGTTGTTGCACAAAAAAATGTCGGAGCTTTCCGGCGGAGAATTGCAGCGCGTGCTTATCGCGTATGCGCTCCATGGCGACGCTGATGTTTTGTGTTTGGACGAGCCGTCAGCAGGAATTGATATTGGCGGTGGTCAAACAGTGTATGGTCTTTTGAGCGAGCTGCGCGCTTCGGAGAACAAAACAATCATTTTGATTTCGCATGATTTGGATGTTGTGTTCAAATACGCCGATCAAGTTTTGTGTATCGATCAACATCAGATTTGTAGCGGACGCCCAGCATCGGTTCTAACGGCCGAAACAATTGAGCGCATGTACGGCTCACATGCAACGCTTTATTCACACCATGATCACCATGAACATGCTTGAGATTATTTCACTTCCATTTTTTCAGCGCGCGATTATTGTCGGTGTGATTATGGCAATCACAGCGGCGCTGCTCGGCGTTTTTGTTGTGGTTCGACGCATGTCGTTTTTTACGGATGCGGTGAGCCACGCAAGTTTGACGGGTGTTGCGCTCGCGCTTTTGGCGGGTATTCATCCATTTGTTGGGGCAGTTGTTGTTAGTATTTTTGTAGGACTACTTGTGTCGCGCCTCCAAAAACAGGGAAAACAAGAAGTTGATACAATCATCGGCGTGCTTTTTTCAACGACTCTTGCACTGGGTGTTATGATCATCAGCATGATGAAAGGGTATCGCGGAAACCTTTTTCAATATTTATTCGGTGACATAATTGCTGTTAACTCAACGGATGTTATTTTGAGTTTTGTTTTGCTTTTCGCCGTTGTGTTTGTTTTACTCGGTGCGTTTAAAGCTCTCACCAAGGTTGCGGTACACGAAGATATGGCGCGCGTGCACGGTGTTTCAGTTGATGTTTTGGACGCGGTGTTTTTGGTTTTACTCGCGTCAGTTGTGGCTGTTGGGCTTAAGGTTGTGGGCGCAATTTTGATGAGCGCGCTCATGATTTTGCCGGCCGCAACTGCGCAATATCTTGCATCGTCGTTTCGCGGAATGATTGTGATAAGTGTAGTTGTTGCCGTTCTCGCCATGATTTTGGGGCTTTTTGTCTCGGCGGCGTTTTCGCTTCCAACGGGACCGACGATTGTGCTTGTTTCTGCGGGCCTGTTTGTGCTCGCTTCGGTGCGTGGTATACTCGGGGCACGGCAGTAATTAAACTAATTCACCGAGCGCTATGACACAGCCCGTCGACAATCGGGCGGAGCGAGTGATGGATTGCTTGCACGAGCGGTTTGTTTTAGTGAGCCTCGATCTCACGATTTTAATTGTAAACGAAGCAGCGCTTCCGAATTTTGTAAAAAAAGACGATGTTGTTGGGCGAAAACTTTTTGAAGTTTACCCAAATCTATTGAATCAGGGTTTTAATAAAATCATAGAATCTGTAATTGCAACGAGTAATCCGTACATTGAATTATTTGCGAAACACACAACCATTGATGGGTTTTCAGGATTTCATCATCGAAAAGTATTACCATTTAAAAATGAGCATGGTGAAATTGAGGGTGTTTTGGTTGTAATTGAAAATGTTCACGAAGAACATCTCGCGCAGGTGCAAAGTCAGCACACCGAATTCGAATATGCGCAGTTAATTGAAACGCTGCAGCTGGTTTCGTTTGAGCTTAATGCGAGTGGAACGATCATCGATATAAATAAGGCTGTGAAACCAGTTCTCGGATTTAGCCCTGAGCAGCTCATTGGACGATCGTTTACGAGCTGTATTCATCCAGATGATGTTCGGTCGACGTGGCATATTTATTGGCAAATTGTAAATCTTGGAAAATTGTTTGGCATTTGTGAAAATCGTTTTAACACATCAGATGGTTCTTATGTGCATATGCGGTGGAATATCCACCCGCTTCATGATGTGAGTGGTGCGATTATTGGGTGTCGTGGCGTTGGTGAAAATATCACCGCCGACAGAACAGCGCTTCAAGAGCTTCGTGATGAAATTCGACTGTGCGATGAAGCTCTTCAAGTGGCACCAATACCGATAATCGTAGTTCAGGGAGGAGAAATTTTGAGAATTAATCGAGCTTTTTATAAATTGTTGCACATTAGCATGCGATCAAAAATTTTGACGCTTCGTGATGTAGCAGATCAACTTCAAATTTCAACGCTTGTGGCGCTTTGTGAACTTGCGGGGACGCACGGTTCTGCGCATGAATCCATCGCAATTTCGAAAGGTGGTGCGATGGTTGAAGCGCGCATGAGTG
This sequence comes from Candidatus Magasanikiibacteriota bacterium, assembly GCA_943349075.1. Taxonomy (GTDB): domain Bacteria; phylum Patescibacteriota; class Patescibacteriia; order Magasanikbacterales; family 2-02-FULL-50-9b; genus 2-02-FULL-50-9b. Next base: position 7,433 of record CALQYY010000029.1, read on the forward strand.
CAATCAGAATCCATAATGCAATTGTTGTTGCAATTGAGTAGGTGAACGCGGTACAATAGGGACAACTTTTTATGTTCTTCCGGTCAGTTCTTTCATTTGTTAGAGCACCATGGGTTCGCGCTGCTGGCGTGTTATTTTCGACGATTGTTGGAGCAGGAATGCTCAGTATTCCATACACTGTTTCGCGTGTTGGGATCACTGTCGGTGTTTTTTATATCGTTGGCATGGGGCTACTCATGTGTGTACTCCATTTGCTTCTCGCTGAAATTGTTATTCGAACACGCAGCCATTTGCAACTCACGGGAATTATCAGAAAATATTTGGGACCAATTCCGATGTGGATCATGGCGACTGTTTTTCTCGTGCTTCACATTGGCGCGATGGTCGCATATTTAATTGGTGAAGGGGAGAGCTTGTCGGCGCTTCTTGGTGGGCCGGCAGTTTTTTGGGCAGTACTATTTTTTGTTTTTGGCACGACAATAATCATGCGCGGCGTGAAATCAATTGTGCGTTTTGATTTTTGGATGAGCGTTGCAACTGTTTTGGTAATTTCAGTGCTTATCGCAAAAAGTTTTCCTGCTGCAACCGACTGGTTGTATATGCCGATGGTAAGCAGCTCGCTACTTGTTCCGTTTGGAGTGTTGCTTTTCGCGTTTCATGGAACATCTTCAATTCCAGAACTTGAAATGATCGTTGGGTCTGATGCACACGCACTGCGAAAAGCAGTGCTCGTTGGCTCGCTCGCACCGATTATTTTGTACACGGTTTTTGCAGTGGTGGTTGTTGCTGTCACTGGCGCGCGCACAACACAAATCGCAACCATTGGTCTTGGAAATGCAATTAGTCCGTCCGTTATTGTAATTGGAAACATCTTTGCTATCATTGCAATGTCTTCAAGTTTTGTAACAATTGGTCAGGCGCTTCGGCGCACATTTCAGTGGGATTACGGATGGAGAGAGTCGCTCGCGCTTGCTGCAGCGGTTGGAATTCCGTTTTTCATCTACATGATTGGCGCGCGAGAATTTATTAACGTCATTGCATTTGTTGGCGCAAGTTGTGGCACAGTTGAGATATTTTTGCTAGTATGGGCATACGGAAGAATGAATTCCATACACAAACGCGCATATGA
>CALQYY010000030.1 GCA_943349075.1 Candidatus Magasanikiibacteriota bacterium
TGGCTTTTTTTCAAGCTCTGGCATGCTATGAATTACAGTTTCTTTTTGCACACGCATCGCAACAGATTTGAGACCCATTTTCCATGATTCTCCAAAAGCCTCACCAACACCTTCCTTGTTTACATCGTTTGACATAGAAATTATTTTAGAAATTGACCCTGACAAAAACGGCTGAATTGCCGCCATCATTCGAATGTGTCCAGCAAGTGACACAAAACGCTCACCACGCTTTCCACAAATTGCTGTGCAATCAAAAATCGCAACATGTTCTTTTTTCATGTGCGGCGCACCCTCAATTGTTCCTGTTCCGCACACAAAATCATCAACCTCTCGAACTTGTTCGTCAGAAAAACCGAACGCGCGAGGATTCATAACTTCTGTTATGCTCCAAACTTGCGGCAGTTTGTTTTCAATTTCGATCAACTCTTCTTTTGAAAATCCATGGTGCGCGAGAACCTCATGATTAATGTGTGGCGCACCCATGAGCGTCCCTGACCCCAATACGTAGCGCAAAATATCCTCGATTTTTTCTGCCGAATAGCTGAGCGATTTGAGCGTTGCTGAAATTCCATCACTTACTGTTTTTGCATACTGACCGCCGACTGATTTTTTTACCTTAACAAGCGCGCTATCAGGATCAATACCTGACGATGATGCATCAAGCAATAATTCAACTTCAGGATTTATTGTGATTGCTGTTGTTTGAGCATTACGATATCCATAGATTTCCCCAAGCTCAAGTGCACGATCCCATGACGCACGCGCAGCACGAAGCAGATAAACAGGGCACGCGAGAGGATCGAGTCCGCGAGGTCGTGCAGAAATTTTCTCATATTCATCTGCGGGTGCGTTGTACGCAACGCGTCGATGATTTCGGACAACACGAAGCATGTCCGATCGATTCAGATCGAACTTTGAAAAAGCTCCACCATATTTTGCAATTTCCGCACTCGTTGCATATGATTCGCCCGTCAAAATTGAGGTAATCGCCGCACTGATTGCGCGTCCTTCTTTGCTGTCATAAGGAATTCCCGCCGCAACAAGCACTCCTGTTCCCAAATTCGTAACTCCAAGTCCAATCGCTCGAAAATCTTGATTTGACTCTGCTGTAAAAGAAATTTCAAGCGCAAGTGTTAGAAGCCGTGATGCGTGCTTAAATGAATCAACATCAAACACCATTGTTTTAGAATCAAAAAATTGTCCTAGATTAAGTGTTGCTGTGTTACACGCAGATAAATCCCCTAGTTTCCCTGACTTTGCACATGTATTCCATTCGTTTTGCGTTGTCTCAAATGACAAACCTATTGCTGCACCATTCGCAATTGACTCTGAAATACTTTCCCAAAGCTGCCGCGCCTGAATAGTTTTTACAACACTTCCGTCCGTGTGTGTACGCAAATGCCATTCGCGATCATCAAGAACAGCATCCATAAATGCGTTTGAGATTCGAATTTCGCACATGGTTTTTTGTGTGCTCAAAAATGATTCGATTTCTGGATCATCGATGGTTGTTGAGATTTTCTGCGTTTGAGCTTTTTGAAGCGCGCTTTCAAAGCCGTATGCCCACTGCATACCACCGCGCACCCACAAATCTGCATTTGGCGATACCATCTGATGCAAAACCATGAACACAACCTCATCATAAAAACTCATTGCATCACGTGCTGAGGCAAAATATTTATTCTGCTCACCAAGCGCACGCCACGAGCCAACAATTCGATGAATTACCTGTTTTACAGATGTTTCAGCGCCGAGCACTGGGAGACTGTCTGGATGAATTTGAGGTGTTCCGTCAGCATTTTTCTGAGGAACTCCCGATTTTTGCAAATATTTTTCCGCAACAATTTCAATTGCAGCCATTGACCAATGACGTGGAACCTCAATGCCGTCTCGAACTTCGTAGGTTGTAGACCAAAAAGGGTCCTGACCTTCTTTCGTGAATCGACGCGAAATACTAAGTCCTTTCGATGGATTCATCGCACCTGAAAACGGATTTGCGTGAATTGGCTGGAATTCTGAAGACATACGGAGGAAAAAACATAAGCTCATCTCAAACATCGTTTGTAATCCGTGCCCTCCAACACAAATTACAAATTTTTGATTTTGAAATGAGCTTCTTAGAATCGAATATAAAAAAGTATATCACACACGAAGAAGCTCAAAATGTCATTTTGCAATACTATCCCCCGATTATCCCCACGCAGCCTGTGGACACTGCTCACAAACTAGAAATGTGCTACAATCCATTCACTGATATGCCATTTTTAACTGACGAACAACTAGGAGGTGACCTTGAGAATCGCGCAATCGCCGCAACCGCGCCGCAAGATGAGCGCGTTCTTGAAAACGAGCTTCGACCGCGATCGCTCGCGGATTTTATCGGCCAAGAACACCTCAAGGATAGTTTGTCGATTTTTTTGCAAGCAGCGCAGCAACGTGGCGAACCACTCGATCATGTGCTTCTCTATGGCAATCCAGGCCTCGGAAAAACAACGCTCGCAAACATAATCGCCGGAGAAATGGGGCGATCCTGCAAAGTCACAAGCGGACCAACACTCGAAAAAGTTGGTGATCTTGCGGCAATTTTAACATCACTCGAACCTGGTGACGTTTTGTTTATCGACGAAATTCATCGTCTCAACCGCTCAATTGAAGAAGTTTTGTACCCTGCGCTCGAGGATTTCGCACTCGATCTCATGATCGGCAAAGGCCCCGGCGCTCGTTCGCTTCGCATGCAACTCAATAAATTCACCTTGATCGGCGCAACAACACGTCCATCGCTCATCTCGTCTCCACTACGTGATCGCTTTGGCGCAACATTTCATCTCGACTTCTACAACGACGAGGATATGCAGCGCATCATCAAACGCTCGTCTGGCATTTTAGGACTTCCCATGGATGACAGTGCCGTAAATAAACTTTCCGCAGCAACACGCCGCACACCGCGCGTTGCAAATAGACTGCTTCGCCGCGTTCGCGATGTTGCTCAAGTTGAAAAATCATCAACTGCAACCGAACCTATTGTCACAAAAACGCTCGACATGCTTCGTGTGGACCACCTTGGCCTCGACCATGGCGATCGAAAAATCCTTACAACCATTATCGAAACGTTTCGTGGCGGTCCTGTTGGACTATCGACACTTGCCGCTGCAGTTGCCGAAGAAATGGAAACCCTCGAAACCGTTCACGAACCATACCTCTTGCAAATTGGTTTTCTCGAACGAACCCCAAAAGGCCGCTGCATTACACCACGTGCACTCGAACACCTCGGACTTTCAGTTGCCGCGCGCGGTTCTGTGCGGTAAAATGTAATCAACTATGTTTTCAATTCCTTTATATTTCATTTTAGTCTTGTATTTCATTTTTCTTGCGATCTTCTTTGTATTTTCGGCAGCAAATGTCTATCACGTCTACTCAACAGGAACATTCACCATCCCATCGCTCACCATCACAACACTTGTGAGTGCGTTTTGCGTTTTTGTACTCTTCATTACATTCACAAACCTTATCGCAATCAATTGGAGCACCTCGATCCTGTTTTTTGGCCCTGCAGGAGTAATCTCTTTTCAATAATGCTATGCACCTAGACGAACTGATCAAAATCAAGCCCTACGAAAAAATTGTCTACGTGATCCGCCGCCACTGGCTCACCTATATCCCAACAATTTTATCCTTTACATTCATGGCTGCAATTCCATTTATTGCATATTTCATGATCAACGATGAAATCATGTTTTTACTAGCCGATGAATATTCACGCGCGATTACCGTGATGTTACTTAGTGTTTACGAGCTCAGCATCGCTCTTTTTTTCTACTCGAGTTTTCTCATGTATTACCTCGACATGATGATTATCACCAACGACCGACTTGTACAAATTCAACAAAAAACACTTTTTTCACGTTCAGTTTCCGAGCTTGATTTATATCGAGTGCAAGACATTTCAAGTGATATTTCGGGTGTTATACCAACAATGATTGGCTACGGTTTGCTCAAAATTCAAACAGCTGGCGAGCGACAAAATTTTACATTTGAGTCTGTCCCACGCGTAAACGAAGTGCGACGACATATCATCGAGCTTGCCGAACAAGATCGAAAATACCACTCAGCGCAGGTATAAATCCTGAGTTTCCACAGGTTATACCCTTGACATTTTTTTAAATTTGTAACACCCAGTAGAAGCACGGAGGAAATAAATCTTCCGTTATCTACAGGGAGTATGCATCATGAAGACCATTCTTCAACTTGTGCTTGGTGTTCTTTTGCTCGCCAATTTGTTCGGCTGCGAACTCGATGTCTCGCCTGTGCAACCGGCGGCCATCGCAAGCAGCGACATTTCCGAGAGCCCGAGCGTCTCGCAAATCCGTGGGAGCGCCTCGTTCCACGAAACGCCTGCGCCTCCCCCGGAGTGCAAAGCGCTGGACATCACCGATGAAGACCATGACGGCGCCGCCGCTGAGATCGATTGCAACGACCATGACCCGATCGTCTTCCCCGGGGCCTACGAATGGTGTGATTATCTCGACAACGACTGCAACGGCCAAACCGATGAGAACTGGCAACAGTTGTTTGGCAGCCTGATCGGCGAAACTTGCATCGCTACCGGGCAAAACGGTTGTTCAAACGCAGGGATTTGGGGATGCGACTTCTCGCACGACTGGATCACCTGCAACGCAACACCCCGAAACCCCGAGAAAGAGGTGTGCAACGGCTTTGATGATGACTGCAATGGCATCACTGATACCGATGCATGGCCCGAAATCGGTCTTGAGTGCACCGTAGAAGCCGAGGCCTGCGTCCTGAGCGGTGTTTGGGAGTGCGATTCATATAGCGGGCTCCCCTACTGTACGGCTGAAAATAAAGTAGCCGCTCCCGGTAGCTGCAACCAACCGGAAATCGGCGACTAACCCGTGGGACGTTTGAGTGAAATACCTTAAACGTCCCCGACCTTTTTATTCGTACACCTTCTGAAGCAAAATACCCGTGTAATAATATGCAAGCACCTGACTATACGTCCACCCGTCTTTCTGTACACGCGCCTTTGCGTCGAGTGTACTCATTCCAACGCCGTGACCGAGCATTTTCTTTCCTGCATCATAGACTGTGCTGACCGGCTGAAGCCATGGCTTATCTTTGCCACCCCATACAGTTCTCCACCCACGTGTCATTCCATCTGATCTCGTAAAATACGGCGTCACAACAGGCTTTCGCTCGAACGTTACAAGCTGGCCACGCGTTTCATCAACTGCTCGTGACCCGTTTGGATTCGAAACTTCTGCAGCATACCCTTTGTACACCTGATCCCAAACTGAGTGCACATCCCATGTGCGAGGAGTTTGGTCTGTTGGTAGATAAATATATGCGTATGTTCGCGCTGCCGTATAAACCGCCTTTTGCAATTCATAAGGCTCAGAATTTCCCGTTTCAACAAGTCCCTTCAAATAATGCTCAATCGGTAATTCATTAATCATCCAAACACCTGGAATCTTATCGCTCCACCGAAGCTCAAACGTATCTCGATATTCGTTGTATACGATACTCTTGTTCCACTTCGCTGCATCCTTTTTATCAGTCAAAATAAATCGTGATTCCGCGGAGTCTGCAAGTACGCGAAACGGCTGCGTTGATGTTGTGAGCACTCCACCGACGGTAAAGCTGTACACCAACTGCGTTGGGTCATACTGTAACAAAAATTTATCACCTTCTGAAAGCTGTCCAACAGGTGTTCCATCTAACAGATTGACTATATAACCTCCTTTGTTCACCTTGATCGATAAAGGACCTTCTGTTTTTCCAAGCGCAACGCGAATTCGAGGTTCCGGAAGTAGTTGCTCCGAAATTTGCATTTGGCTTTCTGCGTTCACAACCTCAATTGGTAAAACAATTGATCCACCAGACACAGTCTCACCATCTGCAAAAATTGATGCCTTAAATTCGTAGGTTCCCGGCTGAGTCGGCGCCACCAAACTGATATCAAAAAACTCCAATCTTCCAACTTTTAATTCAGGACCCGATAGTTTAACCGGCACCGTTGAAGATGCCCACACATCTGTTGCAAATAATTGTCCATCAGCACCAACAAGTCTCACTTCACGATTTTTCCAACCAAGTTTCCCTGTGTTTTTAAATCCAAAACGAACAGTGATTGTCTCACCTGGAGAGAGGCGTAGGTCTGACGCTGTTGCAATGAGTAATTGAGCGACACGTGGTGGAGCAATCGGCTTCTTCTGAACAACAGTTTTCTTCGTCGTCTTCTTTGTTGTTGCTGCCGCAGCGTAATTAGTCTGACCAACGAGCAAAGCCGCAAAAAATAACGCGAAACAGATTCTGAGAATTTTCATTGTGATTCTATTTAGTCGAAATAGAAGTATAGCGAATCTGCAAAACCAAAGCAACGCAAACCCAGAAAAACGCGGCTAAATCATTCCGAAAATATGGAATATCAACGAGTCCGTGAATAAAAATTATGCCGAGCATTGCAAGTAGCGCACCACTCCATACACGAACTTCAAAATCGCGCGACTTAAGCGATCGAGTCATCCAAAATCCAAGTAGCCCAAAAATGTAACCAAACGAAATGAGTCCAAGCATTCCGAGTTCCGACCACAATGTTAAAACCAGGTTATGAGGATATAAATATATCTCTGCCCACTTAAATACATGGTACGGAGCGACACGTTCTTGGTAACCGGTGAGCCCTGCACCCTGAATCCATCGCGGCTTCAACATGATAAGGGTTTCGCTCCACATTTGCGTTCGGAGTTTTCCTGAAAAACCTTGAAGTAAAAATTCATCCTGAAACGGTTTGCGTATTGGAGACAAAATAATCACCACCGCACAAATAATTCCCGCACCAACTGCCCACCACCGCGTTATTTTCCACACAACAAGCGCTGCTCCTGCTGTGAGTGCAAGCGCTGCAAAGGCACCCGAGCTTTCAGCAAACAAAATCGCAAGCAGCGCTGCAATTGTAACAAACACGTACCACAAACGAATCAATTTTTTCTCAGCAAGCAAAAATCCTGCAATCAAAAATGGGATTATGATTTCAAGATAAAGCGCGATTCCATTCGGATATCCAAAAAATGATGTCACGCGCCGTGTTGCTGCTGCTTGCCAAAATGGGTTTGGAATTCCCCACCCTGTAAATTTCTGAACAATCGCATAGCCCGCAGCAATGGCCGCTGCAATAGACAGAGCAAGCGCAAGCGCACGAAATTCCACAAACGATTTGATGTGAAGCCACGCAATAAAACCAACAACCATTGCTTCCAAAATATATGCGCGCCAAATTCCAACAGCAGAAACAAGGTTGGGCGCAACAAAAACAGACAAAGTCCCCGCAATAAAAAATAGCACCGACAGAGCAATTAAGCTTTTTGGAATTGCTCGAATTTTTTCAAAATATTCACGCCGAATATTTTTATCACGCGCAGCAAACAATGTTCCAACGCACAGTCCGATGATACACAGCTCAAATACTGTCGAAGGAATGCCAAAAATCTTAAAGCGAATTAGGTAAGTTGGTGACAGCGCTGCAACCAAAATAACCGCGCGTTGCATGAATGTCATAGATACAATTTATGCGTTTGAAACAAACCAAGACACGAAACGTAAACCGCAGCAGCTCCCAAAATTATCCAAACGAGCGGCAGCGCAAAGCTAAGCATGACAAAAACCACGAGGCACATAATTGCCGACGCTGCGCAAATTCTCCACAAAGCTGCGAGATCAAATCGAAACTTAGTCACACGAATAACAACGGCGCCAAGAATTATTGCTGCATACAATTCAGACCCAACTGTTGCCCATGCGGCTGCGACAATTCCAAAAAATGGAATCAATGCCAAGTACACACCGAGCGCTAACGCTGCATCGCTTGCATACACCCAAATAACGTCCCTCTGTTTTTGGAGAGCAACAATGAAGTGCCCAAAAAGTGTACTGAGTGTTGCGCTAAAAAATGCGAAAAGCAAAATCCGGAGTGGCATTCCTGCGCCCAAAAATTCATCGCCAGCAACTAGCATCATAACCTGATCCGCAACAAGTAATCCTCCACACAAAACCGGAATGGCGTATGCCATAAAAACATCAAACGTTTTTTGGACCACGCGGCGAACACGCGTAACATCATTTGAACTCCATGAGCTTGCAGCAATCGGCAAAACAAGTCCCATGAACATTACGGGAATCATCATTAA
>CALQYY010000031.1 GCA_943349075.1 Candidatus Magasanikiibacteriota bacterium
CAAACCGGAATGCGATGTCCGTACCAGATCTGACGCGAGATACACCAGTCGCGCAAATTATCCACCCAATTGAAATATGTTTTATCAAAACGCTCCGGCAAAATATTCACCTGATCCGTTGCAACAACGTGGCGCATCGTATCTTTGAGAGAAACCATCTGACCATCTTCAAGCCCTGCAATCGGTCGGCGCATCGACTGATTAAACGCAAACTTTTTATTTACATCAACAAACCACTGTAATTTCGGGAGCGGCAAAATTTCTGTTTCACAGCGTGAACATACCGGAACATTCTGATCAATCTCTTCTTCTTTCTCAATCAAATTTTCCGCGCGAAGCCATGCAACAACTTTTTCGCGCGCTTCCTCGAGCGTGAGTCCTACGTAATCACTTCCCGCCTCCGCCGTCATGCGACCATCCTCACCAATAATCTGAATGAGTGGTAAATCATGTTGGAGCGCCATCTGATAATCAACGTTGCTATGCGCCGGCGTCACACCAAGCGCACCGCTTCCAAATTCTTTTTCAACATTGTGATCCGCAATTACTCGAATCGAAAGCTTCGTGCCGCCCGCACCGCCAAACGGAACTTCAATTGTTTTTCCAATCATCGCAGTGTAACGTTCATCACTTGGATGAACTGCGATTGCTGCATCGCCCAATTTTGTTTCTGGCTGCGTCGATGCGATTGTTACTGGAAATTCGTGTCCGTATTTAAAATAATAGAGCACTGATTTTCGCGCCTTTGATTCTACTTCATCATCCGACAAAGTCGACGCACAACGAGAACACCAATTGATCACGCGCTTGCCGCGATAAATCAAACCATCTTTAAACATTTTCTGAAACATCACACGAACGCCGTGCGAACGCTCTTCATCGAGTGTGAACGCTTCGCGCGACCAATCGAGTGACGCACCCATTTTTCGAAACTGCAATTTAATGCGATCGCGTTTTGAATCAACAAAATCATCGATGCGACGAACGAGTTCCTCGCGACCCAAATCATGACGCGTTTTTTTCTCTTCTTTTAAAATTTGTTTTTCAACAACGTTCTGCGTTGCAAGCGCTGCATGATCCGTTCCCGGAATCCAGAGCGCGCGCTTTCCGTTCATGCGATGATAGCGAATGAGCGAATCCTCAATCGCAAGCATCGACGCATGCCCAATATGAAGCGTTGCAGTTGCGTTTGGTGGCGGCACCACGATAGTATATGGCTCGCGCGACGCAAAGTCCGGCAGGTTCTCCGGGATAAACGACCCCGACTCCTCCCACGCTGCGTAAATCGAATCTTCAAATTGTTGTGGCTCGTAAGCCTTTGGCATGTCGCTCATAAAGTGCATGTTAGTGTATGTATCCTAGCGGAAAAATCGCTCGAATGCAAAAATCGGCGCGCCGCATACAAAAGTTTATCAACATCGGGGTTTTCTGCTAAGATGACGTCTCTCGGCTGTAAAGCCGCCGCATGACAAAAAAAGCATTGACCGAAGGCCCAAAATCACGTAAGATACAGAGTCAATCTAAGGCTTAATTCTCACAAAAAATGGCATTTCAGACAGCACAACAATTTGAGCAAGCGCTCGCCGCCGCAACCTCGGCGCTTGTTTTGTGCCGTCCAAATCCAAGCTACGACGAGATTGCCGCAAGTCTTGCGATCAGTGCCCACATTAAAGCACTCGGCAAAGAATCGCTTGTTGTTTCAGAAAATTATTCGCAGCCAAGCGCGCTCAAATTTTTGCCAACAACGGACGCCATCAAATCAAAGGTTGGTCAACTCCAAGATTTTGTAATTTCAATTCAGCTCCCCGGCGACGGCCTCGAAAACATTCGCCACGAAGTTGTGGATGGAAAAGCGGTCATCAACATCACTCCAACATCCGGAATTATTTCGCCAAGCGATATTTCAATGCGCTCATCGAAATTCCGTTTTGATCTTATCATTGTCGTTGGCGCGCCCGACGCCGCATCACTCGGCGCGACGTATTCAGAAAACACATCGTTGTTTAACGCCGTCCCCGTCGTCACTGTCGACTGCTCTCCAGCAAACGAACATTTCGGACACATCAACATTGTCGACATCACACTCACCAGCGTGAGCGAAGTTGTGTATTCACTCCTCGCCGAATGCAAAAGTGAAATTTTACATTCAACAGCAAATCTTTTGCTAACCGGAATGATTGCGGCAACACAAAGTTTCAAAACACGAAACGTTAATGCGCGCACACTTCAAACAGCGAGCGCCTTGATTTCGCTTGGTGCAGACCGCGAGCAGATCGTGCACAATTTATATCGCCAGCGCTCGGTCGCAGCACTCAAACTGTGGGGCGCCGTTCTTTCGCGTGTTCAGACTGACGTGCAGCAGCCACTTATGTGGAGCACACTCACCCGCGAAGATTTCGCGCGCGCTGGCGCAAAGGAATCCGATTTGAACGACCTCATCGACGAACTCATTTACACCGCGCCCAACACAAAAGTTTTTTCTTTGATTTACGAACGTCCCGACAAACCTGAGGAAATTGTCGTTATCGTCGACGCCCAGCGCCCATATCGCGCCGATATTTTAAGTGGAGGATTCACAACAACCCACGGAACAACGAGTCGAACACAATCTGTACTCGAGCGCTATACCCTCGCCGACGCCTGCACGCGCGTGACAAATGTTTTGCGCGCGAAAATGCGGGAATAAAAAAATCGCCCGGCCGCACGAATGCAACCGGGACTTGGGTTCTGTCTTCAACTAGGTGTTCGTCGCGTCAGGCGCGATCTTTGGCAACTTCTCGTCGACAAGCCGCTGCAGCGCTTCGATCATGTCGTCACGCATATAAGCCTGGCAAACTTGATCTCCATTTTCCACACTGATGAGTTGGGTTGTTGGGAGTGTCACATTTCTTCCACTACGACTATACGCGTATTGCAAGAAATCAGTGTCCGGTGCACCCAAAAGAGCAAAGGCGTTGCGCAGCTCGATAGTCGAAAAGCGCCGAGACCACCGACAGTTCCAGTCAGGGCCCCACTCGAGGTAGAACGAGACTACCCAAGGAGAAGACTCAATGCTCGGACTCCAGAGAATTGAAATCGTTGCAGGCGTTCGAGAACTCTTGAACACAACACCATCACTCGGCCAATGTTCTTTGGGAGCGAGTCGCATATTCCGGCTATCCGGATGCGACGACTGGATAAATTGAATATCACGCATCGTTCGGCCCTCCTAATAGACCTGAACCAGGATAATCTATTCAAACATTTAATGCAATGAGTACTATCATGTGGATAATGGTAGGCTGGGATTCCTGCGCGCTGTAGACGCGCGCAGCCGGGGCAGTCAGAATTGCCCCCGGCAATTCCTTTGTGCCCTTCGAATCCCAGCAACTATGCCTATATAAAATCACCACTCAAATGAGTGGTGATTTTATATAGGCCAGCTGGGATTCGAACCCAGGACCCCAGCGTTATAAGCACTGTGCTCTTACCAACTGAGCTACTGGCCCGAGTGAGCAAACAGAAATGAATGCTCGCATTCATTTCTGTTTGCGAGCGAGGGCTAAGCATTTCACAACCCTATGGGTTGTGAAATCGCTTTGGCCCGAAAGCCTCGAAATCAGACACACTCCTAAAGCATGCCTCATATCTTCTGGCCCATTACATTAATGTTTGAGAAAGTAACGAACGTTGCCACTCTATCACTTCCCCACCAATCTTTCAACAAAGAACCCTCGACTTTCTCCCCCATTTGCGCTACCATTCCTATATATGAAGCACAACCTTCGCCTTCCTTGGCTCAAACCACTCATCAAAACCTTCCCAAACGCGGAAGTTTTTCTGGTTGGCGGCATGGTTCGTGACCTTATCCTCAAACGCGAAAGCAAGGATATCGACCTCGTTGTCCGCGGCGTCCCTCTCGAGCGCCTCATCTCATTTCTCAAAAAGCACGGCAAAGTCGACGTCGTCGGCAAAACGTTTGGCGTCATCAAATTCGCCTACAAAAAAGAACCACAGATCGACATCGCGCTCCCTCGAACTGAAGTCGCTGGTGGCTCCGGCGAATATCGCGACGTAAATGTTAATTTTAATTTCGCACTCCCCATCGAAGACGACCTCAGCCGCCGCGACCTAACCATCAACGCAATCGCGCTCAACCTCATCGACAACACACTTGTCGACCCATTCGGCGGTCGCGCTGACATCAAATCAAAAACCATTCGCGCGGTCGGCAAACCTGAAATTCGCTTCCAAGAAGATTACACACGCCTTCTTCGCGCGCTCCGCTTTGCATGCCAACTCGGATTTACGATCGAATCAAAAACCGCGCGCGCAATCAAAGCTCTCCTCCCCCACCTGAACGAATTAAACGCACTCGGCGAACGCAAAGTTCCGTACGAACTCATCGGCCGCGAACTCGTGAAATCACTCGTTTCAAACCCGGTTCGCTTCATGGAACTCTGGGATTCTTTTGGCGCGTTCGAACATGTCATGCCCGAACTTTTGAAAATGCACAAATGTCCGCAGCCAAAAAATTATCACGCCGAGGGCGACGTATGGAAACACACCGTGCTCGCGCTCGCGAATTTGCACGGCAAACCATATCAGCAATTTCTCAAAAAGTTGCCACCGATTTATCAGGCGCCAAAAAAAGCAACGCCAACACAGTACGTTGCCGTTTTGCTGCACGACGTTGCAAAACCACTGACAATCCAAACTCCGAAAAAAGATGGCGTCGACCGCATTCGATTCACGGGCCACGATACCGAAGGCGCGAAAGTTGCGCGCACCATCACGAACCGACTTCGCTTGTCGTCTGTTGAGGGTGTTAACATCGATTCTGATTTGCTCGTCTGGCTCGTCGAACACCACCTTCTCGCCGTGCAGGCAGATGTGCTCGACATGAAAGAAACAACCATCGAAAAATATTTCTTGCGCGACCTCGATCGCGGACGCGAACTTTTAACAATGCTCTTCGGCGACGGATCTGCAACAGTTCCCGAGAATAGCAAAGACAAAAAACGCCACCTCGACGACGTTTTGCTCCGCATCAAAAAACTTCTCAAAACCCGCGGCGGCCGCCAATCACTTCCTGATCCGCTCGTGAACGGAAGCGATCTTATTGCTGCGTTTAAAATCACGCCAGGACCTCGCATCGGCGAACTTCTCGGCCTCGCCCGCGAAGCTCAGCTTTCTGGAAAAATCAAAACAAAAATTCAAGCGATCGCATTCCTTAAAAAACTGATTTAAAAAAAGGAACACGGCACGCCGCAAACTTGCACTTTAGCAAGCTCGTGGCGATGCCGTGTTTTTTGTTGCGCCGGTTAGGGCGCAGCCGCTGCGGTAGCAGGGGGAGGCTCGCGGACTTCGCGGTACAAGCCGTCGCGCGAAATCACGCAAGCCTCACCACCTTTCAGCGCAAAGCGCGGATGAGGCACGTGCACATCTGACCGATTGTTCACGAGCTGGTTGATCACTTCTCGGCCAAGAACTGCAATGAGCACGTCGCATCCGATCTGCGCATTCAAATGCGAAGTCACTTGCCGCACATATGCGCCATACTCAATTTCGTTATTCTCCTCAATACCCCTGCGAGCAAAGGGGCTCACCGTCGCAAATGTTGGGCCGGCTTTTTCAACAGCATATTTGCGAAAAATTGCGGCAACTGCAATCGAAGCAACAAAATCTCCCGTTTGAACAACTCGGTGAGTAGCATTCTCCAAACCATCGAGGTAAGTTTTGACTTGCTGCGAAACCACTTCAGCACGCTGCAAATCCTCCGACACGGGCACACAAACACCCCCCTTGTCTGGTCTTACAAGATCTGCTTTTACAACCAAGACCCAGATGGGCAAAACAGCAACGATCTCACTGTGAGGCGTCACGACAAATTCTCCTCGCAAAAAGTTCGCGATGCAAAATACTAACACCACTGCCTCAAAAAAACAAGACCCCGCCGGGTGGCGAGGTCTTGTGAATTAAAATTCGGAGAATTTCGATTATTTTTTTGCTTTCGCAACAGGCTTTGCACCTACTGCACGCTTTTCTGTCATGCGCTTGGTTGAATCCATAGCGTATGAAATGTCTGCGCGACGAACCTTGAATTCGCGAACGATTTCAATTTTCTTGATTGTTGGAGATGCGAGAGGAAAAATCTTCTCTACACCAACAGTACCAGATTTCTTGTAAACGATGATGGTTGCGCCAACTTCCTTGCGGTGTGAGCGTTTTAATACCAAACCTTCGTATACCTGGATACGTTCTTTAACTTCGCCTTTTGGGGTTGTTTCTTTGATCGCCTGGTGGACGCGAACGACCTGACCCGGGCGGATTTCTTCGTAAAGTTCCATAGTGGGCATAGTTTAGCAAAAGACGCTGTGCGCGTCAAGTATGAAAAAGTGGGCTTATTTGGTGGCTCCTGGGTACATATATCCCTTAACAATCTTGGCCACACTTCGAATTGCCTCGGTTCGGTGACCTTGCTGGTTATAAACCACATGCGTCGCCCAGTCCTTTTGGGACATTTCCTTGCGCGCGGTCTGCATGCGGCGCTCAACCTGCTCAGGAGTTTCCTTTGAACGGCGGCGTTCGATGCGCGAACGGAGCGAATCCATCGAATCTGGCATGAGGAAAATCGTAACAGCGTCGCGAAGCTTGCGTTTGAAAATTTTGGCGCCCTGAATATCGATGATAAACAAAACCGAGATTCCCTGCTGCTGGAGCGATTTCAAATCTTCCCACGCGCTTCCATATTGGTCGCCATGTACATTCGCATGCTCGATAAAATCACCCGACGCAACTTTGCGTTCAAACTCTGCAGTCGAAACAAAGTGATAATCAACATGATTTTCCTCACCCGGGCGCTGCGCACGTGTCGTGTACGTGATGATTTTTTTGAGACGTTTGAATCGACGAAGGAGCGCATGGCCAATCACCGTTTTTCCAACGCCCGATGGACCCATCAAAATAAAGATCTGCGACTTGGTCATACAGCTTTGAATTGCGTCAAATAGTTTGCAAAATCTGGTGGAAGCTCGGCAAGAAATTCCTTTCGAGCACCTGTTTTATCAGTGAATACGAGACGTGCCGCATGCAAACACAAACGTGGTGGAAGCGGAAACGCTTTACCCATTTTTGTTTTGCCGAATTTTTTGAGCGGATACAATGTATCGCCAACGACCGGATGCTGAAGTGAAAACATGTGCACACGAATCTGGTGTGTGCGTCCTGTGTGAATGTGTACGCGAAGCAATGTCGTTGTTGAAAAACGTTTTTCAACAAAATATTCTGTGCGCGCTTCGTTCCCCTCTTCGTAATTCGACGAGTGCGCCGCCATGCGACCACCACGTGACATACGCCCAATCGGCAAATTAATTTCACCAAACTCGCGAAGCATTTTTCCATGCACCAAAACCAAGTACTCTTTTTCAATCGTACGATCTTGAAATTGCATCTTGAGCGCGTCAAACGTTTTTTGATTGAGCGCGATTACCATGAGACCACTCGCCTCACGATCAAGGCGATGCACAATTCCTGGACGAAGTTCTGGTTCGTCGCCAACTGTTTTAATTTGAGGAAATTTTTCAACGAGCCAATCGACGAGCGTTGGTTCATCAGGGCTTGAATCCGCAGGATGCACAAGAAGACCTGCAGGCTTAACAATAACGACATAGTCGTCCGTCTGTTC
>CALQYY010000032.1 GCA_943349075.1 Candidatus Magasanikiibacteriota bacterium
CAAATCAAATCTGATGTTGCAGATCTCAAAAACATCACCGACCGTTGGGGAAGCGCGAATACAGCGGCTGCGTTTTTGCAACAGTTTGCGCCAACGACATCGTGGGCACATATTGATATCGCGGGAGTTTCGAATTCATCGAAGTTGCAGCCAGCGCGTCGCGCGGGTGCGAGCGGGTGGGGCGTTGCCTTGCTTGTTGAGCTCGTTCGGCGGTAAAATAGACTCACTATGAGTGACACACCATCGTTAGAATTAGGAAAAATTGGAGGAGTTGACGAAGCTCCTGGCACATCTGTTTCTGATGTGATTTTAGAGCAAGTTGATGCGAAAGTTAGCGCAATCGAAGAACGCCGAAATAGCTTGAAACCATATCAGGCAGCAGCGGCAGTCACATTGTCGGACCTCGATAAGTTGAAGGCTGCGCTTGTAGCGTCAACAAATCCAGAGATCAAACATGTTTATGAACGCGCGATTGAAGTTGCGCTCGAACTTGAAGAGTCTGTAAAAAAACAGGGTCAAGAAGTTGTTGATACGATTACTGATTTGCAAGAAGAGCTTGAAAAATTACTCGAACAGCTGAAAACAGAGGATCCAAATAATTTATTAATTTCTCAAATATAGTATGAGTTTTTTTTCGAAATTATTTGGCGGAACTTCCGCTCCTCCGGTGCCTGTAAATCCTGCAGATGAGGTGAAACGACAGATTGAAACAGCAGAGGGCGAACTTCGGGATGCAGAAGCGCAGCTTTCAGCAACAGCGGATCCAGAGATTAAAACATCGCTTGAATTTTTGGTTACACGAAAAACACAGGCGCTTAAGGACTTGCAGGACAAATTAACATCGCTGACAAAATGATTGGATATCTTTCAGGCATAATTAAATCAATTTCTGGGCGCGGCGTTCTTGTTGATGTGCACGGAGTCGGATATCTTGTGTTCATGAACGCAGGCGATATGGCTCGCGCACATGTTGGTGCTGCGGCAGAAATTTTTTGTTACACAAATGTTCGCGAAGATGCGTTGCAGTTGTTCGGATTTTTTTCCGAAGATGCGAGAGACTTTTTTGAGGTGTTAATTAGCGTGAGTGGTGTTGGTCCGAAAAGTGGTTTGCTCATCTTGTCAGTTGGAACAGTTGCTGATGTGCGCGTTGCAATTGAGCAGGGAGATGTAAAATTTTTGACGAGCGTTCCTGGTGTTGGAAAGAAAATTGCAGAAAGAATTATTCTTGAACTCCGCGGAAAATTGCCGGAAGTTGTTGGGCTTTTTGGGGATAATGAACATACACAAGCAGTTGATGCACTTGTTGGGCTCGGGTATCGAAAAGAAGATGCGGCCGTGGTTTTGCGCGGAAAAAATGGCACAACAGAAGAACTCATTCGACTCGGATTAAAACAATTACATGGCTAAATTTTTTGTTGGCACAGATGAAGAGTGGGATTGTCTAATCGCTGGACATAATTTGTCAGGAGCTGTTTTGCAATCGTCTGTGTGGGCGCGGGTACAGCATGCACGCGGGAATGTGTGCGTTCGAATTTTGGACGAAAATGGCGCACCGTCGCTATGGGTTTCGTTGCCCATCATGCCATTTGTGTCGGTTTGGTTTTGTCCAAAAGGACCTATTAGTTTGCCACCCCAATCTGATTGGGTGGAGATTATTGGTCTTTTGCAAAGTGTAAAACACAGAACTGTGCTTCGAGTTGAGCCTCCACATGGTTTTGATTTCGAACAAGGCGGTTTGCATTTTTCTGCACGCCGCGATGTTTCGTCGTCACATACATTGCTTACAAAAATTTCTCTGGATACGGAAAACCTATTTAAATCGTTTCATGAAAAAACTCGATACAATATTCGAGTTGCTGAAAAACATGGAATTATTGTCAAGAAATTATCGCACGAGGAAGTTTTGAAATTTGAAGATAAAATTTTAGCACTCTACACATTGACAGGCGATCGTCATGAAATTGCTGCGACGCCACGTGCGGATTTGCGGGCACTTTTTTCGGTTTGTGATGTGTGGGCGGCATTTTCGGGGGAAAATGTTGTTGCAACTTCTTTGCAAATTGGTTTTGGAAAAATTTTGACCTATTTGCACGGCGCATCTGATTACGAACGTCGTTCGATGATGGCTCCGTATGCACTTCACTGGGCAGTTTTGCAAGATGCTGCACTCCGAGGATTTGAGTTGTATGATTGGTGGGGTACGGCGCCGCTGGGAGCTCAAAATCATAGATTATCGGGCGTGACACGTTTTAAATTGGGTTTTGGTGGTGATTCTGCAGAGTCGCCAGGAACATTTGATGCGGGAATTGACCGTGTGCGTTTTGCGCTGTACACTGCACTCCGACGTGTGAAGCGCCCATAGTACAGGGGATAGTACGTTGGCCTCCGAAGCTGGAGACGCAGGTTCGAGTCCTGCTGGGCGCAATAAAAAAATCGGTCTTAGGTGACCGATTTTTTTTAATTGAAATTATTACTGTGCAATGGTAATCGTTGCAGGATCTGCAATCGACAAAACGTCATTATCTGCACTGAGCGAGAGTGTGTAGGTCGCAGAGAGGTCTTTGATTCCTGCCTCGAGTGGTTTAACACCAACGGAAAGCTCAATTACCACTTGCTGGCCCGGTGCAATTTCTTTGAGGACGTTCGTTTTTTCAGGAGTCCAGGTGATGCGTGCTTCGCGTCGCTCAGGTGTGATTTGTTTACCGACAACATCAGGGTCACCGATTGTGCCAAGGCTGGTGTAATCAAAAACGCTTTTGTTTTTAATCGATGGTCCGACGCCGACGAGTGTGAGAGCGACGTTTGTAATTGGTTTGTCAGTTGTGTTCTTGTAGGTAACAACAAATTTCATCGTATCACCCGATTTCACTTCGCTGGTTGCAGCGCCGTTAACTGAAATTGACAGTGGTTTTGCTCGAGGTGTGGGTTCTGTTTGCGCCGCATCCGATCCACCCGCATTTGCGAGCTCGAATTTCGCAATTTCGAGGGGTTTGTTGTTATATTGCTTAGTAATTGTGGTGAGGATATTTGCAGGTGGGGTACTGCTTGGCGAATATGCGCCGTCGATAGTGAATGTGTTGTCTTTGTTTGCCAGCAGTTCGGGGATTTGAAGTGTGATGATGCCTGCGAGCATTTTTGCCGGTGGATTTGTTTTTGTTTGTTTGAACGAAGTTCCAGCGTCAACACCGAGCACGAGATTTGTGATTGTTGTTTCTGTGAGATTCTTGTACGTCACTTCGAGCTGACCTGGTTTTTTCGTCATCGAAATGAGAACTGCCTCGCGTGCAACCTTAAGGTTTGTGTCAGTTACTTTTTCAAATTCAGAATTAAAATTTGATGGCTTGAAATCAACATATGCACGAAGATTGTCTTCTGTGCCACTTGGCTTTGCGTACACTGCTTTTAGTGTGATCGCGCGGCTTTCGTTTCCATCAATTGCTCCAAGTGTCCAGCTGTCGATGCGGTCGTTTGTTGCTTTTGGTGTCGATTCTGTTACGACAAATCCTTCAGGCAGCTTCAAAATAACGCGTGTGTTTGCAAGTGCGAGTGATCCAGTATTGCTGACATTAATCTTGTAGTCTTGCTCAATGCCATTCGTAATTTCTGTTGGTGCGATAATCTCAGCAACAACTTGATTTTCGGAAAATTTTTGCGATGGACTAAACAAGAAAAATCCGAGCCATGCGGCTGCTGCTGCAGATGCGAGAAAAAACAAAATAAAAAAAACAACAACGAGTCCGGCGCGTGATTTTTTATAATCAAAATGTTTCATGTCTGGCCGTGAGCCATCGTCATCTTGGTACATTTCGTCGAGTGTGTCGTCAATATTTCGCTCGTCTTCAAATCTATTTTTTCGTTGTGGAATCTTTGGCATAAGCAGTTGCTGTTAGTCCGTAGTGTAAATCTGTTAAGAAGGGAATCGTGAGAAGTGCTCCATTTTCTGCAATCTGCGCGCGGCCGTCGGTGATCCAGCCAAGTCGCCAGCCGTCCGGCAAAATGACGCGCGAGCTGACCTCGGTTGGCGATGATCCCGATTGTCGCTGGATATAAACGCTGTAGCTTGCGGCGTTGCTTTTGTCGTAGAGGATTTCTGCAAGACGCGCGATTCCTTTTGAGTCGTGCGGCGCAATTTTGAATGGAAGCTCGTAGCTGATTGCAACTTCTGCTGTACCGCCAGGCTCTGAAATTATCCAATTACCAAACGCTGTGTGGCCAAGTTCCTCGGTGATGCGTGTCCCTGATTTTGCATCGAATCCAATTTCACGCTCGATGCGTTCGAGGTCAGAATCAGATTGTTCCCATTTGTCGGGAGCTTGAAAACTTTTTTCTGACGGTGTGCTAAATCCTTGTGCGTCAAGAAGTTTAGCACCAAGTGGAACATAAAAACGAACGTAACTAATGTTTGGTGCATCTTCGAGTGCTCGCGAACTTGCGCGCTGCGCTCTCGACACACGAACAGTTACAATGACTTTTCCGCTATCGTCAATTTTAGCTTGGTGATCGATTGTTTGTTTGATGAGTGCGTCTGTTTTTTGGCCACCAATATTTGTGCCAATGACTGCGAGGTAATCACCATTTGGGTTGCTGCGAAGCGCGCCGTCCCAACCAAAGTCTGCGATCTGTTTTTGCAAATTTTCATCGCGTGCATACATTTGGATATCGCGTCGCTCGAGTCCTTTGAGCAAGGCGTTGATGAGTGGAAGAAAATGTTCAGACTTTCCAGCTTTTAGTGTTTCGATAATTGCAGGCGCTGCTTCTGAAATAATTTCTTTTGGTTTTGATTTTGTTTCGGTTACTTTGTTTGCACTATCGATTGTTGTTCGAACGGTGTCGAGCGCTGTTTCGGCGGTGAGTTCAGTTGTTTTTCCTGCAAGTTTTACAGGACCGACAATTGAGAGTAGCTCAGGGAGCAATGATGAGTTGATCGCGATAACACCATCAACGGAAGGTCCTTGAGATTTTTCGAGAAACCACATGAGTTTTTCGGCCGATGTTGGAAAATCAGGGAACCAGTTTCCGTCTTGGAATTCCCATCGCGTGTTGATGAGATGAAGCGGAAGTGGCGCGTAAATATGTTTTTTGAGCGTTCCTTGAAGGTCATAAGAACCGCCAGGTGGAACATGTAAGTTTTTCACCTCGCCTTTTTCAATATCAAGAACGGCAAATGACCCAATGAATCCACCGGTTGGGCGAAGTTCGGTTGAGTTTTGAAAAACGATCAAGTAGCGGCGTGGCGCAGTTCCTCCGAGTGTCGACAAAATAACAGGACCTGCTGATGCGAGATAGTCAGCATCACTACTGAGAGCGAGAATTGCGTCGCGCGCCTGGGCCACAAACGCACGCTGAGCCTCTGGAATTTCTTGTGGATCAATTGGTCGCACAAGATCAGCAGCAGCTGAAAGATCAGAAACAACAGCACGATTTCCTTCGAAAAACATTGAAAATCGTTCGATCAGTGGTGCATCCTGCTTTTCTTTGAGCGTTCGGAAAAGCTGCATGTATGAGGCGGCTGCGAAGGAAACATGCTCGCCAGCACCAACAAGACGTGTTGCAACACCGTATTGTGTTCCGATAACTGGAGTATTTTTTAGAAAAAACTCTTCGACAGGGCCAATTTCTTTGAGTGTTGTGTTTGCCGCATGAAATGATTTGAGCGCGTCTGTGATTTGTGAGCTAACGGCATCAAAATTATTGCCAACGCCGCCACCCGCAGCTGATTTTAGGTTTTCGACATCGTGCTTTGCGTCGCGAAGTCGTTCAAATGTGGTGAGTGCTTTAAGTGGTGTAACAATGGCAAGTGCGAGAATTAAAAAAGCGATTGTTGCACGACCGCGAAATGGTGCGTGTGGAACAGGTTGTGGTTTTTTAGGCTCAGCTCTTCTTTTTTGTTTTGCAATTTGTTGTTTCGGCGCTTGTTTTTTTATTTTTTTCGCTCGAATCGATGCAAATTTTTTAGCAAATCGCTCGGAAATCGTTGGTCCTTTTTCTTGTTGAACTTTGTGAGGCATTTCTTCGTGTAAGGAAAAACCCAGTTCAAAAGGTTTGTCTTCAGGAAAATACTGAGGCGCAACTTCCTCGGTAAGTTGGTTTTTTTTATGGTACAAATCACCACTACGAAGTGATGTAAGATGGGGCGATACGCTGTGATCGCCTGGGGTAATCTGAATGATCTTTGGCTTTCGATCGATCGCCATGGTAAAGGTGTTTAATACACCCTAGTATAGCACACTTTGATACAAATTTCGTGTGGATTTCGCGGCTACGGTCCAAGAATATTTTTTTAGAACTGATTCGTTGAAAATTTTTTGTTTATCTACATTCAAGAGAGCCTCAAAAAGAGTGGCTTCATTTGTTGGATCGAACCAATATGCCTCGTCTCCCAGGATTTCAGGAAGCGATGATGTTTTTGCTGCTACGACTGGTTTTTTGTACGATAAAGCCTCGAGAGGTGGAATGCCAAAACCTTCAGATAATGACGGAAATACAAGGGCTTTGCAATTTTCATACATCCACGCAAGTGTTGTGTCTGAGGCATCGAACACGATATGTATTCGATCAGAAAGATTAGCGTCAGAAATTGTTTTTTGGAGTGCTTCGGAGAAACGATCACGATGAGTTAAAAGGTAAAAATGTTCTGAAATTTGCGCGCGATATTTTTTTAGAAGCTTCAACACGATCGCATGGTTTTTGTGTGGATACGAATTTCCGACCATGAGGAAAAATGGTTTTTCGACGTTGAACGTTGGCGCGACTGCAGGCGGGAGATGGGTGAGTCCGTTATAGATCACCTCGATTTTTTTTGCAGCGCTTGGGTCACGACGCAAAATTTGTTCGCGGACAAAATTGCTGATGGTGATAATTTTGCGTGCGCGATACAGATTGATTGTTAGAAGTGTTCGCCAGACGATCCATTTAAATTTGTAATTGAGAAAACCGCGAACTGTTTTGTCGTGTGTTGGAAATTCTTCAAAAATAAAATCGTGAAACGTCATCACAAATGGTTTTCGAAGGGTGATTGGGACGTTCCAGTGGGGGGTGTGCCAGAGCTGCACATCTTTTTGAGCGTTCATGAGTCGACCTAGTTTGATTTGTTCGTCGAGCCCATACCAGTGGATATTTGTTTCAACCCAGCGAATATTTTGGTGTATAGGAAAATCAGCGGGAATTTTTTTTACGAGAACTACAAAAAAGTCTGACGGATTTTGCTCGGTCAGTTCGCGTAAGAGCTCGCCCGCGTAGCGACCGAGTCCGCCAGGAACGCTCATGAGGCGTGCATCAAAACCAAAGATCATAGGTGTGATTGTGCGTGAGCAACAGCGAGCTGCAATGCCGCGCGCTGTTTGCCTAAACTATACCACGCCGCGCGCGCAAATCCACGTTCGCGTAAACGCGCAACCAATTTTTTGTCGATTGCGACTGCTTCCATGGCGTTCGCGATTTGTGCGACGTCGTATGGCGAAACAAAAACTGATGCGTCTCCCATGGTTTCTGGAAGCGCTGTACAATCTGAAACAATTGTGGGGCAGCCGACCGACGCTGCCTCGAGCGGAGGCAAGCCAAAACCTTCGAAAAATGAGGGGTAAACGAGTGCTGCTGCGTGCTTGAGAAGCCACCATTTTTCTTCGGGAGTTATGTAGGAGAGATGGTGAACACGATCGGG
>CALQYY010000033.1 GCA_943349075.1 Candidatus Magasanikiibacteriota bacterium
GGATCCGAATTTTCGATGGGCTGAACTACAATCGAAAAAATTCCGTCTACGCAAATATCTTTTTTGATTTTTAACCCGTCGCGAACACTATTTGCAATAAAAATTTTGCAATCATCGTCACCTACAAATGTATATATGCCGCTATGAAAGGTGAGTGTGCCAAGACGCTTTTCGTTTTTGAGTACATCGAATTTCATAGTTCTTTGTAGGTATCAAATGCCCAAGCGCGATATCTTTTATATTCATCGATATCAAATCGAGGATTATGTTTTAAGACGAGGTTGTGAATAATTAGAAAATCTTTGTAATGCAGTGCTGTGGGGTTATTGAAATATGCTGCAGCGATTTCTGCAAAATATTCTTCGCATCGAGCTGATTGTGTTGTTTCCTGATCTCTAACGCCGATCAGCTCAACATACGTTGAAATATATCGATCATCAGATAGGATCCGAGATGCGATTTTTGCAAGTAGGTCAATTCGCTCATTGAAGTTTAATGAACTATTTCGAATCCAATCATTTCCATGGGCCATTTCATGGGCAAGGGTTTTGTCGAACTGCGTCAAATTCTTTTTTCCAACGGCAGCACCAAAAATATCAATTTTATTGCTATTTGTGTCAAATAGACCGACCGCATTTCCAGAGCGTAAAATACCTACCTTAGGCCCTAAATCTTCTTGATGAACGGTAATTTTGCTGATTTTACCTTTAACCCAATTTGATGGGAATCCCTGCATGTATCCGCGCAATTCGTTTGCATTTATGTCAGGATGTGAACTTGTGACAGTTATGTCGCGTGCAAGCTCGGTCTCATCTGGTTTTATCTCGCTCATTTCTTGGATCTGGCGAATATAGTGTTTACCTACGATTTCCTCTAATGCGGAAATTTTTTGCTCTTGACTGCCATTATAGAGATTCCGATGAATTTCACTAGGAGGTGAGTCGTGGGAGGTTGTGATTTCGCCTTTACTAGATTGTGCTAACACGAGTCTTTGTGAAAATTCAATAATTCTTTTTTCTGCATCTAGTGGTATAAGATTTTGAGATTTCTGTGTTGCACCAAGTTCGTTATCGATGGATCTAATTGTATTATTCTGCCTCTCGATTATTTCGTCTCGAGCCTCAATAATTGTTCGTGCTTTTTCGATTGTACGATAATGGGAAATTCCTGAGGCGAGTGTAATGACGGATGATAAAATTGCAACAAGCCTACCTTGTTTTTTGTGTCTATCACGATGTTCTGAGATTTCTTCTATCGTATCCTGTAGATTGTGAATTCGTCGTTGATTTTCTGTGTGATTACTGTGGAGCGCTTCTCGGAGCGCAAGATTTTCAAATGCTAAATCTTCTTTCATAGTGCGCCCAGTATACTACAGTTGCGAAAGTTTCGTTATACGGTTAGTATACGAAGAGATATGAAAGCAATTTTTAAACAGCAACCAACACACAGGGCGACCGTTTTTATGCGCGTTGCGGGGTATGCGCCGTACACAAATCGCGAGGGCGACGAGAGTTTTGTGCGTCGCGCGTCCGGTGGTGGCGAATTTCCGCGGTTTCATGTATATGTAGAGGAAGGCAAACAGCCGATGACCTTATCGATTCACATTGATCAAAAAGGGCATACATACGAAGGCTCGAAGGCGCACAGCGGTGAATATCTGGGGCAGGCGATCGCGGACGAGTTGGCGCGCATCAGTGCGGCGATTGAGCTCCCAATGGCAATTTTAGTTGATAAAAAAGGAAATCCACTCGAGCGATGACAAACGACGTCGAAATAATCAAACAGCGACTTGATATCGTGGATGTTGTCCGCGATTATTTGACGCTCAAACAGTCGGGCGCCCACTTTAAGGCTAACTGTCCGTTCCATCACGAAAAGTCGCCGAGCTTCATGGTGAATCGCGAGCGCCAGATTTGGCACTGTTTTGGATGTAATGAAGGGGGTGATGCCTTTACATTTGTTCAAAGAGTTGAGAATATAGATTTCCGTGAAGCGCTGAAGTTGCTCGCTGAGAAGGCGGGAATCGAATTAACGACGTCTCAAAAAACAGAAGTAAATCGAAATGAAAAGGCGCGGCTCATGGAAATTCTGGATACCAGTGCGAATGTGTATCATCGAATTTTGCGCGAAGTTCCGGGAGCGCAAAGCGCGCGCGACTATTTAGCGCGTCGTGGCGTGTCTGCGGAAATGATCGAACAGTTCAAGATCGGGTTTTCCTCAACATCATGGAGTGTGATGACCGAATACCTAATCAAGAAGGCTTACACAGTGGAGGATTGTGTGAACGCGGGAATAACTATCTCAAAAACAGATGGAAATCGTTCTCGCCAGTTTGATCGTTTCCGTGGACGCATCATGTTCCCAATTTGGGACTCGCACGGGCGCATCATCGGTTATACGGGGCGCATTTTGGTTGAAACAAAAGATTCGGGTGGAAAATATGTAAACACGCCGGAGACACCACTTTTTCATAAAGGCAACGTGATTTATGCGTTGCATCTCGCGAAAGCGGCAATTAAAGAACTTGGCTACGCTGTTTTGGTTGAGGGACAGATGGATGTAATTGCGTGTCACCAGGCCGGATTTAAAAATGTTGTTGCGTGTTCGGGGACGGCACTGACTGTTGAGCAGCTGCGACTCCTTAAACGTTACACGGATGAGCTGCGCATGGCGTTTGATGCAGATGCAGCAGGGCAGCACGCAGCAGAGCGGTCGATTTCGCTTGCGCTCGCGGAAGGATTTGTTGTGAAGATGATTACGATTCCGGAAGGCGCGGGAAAAGATGCGGATGAGTGTATTAAAAAAGATGTAGCTGTCTGGAAACAGGCGGTCGGCGACGCAAAACCATTCATGGAACACATGATGGGTACGTTGATTCCTGAGGAGCAGCGTGCGGCGATTTTGAAGGATCCGCGGGTGAAACATCAGTTGTCGCAAAAAATTATTTCGTTTATTGCATTGCTTCCGAGCGCGATTGAACGCGATCATTGGATTCAGCAGGCGGCTTTCAATTTGCAGACCTCGGCGGATGCGTTAACGCAGCTTATTGCGGGACTTCGCTCAAATTCAGCGCGCCCAAAATCAGAGCCGCTCGTGAAAATGGATGGGGAAGCGCACGTCTCGCACATGCGAATTATGCTTGAGGAGCGCATCATGGCGCTGCTGCAAGAAGAGTTCAGTTTGTTCGGTGAGGTGCAAAAATATATTGACGGAAGCTATTTTGTTGATCCTGCATATAGCGCACTTTACAATGCGTGGCAAAATGGGTATACTTCGGCCACGGCGCCGAAAGTTGGCACCGCTGTCCAGGCACCTGTTAAAGACCCGACACTTGAGCTATTGCTCTCCGCTGTTTATAGCGATTTGGGATCTAAGGAGCGTCAGGATGAATTAGGTACGCTTATAAAACGTTTTCGTGACATTTATTTAACGCAGCAGCGGGAAACGCTTATCCGCGAAATCCGTCGTGCGGAGGCCGCAGGAAATCAAATGCAGTTAAGCGAATTGCTCATACGCTATCAAAAGCTCATATCGTGATTTATGTTAAAAAAAGTAACAGCTAAGAAAACACCAGCTCCAAAAAAGGTGGTGGCTCCAGCGCGCAAACCCGCGCCAAAGCCGGCTGTAAAAAAACCAGCTCCAAAAGCTCCTGTTAAGAAATTTGTTCGTCCAGCGCCAGCACCTGTGAAGGCAAAGCTAGCCGCGAAAAAAACAATTACTCCTACAAAAGGAGTTCCTGTTGAAACAGAAGTTTTTAATTTAGAACCGCCAACACCAGAACGTTTGGATGAGCTTGTCGCAAAGGGTCGCAAGCGCGGATTTATAACAGAAACCGAAATTTTGTTTGCATTTCCACATGTTGAGCAGTACATGGAAATGTTTGAGAATTTTTTGACAACACTTGATCGCGCAAGCATCACCGTTGTTGAAATGAAAGAGGGTATGCTCGGCCAGCGCGAGTCGCAGAAAGAAATTTTGGGCAAGTTCCACTCGAATGGTCCTGAGAAAAAAGCGAAGTTCACGATTGATCCGATGGAGCTTACGAGCGATTCGATTCAGATGTACCTCCGCGAAATCGGAAAAATTCCACTCTTGACCGCCGACGAAGAAATTTCACTCGCAAAGCGCAAAGATCGTGGTGACAAAGAAGCAGAACGCGCGCTCATTGAAGCTAACTTGCGTTTGGTTGTTTCAATTGCGAAAAAGTTTGTTGGAAAACAGTTGTCGCTTCTCGATTTGATTCAGGAAGGAAACATTGGTTTGTTTCGCGCGGTTAAAAAGTTTGAATACAAACGCGGGTACAAATTCTCGACATACGCAACATGGTGGATTCGTCAGGCAATTACTCGCGCGCTCGCTGATCAGTCGCGTACGATTCGTATTCCAGTTCACATGGTTGAAACGATCAATCGTTTTCAACAGGTTGAACGCCGCCTTCTCCAAGATTTGGGTCGCGATCCAACGCCGGAGGAAGTTGCAGCTGAAATGGGTGAGGATGTTGAGAAAGTTCGTCACATCATCAAAATTTCACAGGAAACAGTTTCGCTTGAAACATCGGTTGGTGATGATGACGACGATTCACAGCTCGGAGATTTCATCGAAGATGTCAAAAATATTTCACCAGATCGCGCGTCCGCACTTCAGCTCCTTCGCGATTATGTTCATGGATCGATTAAGGACTTGCAGCCACGCGAACAGAAAATTCTCGAAATGCGTTTCGGCTTGATCGATGGTGTGTCACACACACTCGAAGAAGTGGGTAAGGAATTCGATGTGACCCGCGAACGTATTCGTCAGATTGAAGCAAAGGCGCTCGAGAAGATTCAGAACATGCCAGACATCGAAAAGCTCCGCGATTACTACACATTCCTTTAAAATGACAGAACACGTAAAACGATTCGGAAAAATGATTGCTGGCGGGGTGCTTATTTTAGCGGGCCTCGTCGGTTTAGTTTTGCCCGTTTTACCAGGACTGCTCCTCATCTACCTCGGACTTGAACTGCTCGGATTTGGATTGGTCATTCGCGAACTTGTAATAAAATATCGAAAGAAATATTGGAAAGAATAATATGAATCACGGAGACGTAATTTTGCGCTTTGCAAATGTAACATTTGAATACGTAGAGGACCGACCGCTTCTGGAAGATGCGAGTTTTGGTGTACGCGAGCGCGCGAAGGTGACTATCATGGGTCAAAACGGCGCGGGTAAGTCGACGATTTTTAAGATGATCACCGGCGAACTCAAACCAAAAACAGGGTCTGTGAATATTCGTCCAGGCGCAAAAGTTGCGATTGCGCAGCAGGTGATGCCCGAGGAGATGATGGACAAGAGCGTTTCTGATTATTTTGCGGAGGCGTTTGAAGATCGAAAATACGATTTGGACAGACGCGTCGATGAAATTTTGGATGTGGTGAATTTGAAGGTTCCTCACGAAAAGTTGGTCCGCGATCTCTCGGGTGGTCAGCGCGCGCGTTTGCTTCTCGCATTTGCGCTCATTCAGAACCCTGATATTTTGCTCCTCGATGAGCCGACGAACAATTTGGATGCAGAGGGAATTTTCCATCTGACATATTTTTTGCAGTCATACGAAAAGACGGTGATCGTGATTTCTCATGACACGGACTTTTTGAATTCATTTACCGACAGCGTGTTGCATCTCGATGTGTTCACACAGAAGGTGAATCAATATGTGGGCGACTACTACGCGGTGGTTGAACAAATTGCAGCGCAGATTGAGCGTGACCGCATGAAAAATGCGCGTTTACAGAAAGAAATTATCGATCGAAAAGAGAAGGTGAACTTCTTTGCGAACAAGGGAGGTAAGATGCGTAAGCTCGCGTCAAAACTTCGCGAGGAAATTGAGGAAGCTGAGGATAATAAAGTTGATACACTTCGCGAGGACAAGACTTTGCGTGGATTTACGATTGAACCTCAAGAGTGGAAAGAAGATGTTGTTAAAATCACACGAATCACCGCAATCAAAAATCATGAGCCGGTTGAGAAAGAGGTTGATATTAAACTCCGCCGCGGTCAGAAGTTACTTATTACAGGGCCAAATGGAATTGGAAAGTCGACGTTCATTCGCGGGCTTGCATCAGGAATGAATCCGGGTGCGCAAATTATGTCAGGCGTGAAGGTTGGTTATTACCGCCAGGATTTTTCAGGACTTGATTACAATCAATCAGGCTACGAAGCACTCAAAAGCGTGATGGAAGTGGGGGATAACGAAACGATTTATGCGGTTGGTGCACATTTCTTTTTGACGTCGGCGCTTTTGAAGCAGCCAATCCGAACCTATTCGGAAGGTCAGAAGGGTTTGCTCTGCTACGCGCAGTTCGTCTTGCAGGAACCGGCGCTTTTGATTTTGGACGAGCCGACCAACCATATTAATTTCCGCCACATTCCCGTGATCGCTGAGGCGCTTGCGGAATACGAGGGAACAATGATTATGGTGAGCCACGTTCAGGATTTTGTGGATAAGATTAAGTTCACGGATGAGCTTGATTTGTCGAAGTAAAAACGGTATTGACGAGAAAATAGTTTTTGGTATACTCGGGACTTAATCACCTAACTTTTTTTGTATGGAGGCAACAAAAATTGTGGCACGTCCAAAGGCAACATCTGCGTTTGAGGAATATGTGATGAGTAAGATCGATAAGATCGACGGTATTGAGTCAAAGATCGATAATATTGAGACGAGGCTCGTTAGAGTCGAAAAAGTACTAGACAAGGTTGTTGAAAAACAAGAAGTTCATGATACAAAGTTTGAAGCGATTTTTTTCTGCTTCGACCGTCATGAGGAATCGATCGATGAACTTAAAACGCAGGGTAAAAAGATTTTGGCTCGCATTGAGGAGCTTCGTGCGGACAATAAAGTGACGCAATCATATTACGATGTTTTGAAGGCGCGGATTGAACGAATGGAGCTTGGACGAGCTTCTGTGTAAAACCGTTGACAACTCCGTCCGACATCTGCTATATTATGTCGGCATTCCGAGGTAGCTCAGTGGTAGAGCAGTGAGCTGTTAACTCATTGGTCCAGGGTTCGAATCCCTGCCTCGGAGCCAAAGTAAAATACTCACCCTTGTGGTGAGTATTTTACTTTAGTTTCA
>CALQYY010000034.1 GCA_943349075.1 Candidatus Magasanikiibacteriota bacterium
CCAACAAAAGCCAAGACTATTAGCAAATTTTTGGGCAAAGGCTATATTGTCGAATCATCTTTCGGCCATATTCGCGACCTTCCAAAAAGCAAGACTGGCGTTGATGTGGAACACGATTTTACCCCATCATACCTCGTCCCTCGCGAAAAGAAGGCTCGCGTAAAAGAACTCAAAGCGCTCGCAAAAGACGCCGACGAGGTTCTGTTTGCGACTGATGAAGATCGCGAAGGAGAAGCAATTTCATGGCACCTCGCCGAAGTTCTTGGTGAAGCACCAGAAAAAATCAAGCGCATTACTTTTCACGAAATTACTAAAAAAGCGATTCTTCACGCGATCGAACACCCACGCAAGCTCGACCTTCATTTGGTTGATGCACAGCAGGCGCGTCGCATCGTTGACCGTCTTGTGGGCTACGAGCTCTCGCCATTTCTCTGGAAAAAAGTTCGCGGCGGCTTATCAGCTGGACGTGTGCAGTCAGTTGCAGTTCGCCTCATCGTTGAACGTGAGCGCGAAATTTTAGCGTTCAATCCAGAAGAATATTGGACCGTTGACGCAAAGATGTCTGAGAAAGGAAAAGAATTCGAAGCAAAACTCTCGCAAATCGCGGGCGAAAAACTCGAAAAGTTTTCGATCAAGACAGAGGCGGAAGCTCGCGCAATAGAAAAAACATTGGACGGCGCGAAATTCACCATCGCAAATGTCGACAAAAAATCTGCGACTCGCCAACCACCTGCTCCATTTACAACATCGACA
The DNA here is from genome assembly GCA_943349075.1 of Candidatus Magasanikiibacteriota bacterium. Classification (GTDB taxonomy): domain Bacteria; phylum Patescibacteriota; class Patescibacteriia; order Magasanikbacterales; family 2-02-FULL-50-9b; genus 2-02-FULL-50-9b. The sequence continues at coordinate 754 of CALQYY010000034.1, forward strand.
CTCCAGCAGGAGGCTAACCGTCGTCTTGGCGCAACTGCAAAAATGACCATGATGCTCGCACAGAAATTGTACGAACAAGGTCATATCACCTACATGCGTACCGACAGCGTAAACATGAACGCTGATTTTCAGGCCGACGCAGTTGCGTTTGCCGCCGAAAAGTTTGGTAAAGACTACACAAACGGACCACGCTCATACACGAGCAAGTCGAAGGGCGCGCAAGAAGCTCACGAAGCAATTCGCCCAACCGATATTCGTCAGACTCCGGAAATGCTTGCGTCTGGCGGCATGGAGCCAAAGATGATGAAAATGTACGACCTCATCTGGCGCCGCGCACTCGCCTCTCAGATGGCGGGCGCTGAATTCAACCAGACCGGTCTCGACATCGAAGGCGTTGGCGCCGATAAAAAATCGTATACATTCCGCGCAAGTGGTCAGGTAATTAAATTTGCCGGATTCATGGCTGTGTATCTCGATGCACAAAAAGAAACAATTTTGCCAGAAGTTTCTGTCGGCGACGTGATTAATGCCAACGAAATTGTGGGCGTTCAGCACTTCACCGAACCTCCTGCTCGCTATAACGATGCAACACTCGTTAAAGTTCTCGAAGAACATGGCATCGGTCGCCCTTCAACATTCGCCCCAACAATCGCAACAGTGATTGATCGCGGATATGTTAAGCGCGAAGATCGACGCTTGAAACCAACTGAAATTGCGTTCACGGTGAACGACATGTTGGTTGTGCACTTCCCTCAAATCACCGACTACGAATTTACCGCTGACCTCGAAAATCAGTTGGATGAAATCGCAGATGGCGACAAAGAAATGGTGCCGGTGCTCCGCGCCTTCTACACGCCGTTCAAAAAGAATCTCGACGAAAAAACTAAAAGCGTTGTTGCAGAAAAACCAGCAGACGTGATGACGGATGAAAAGTGCGACAAGTGTGGTGAATTCATGGTGATCAAAGTTGGTCGCTTCGGAAAGTTCATGGCATGCTCAGGTTATCCAACATGTAAAAACACAAAAGCAATTCTCGAACACAGCGACATCAAGTGCATCGTTTGTGGCGAAGGCGAAATAGTTCAGCGCCGTTCACGATTCGGAAAAATATTTTACTCGTGCAACCGATATCCAGATTGCAAAAACGCATATTGGGACAAACCAACTGGTGAGCTTTGCACAACCTGCCAGTCGATGATGACACAAGGGCTCAAAGGAGATCCTCGATGTTCTAACAAGGAATGTAAGACAAATGAGGGTCGCGTACGACGCGCGCCTGCAGCAGCTGGTACGAAAAAAGCTGGCACACGTACAACGGGCGCTCGCGCGAAACGTGGTAGTGCGAAAAAGAAAAAGGCGGAAGAGATTGAGGATAAAGAGTGATTTGACAACGCTCGATAATTATTTTATAGTCAGCTTACCCTTGGTAGTTGAGCACAAACTCAACATGCCTCCGAGACTTCTGCGGTAACAGAAGTCGTACCATCCTTAGACCCTGGAAACAGGGTCTTTTGATTTAAAAGAAAGCCAGACATCTGTTTTATTTTGCGCAACGTTTCTTGAGACACACTCCCCAACTTTCTTTGTAAACGCCTTCGATCGTAAAAACGCAAGTGGAACAGTAAACCAACGCGTTCTTTTCCATTAAACTCAAATTTAAAAGAATACGGCCCTGTACGATCAGCACTTGTAAGTGGAATTGCCCAAAAATAGTTTTTTGTGAACTTCCTGACAATCAATACGGGTCGTTCAAAAAAGGTATTCTTTCCATTTTGTTCATGTCCGACATTATTTCCAATTGAACAAAACCAAACATCACCTTCTCGGAAATTTGTTATAGAACTCTCACTGTTAAGTTTTTTCTTCAAACTATTCCACTCATCAAAATTTTTCTCATCCATATACCCACCAGGTTCCATAAACTACAAAGCCTGTCAAGATGTGCATAACGAAAACACCACCCATTACAGGTGGTGTTTTCGTTTGTTTGCGCGTCGAGCAAAATCACGCCGGCCGATAGTGATGCGAGCCGGGCTCAAGCACCCTTCATATATATCACTGCTCACGAAGTTTGACAAGACCCCAGAAAATCACGTAAAATTATCCCAGTGATGCCTGCGGAAAAAATCACCGTTCGGCCCGAAAAGACTCCCACGTGAAAACTCATGTCGGGGTTTTTTTGTTTTACTCTTGTGTCGGACACGCGTCGGGTCGCTCCTGCGGCGACCCGCGCTGTCTCTCGATACTTTCAGTTTTGCTTCGCAAAACACCGAGCTCACTCGCCTCCGAGGCGTCCTTCGAGACACACAAAAACAAAATAATTGACGTGATACTAATTGACAGATAACATGTACGTATGAATCCATTCGAGGCACCACCGCCAGAAAATCCAACGCTTAGCCTCCTTCTCGACACCATTCGTGCACGTCGCCCACAAGCCGACCTCACCATGGTGAAATTGGCGTACGAATTCGCGCAAGAGGCACACGAAGGACAGGTCCGAAAATCGGGTGTTCCTTATATCATTCACCCGCTCTGCACCGCAATTACACTCGCGGAAATGAACATGGATCCGACCGTGATTATCGCCGGACTTTTGCATGATGTTCCGGAAGACACGGAAATTACGATAGAAGATGTTGAGAAAAATTTCGGCAAAGATGTTGCGCATCTTGTTGCCGGCGTTACGAAACTTGGAAAAATTAAATATCGCGGCATCGAACGTTACATCGAAAATTTGCGCAAAATGTTTGTGGCAATGGCCGAAGATATTCGCGTGGTGATTATTAAGTTTGCAGACCGACTCCACAATCTTCACACACTCGACCACCTCGCCCCAAAAAAACAATACCGCATCGCACTTGAAACGCTCGAAATTTATGCGCCGATCGCCAACCGTCTCGGTATGGGCGACATGAAGGGTCAGCTCGAGGACATGTCATTCAAATACGTCTACCCAAAAGAATATGCGTGGACGCGTGGCCTTGTCGAAGAGCGCTACGAAAAAAAGGAGGCGTACATCAACGAAATTTGTGGCGTGCTCGAAAAAGAATTAACAGCGACCGGCATCAAATTTCGCTCGGTTCACGGTCGCCTCAAACGCCTCTATAGTTTGTATTTGAAACTTCTCAAGCACGACAAAAACATCGAGAAAATCAACGACCTTGTTGCACTTCGCGTGATTGTAGATGATATTTCGGACTGCTACGCAACGCTTGGAATTATCCACAAACTCTGGCGTCCGCTGCCGGGCCGCATCAAAGATTATATCGCGCAGCCAAAACCAAACGGATATCAATCGCTCCATACGAGTGTTTTTTGCGAGCAAGGACAGATTGTTGAATTCCAAATTCGCGATCACCAGCAGCATTTGAACGCTGAATATGGTATCGCGGCGCACTGGGCATATGATGAGACCGATTCATCGGACAGTTCGCGCCAAATTAAATGGGTACGCGAGCTCGCAGCTGTTGGCGATGCGATGTCGCGTCTCAAAGATCTCGAAAATCTCAAGATCGATATTTTTCAGAATCGAATTTTTGTATTCACCCCAAAGGGCGACGTGATTGACCTTCCAGAAAACGCAACACCGGTTGATTTTGCATTCGCCGTTCACACACAAATCGGAAACCAGTGCGCGGGCTCTCGCGTAAACGATCGAATCGTTAGTCTCGACCAGCCGCTCAAATCAGGCGACGTGATCGAAATCATTGTTGATAAATCGAAAAAAGGCCCATCTGCAGATTGGATCAAATTCGTGAAAACAAATCACGCAAAATCGTGTATCAAACAATTTTCAAAACGCTCAATCACCGATTGGCTCAAAATGGCGCTTCCAAATCGTGGAAACTAGTTCAAACGACGAAGGCGTGCAACAAGATTTTCGAGTTCTTCGTTCGAATAAAAATCAACAACAATTGTTCCCTTGTCGCCACGTTTGGTGATGGTTACTTTTGTGCCGAGTGTCGTGCGGAGTTCCGATTCTAAATACTGAACATCGGCTGTTTTTGGTTTTGATGGGCGCTGTTTGCTCTGAACCGCCGCCTCAACTTGGCGCGTTGTCATTCCCTCGCCGAGCATACTGTGCAAAACCGAAATCTGTTCCGCTTCTGTTGCGAGACTGAGCAGCGCACGCGCCTTTCCCATCGTAATCTTGCCCTGGCCGAGCGCATCCATCGCCTCTTCCGGCAAATCGAGCAAGCGAATCATGTTTGAAACATGCGGACGGCTTTTGCCCACGCGCGTCGCCACCTGATCCATCGTCAAACCAAACTCATCGTACAAACGTTTGTAGCTGAACGCCTCATCAATCGGCGACAAATCAACGCGCTGCACGTTTTCGATAATCGCAAGCTCGAGTTTTTCGTGCTCGGTTGTTGTGCGAACGAGCGCTGGCACAGTCGCAAGCCCTGCTCGACGTGATGCGCGCAAACGGCGTTCACCGGCGATCAGCTCGTACGTTCCGTCACGCTTTTCGGTTACGATAAGTGGCTGCAAAACACCATGCTCTTTGATGCTGTTTGTGAGTTCTATCAATTCTTCTTCATTAAAAATGCGACGAGGCTGCTGCGGATTTGCAACGATATCCCCGACCGGAATGTGCCAAATTTTGTCGCCTGACGCAACAGGCGCTTCGTAACGTGGTGCGCTCGCGTGTGATGACGACTGAGTTGGTGGCATCGGCGGTGGCGTGTGTGGCTGTGCTGAAACGGGGCGTGAACCGCCTGATGATGGAATGATTGATTGAAGTCCTCGTCCTAATGCCATAGATTAAAAGTCTAAAGAACAAAATCTTTTACGGGCTGGCGCGCGTCGTCCTCGGCTTTGTGGACGCCGAGCACTTCGTCCGCGAGCGACGAATATGCAACCGCGCCACGCGAGAATTTGTCGTAATGCATAATCACCTTTCCGAAACTTGGCGCCTCCGCGAGCTTCACGTTGCGCGGAATAACGGTGTCAAAAATCTTGCTTGGGAAAAATTTGCGCAGCTCGCCCTCAACATCTTTCGCAAGCTTGTTCTGTGTTGTGTACATCGTGATGACCGCGCCAAGCACTTTGAGATCGGGATTGATGCTTTCGCGCACGAGATCGAGGGTTTCGAGGAGTTGACCGAGTCCTTCGAGCGCATAATACTCAGCCTGCACCGGAATCAAAACTTCCTGCGCTGCAACGAGCGAATTTACGGTCAAAAGTCCGAGCGATGGCGGGCAATCGATGATGATGTAGTCGTAAGAATGCGACATTTCCTCGAGAAGGTCGCGCAGGCGAAATTCGCGGCGATCAACGTTCACGAGTTCGACATTTGCACCCGCAAGCGACGGCGTTGCTGGCGCAATTCGAAATCCGTCGACGGCAGTTGTGTGAATTATGTCGCGCAGCGGTTTGCCGCCAACGAGCGCGTCATAAAGCCCGTGCTCGAGCTCACGATAGTTATGCCCAACCCCACTTGTCGCGTTTGCCTGAGGGTCAACGTCGACGAGTAAAACAAATTTTCCTTTGTCAGCCAGATACGCCGATAAATTCACTGCTGTTGTTGTCTTTCCAACGCCACCTTTTTGATTTACGACCGCAATAATTCGCCCCATAGTGGGTGCAGTATACACGCACGCAGCCGCCTTTGACAACGTGCATAAATATTGCTATATTATTGCCACTTATGGCGCCGCCCTCGGGCCCATAACTAAGAGCCTCTTGTACGTAAAATCTTTATAGAGGAGACTTATGCTGAGTGGCTTGCTCATGTGAGCGAGACCCGCAGCCAGCGAGTAGTTCAGCTTTGCTGAACATAACGAGCTGAGCGAGGACGAGCAAGGTCGCATTATGCGACCGCAGCGCGCTCGCGAATATGAGCAAGACACGCAAGCCCGGATGGCGGAATTGGTAGACGCACAGGACTCAAAATCCTGCGATCGCAAGGTCATGAGAGTTCGATTCTCTCTCCGGGCACTTAGGAAATAATTTATTCATGAGGCCGCTCGCAGCGCTGAGCCGCGCAGCTCACTTGTTCCTCCGCGCATTCGCTAGGCGTAAC
>CALQYY010000035.1 GCA_943349075.1 Candidatus Magasanikiibacteriota bacterium
TTACACATCGCTATCTTGTCTTTGTTAACTCCAACAACTGGCGCAACAGAAACTCCGTCTTTGCCTTGGTCAGCAGCTGCAACTTTACCCGCGCTCAAAATATCCGCACACTTAGGGTCGTTCGCTGCGTCTGACTTACAGTAGGACAAAAGCGTTGAGAATGTCGTGTCAGCAACCGCGTCGGTATTTTCGAGCAAGACGCAACCTTCCTTCAAGCTAACTTTGCCTCCGCACGATGTTGTGTCGAGACGGCTGTTGTTCATGAAGTAGTATGACTGGCCAACGGGGTTATCGCGCGAAACATCAGCATGATCGATATATTCGGTACACGCGTTGAATTCAGGTTCACAAACACCTGCCATTCCATCAAAATTATCATCCTGATTTTTATAGATTCCGTAGACATTTCCGCCAGAAACAAAGCCTGTGTAGCAAGGATCCGTTGTACCCTTCTTAAACCAACCCGTATACTTTGCCCCCTTCACCTCAACACCTTCCTTATATTCACATTGTTTTGCAACATCTGGATACTTGAAGTAACGCTGTGTGCCACCTGGCATCGTGAATGTCTGACACCATTCATCCTTAACCTGACATGATGAATTTTCGTAATCCTCAGGATTGTTGATCTTTGCAACAATTTCGGTTTTTCCATTAACGGTGAGGCCGAGTGCGCTACAACCCTTTTTGTCTGCTGGACACGATGCTTTGCTGTTTGCGATAACATACACAAAATCATCTGCCGGAATGACGCGCTCTGACGAGCCAAACGAAACCTTCTTTTCGGTGATTTGCGTTGTATTTTGCGTGCTGACAAACTTCTGACATCCTGCTGATTTTTCACGGCAAAGACCGGTGAAGCCTGTCAAATAAACCTGTGGCGAATTTGCCTGAGACTTTGGCTTATACACCTGACAATTGAGCGCTGCACCCGCAATGTTGTCATCCGGTGTTGCATCACAGCTAAGTGGTGTCTTCCATGAATTCTTAACCGCATACACAACATCAACCTGTTCTTTTACAACCAAATTTTCAAGGTAGATTGCGCTGCCACTCACTTTTTTAAATGAAATTGTTGCACCTTCATCGGTCCATAGCGCTGGCGCTGAGCTAATTTCAAATCGGCGCCATTCCGCACTCGCTGCAATTGGACTTGATGTTAATTTAAGCTCTGCACCTCCCGCATTCACAAGCGCAACATCAAATGATCCCAGACCTTTTGTCCAGAACACTACATTATATGTCTTACCCTGAACGAGTGAGATCTTGTGCTCCGATTTTGCCCCCGTAAACTTCAAAACAGTATCGCCAACAGTGATTCCCTCATTTGAAGACTCAGCACCGGACCACCCCTCAACTGACGCAAACGAATCCGTCAAAACAGTCTTTGGGCTGAGCGCCGCAGCACCCGCGTATGCGCGACAACCAACTTCTTCAACTTTACACTGCGTTGATCCGCTTGGTAAGAATCCGTATTCACACGAACCCGATTCTTTATCAAATTTACCCCGACTTGCAACACAGTTTGCCTCGTCAGTCACGTCTTTTCGGAACGCAACACAATTTGGGCTCGATACAAGTGTTTTTGAGAGCAAGCGATAGAATGGTTTTCCTGCTTTATCAAACAATTCACGGCAATCAGAATTAAACGATGGGTCTGGCACGCCATTTGCCTGCAAACGGTTGATGTATTTTTCTGCTGTACATTCTGCCAGAACTTTTGCACTTTCCGCAGATGGAACATCAAGAAGCGGTGCGCCGCCTGTCGTTTCCGTCACCAATTCGTGCTGATGAAGCTGGTAGCCAGCCTGATCCGAACCTTCCCATGTGTAATATGTCGCATGATTGTTCCCATCAGCCTCAGGATCGCTACATTTCTGTGGCTGCGCAAAATATGCCGTTGCACCCGCACCCTTTGCTGCGGTATCAACATTCACATACGCGTCACAACCAACAACATCCTGCGTACACATGGTCGCGCTCTTAGGAATAAATGCTGTCGCTGTCGCTGGAATCGGCTCAATCTTTGTCGCTGCCTGATAGTATGATGCGTAACCGACACACTCTGACGAACATTCATCATTCCATGCAACTACATTGCCGCTCGTATCTTTTGTTGCCGCCGTAATCACACCTGGAATTGCAGGGTCTGAGCTTCCAACTGGCTGATAAACCTCACAACCAACCTCATCAACAGTACATGCCGCTGCATATTGATTACATGCCGTTGGATCATTTGCATATCCCTTACATCCCATTCCAGCTGGTGGCAAACGTAAGAACTGCTGTTTGCCCGAAACCGCATTTTGAACCTCAGTACAGCCAATGTTTTCAACATTACATGACGCAGCTTTGTCGTTCAAATAAACTTTTGGCGAATTTGTATCAATCACTCCTGTTGGCAAATAATCTGCGTAATAGCCCATGCAACCTGTATTTTTGTCGGTACAGCTGCCCGATTCAATCGTTGAATCAATCAAACTGATGTTTCCAAACGACTTATTGCCATAGGTTCGGCAACCCGCAAACTGTGCTGGACATTCATCTGCCTCAAATCGGAATGTATTTTTCTCACGTAAGCAGTATCCGTATGCGCCAATACACTGGCCTGACGAATTTTCAGCCAAACATGAAGCCTGGTCCGAACACACCTCTTGGCGATCAGGACCGAGTTCGCTTTGAAGTTGTGGACCATACACCTTTGCGCGACAAATCTGCTCTGGCATTTTCAAAACCCAGTTTGGATCGATCAAGTGACAAAATGGCGTATCTTTTGTTCGAGTTGGGGTACACGTATTGCCATTTCCACAATCACTATCCGTATTACACTTTGCCCCATTATTCGAACAAACGTAGGTACATTGATTAAACCCAGCAACAACTGTGCCAAGCGTTGTTTTTCCTGTACCGTCTGCGCTTGCTGCTGCGATTTCCCATCCAATTGGAATCACGCGCGCTTTGCGAAGTTTTGCCAAATTACTAAAACAATATGCCGATTTTGCACACAATCGACTTTCGTTGAGCGCTTGTTTTGCAGGCGGAACCATTTCAAAATTTGCATGGAGGCGATCTTGGTCGAGCGCTTCTCGAACCGTGAGCGCCTTACCTGCGTCAGCTGTTCGGATTGCCGACGCAAACCCTTCATCAATAACACAATTGTCTACGCCGTTAAATTTATCCGGACATGCTGCAAAACTACTCAGCAAATCAAGCTCACCTTCGCTGATAATTGCTGTTTTTGTGTCAGAATAGAGTGCACCTGCGGAAGAATTGCCCACATTCTTGCTTCCCGCGCCAAAAATATTCGAGAGATTAACCGATGTATTTGCAGGATTCGTTCCCTTTCCGCGTTTGAGCTTGTCGATAATCTTCTTTGAAAGTGCATTTGCAAACGTTGTTGCAAAAATTGACGGAATCGCCTCAGCGCCCGACGCTAAAATACCCGCGAGCTGACGACTTTCCTGTTCTTGTTGAAATTTAGCCGTGTTTGTTTTTGCATCTTCCGCAACAGCGTCACTCGACTGAATTACATCACCAGAAATAAGTGATGTTTGATCGCGATAAGATTTTGTAGCAAGTCGAGCTGTTTCCGCATTTTTTTGTTCGCGAATAATCGACGTAAGTGCATTCATCTGCGCCGAAACGATCTGATCAACCTCAGAACCACCACCCGTCGCCGCATTACTAAAACGCTTCAAAAGCTCGTCCGACGAAAGCTCGTTTGTTAAGTTCTGATAGTTGAGTGCAATACTTCCTGCATCACACTTTCCAAGATTAAGCTCCGGCGTTGGCGAAAACTGTGATGAACCTGGCTGATTTCCAAATGGCTTTACATTTGCCTTGTCCTTCAAAGCCGCATAGATACCACCGAGCACACCGAGTGCAGCAGTTGGATCAGACACACAAAGCAAATTCGCATTCGCAACATCTTCTGACATCTGGTCCAGCACATCCGAAAGCGCTGCCTCCGACTGCTTTTTGATGTAGTCCCCTGGACTTTCCATGTATGTAAGCGGGTTTTTACCCGGCGCACCTTCCCATACCCATGTCGCAACTGACTCCGCCGCATCTTTCGCAACCTTCTGACTCACCTGCACTGCACCAACAACAACAACGTTTTTTACAACAACTTTCAAAAGCTTGCCAATGTATTCCATTATAACCTGTCCCGTCAAAATCGGGTCGTTTGTTAAAAGCTGTGCTTGCGCAACGTTTGGTAGTATCAAAGAAAAAAGCAGGAACGAGGCGATGATTTGGCGGCTGAATTTTTGAACGAACTTACTCATACATTATGGGTTTGTTGTGGGCGCCGCATTATTATCAGTTTGCGCTTGTTTTACAAGTTTCATCAGATCTTCATCGCTAACTCCTGCAAGCTGGTCTTCGGGCATTCCACTTTCAATGAGCGCTTCTCGAAGTTCTTGTGGCGTTAAGGCGTTGAGGTCTATTTTTTGATCAGCGGCAGGGGCTGGCGTTTCAGCTTCAGGTGTTGCTGCTTGCGGTACCGTCGACGATGTGTTCGCTACAGCCGCAATCGGATTAAACAAACAATCCTTCCCTTCCTGACACGTTGGACTCGTTCCTTTTCGAACTTCCTCGCCATCTGCAATACCATCGGAATCAGTGTCGCGCATGTAAGGACTGCTGTGATAGACGTATAGCTCGTTATAATCTGACAAACCATCCGCGTCTGTGTCCGATTTTTTCAGCGCCTCAAGTTCTGCTGAATCACGCTCTGTTGGACTCAGGTTTGTGAGCGGATCTGTTTTGACACGCTTTCCGTAGGAAAAAATACTCGACTTGAACTGGAAAATTGAAACCGCGATGAGAAGCACCGAAATACACAGAAGCAAACCAACACCAAAGCGCTGGCCTTTATCAAGTTTTGTCCGTGTCTGGATCTCTGAATTTTCCATCACAACTTTGAAAAAGAAGTTGTGATTATTATACAGGATTTTTGATGTTCCCTACAAGCTGCGAAGGAGGGTTATCCACTCTTCGAGAGTCAATGTTTCGGATCGTCGCTTCAAATCGATCGGCGATGTTTCACTTTTGTGTTCAATGTTGTTGCCGAGCTGCTTTCGAGGATTGCTGAACCCGCGTTTGATGAGTGAAAAAAGTTTTTTCTGCTCGTCGATGGAGAGTCCGCGCGACTGCTCTTCTTCTGAGCGCGGCGTGATGCGAACAATTGCTGAATCAACTGCTGGCGCTGGCATAAAATATGAGCGAGGCACAGTCGCGACATAATCGACGCGCGCAAACCACTGCGTAAACAGCGCGAGCATGCTCATATTTGGTGGAACCGCCGCGAGTCGCTCAGCAACTTCCTTTTGCACGAGCAAACAAATGACTTCTGGTTTCAATTTCGACTCGGTAAATTTTCGAACGATATCGCTCGTGATGTGGTACGGAATGTTTGCGATAATTTTGTACGTCCCCAAGTTTTTCAAAAACTCGTCGGACGCAACTTCAAGAACATCTCCTTCAAAAATCTCAAAATTCTTATTATCCGCGTATGTTTTTTTAAGATACGCCGCGATTTTCCCGTCGAATTCAATCGCGGTTACGTGCGCACCCGCCTGCAGGAGCGCTTCTGTGAGCGCACCAAGTCCTGGTCCGATTTCAAGCACACGATCACCTGCCACCACCGACCCTGCTGCGATAATTGTGTCGATTGGTTTTGGGTTAATCAAAAAATTCTGCCCATTTCCGCGCGAAGGTTTGATTCGTAGATCGTTGATTTTTTTTGTGATCCACTCTTTGTTTAAGTTGCTCATAGTTGTATTGATCCAGGTCGGATGATTTCCCATTTTTTATTTTTATAGCGCGCGATCGTTGATGCGGGACGTTTCGGAAGTCTGCCTTCGTCGATAACAATATCTGGCTTTAGCGGCGAATTCTTAAATGCACGCCGAACTGCGGAAATACTATAACATGCCGGCTCACCCGACTGATTTGCAGACGTCGCAACAATTGGGCCGCCAATATGCTGCGAAAGTTCGCGCGCGATTTTATTTGCACTCACTCGAATTCCAATTGTACCATCGCGGCGAATAATTCCGGGTGCCAATGTTTTTCGCGCATACGCGCTTGCGGGTAATACAAGTGTAAGCGGTCCCGGCCAATACACATCCATCACCCGCGCGATCTCGGAAACAGGTTTTGCAACATATTTCAAAACCATTTTTTCATCAGCAGCAATCAGCGTTACAGTTTTTTTCGCGTCGCGTCCTTTAATTTTAAAAATCTTTTTCACCGCTTCCACATTGCGCGCGTCGCAGCCAATGCCGTAGGTCGTTTCGGTTGGATAGACGAAAACAGAAGTTATCATACGAGTTCTTGAGTCGGACTAAAAACGATGACAAAGACTGATAATACCGCAACAAAAACAAAAACGTAAGAAGGATTAAACCCAACAAGCCATGCTGCCGCAAGTGCAAGCGGAATATCAAATCCGCTTTTGATGATATTAGTTAATGACAATGTTGTTGCTCGATTGAACGATTTGCTGAGCTTGTTAAACATGTCTGAATACATCGGCCAACGAACAACTTCAGCAAGACATAAAATTGCAAAAGAAAATACCAAGAGCCATGGTGCTGTAAAAAACGAAGCAACAGCAAAAACCGAAATTGCAATCGTAAAAATAATGTTTAACATATTAATTTTTCGAGCCGAACTTGTCTGCGGCAAAATGCGCGTTATGTGTTTTGCTGAGAAATAGCCAACCG
>CALQYY010000036.1 GCA_943349075.1 Candidatus Magasanikiibacteriota bacterium
CGGCGAGATTCTAAGGCTGCTCGGAAGCTTCGCGAGCACTTGGCGCGAGAGGGGTGGTATGGACACGGGTTGGCAGTCTACCCGCTTGATCCGACCGACGAGCAGTCAGTCGTGCATCTTGGTCGAACTGTCATTGGTTTCGGCAAGATCAACCTGCTCGTGCTTGCTTCGGGGCAGGCGATACTCGATAGTGCGTGTTCAGGTGAGGAGGAATACTACCACGAGAACATGGCAGCGAACTACGTTACGAAGGTCGCGGCATTCAGGGCTCTGCAAAGCGCGGGTTGTCTTGCGTCCGATGCGCAGGTGTTGGTTGTGAGTTCTCGCGTGCTCGATTTCGCCAAAAACGCTCCGGAAGTTTCGGAGCAGCAAGGGTACCGCACCTCGATCGCGGCGCTCGAGGGTTGGGTTCACAACGAGGCGAAGAGTCAGGGCGGTCAGAGCATGTTCCATATCTGCCGTATGCCGCTCATCGTAAGCCCTACGGCTGATATGTACCTTCGGAAAGGTGTGGTCCCAGCAGGTTATCCGCTGGTTGACCCGCTGCAGTACGCGGCGGCAGAGCTCGAGAAGATTTTCGGGGCGCCAAAGCCCTGATCCTGTGTGCGCGACGTGTTTGCTACTGCCTTCGGGGGGAGGTGGAAAGCTGCGTTGCAAACGACCCCACGTGCATTCGCTACCGCGAGTGTGCCTCTGGGGTCTTTTTTGTTACAATGAGTTCCTATGGAATCACAAAAATTTGCGCTGGTGACTGGCGGGTCGGAAGGGGTTGGTTTTGCAATTGCTGAGATGCTTGTTGGTAAGGGTTTTCATGTGATTTTAGTTGCGCGGAATCTTGAAAAACTTGAGGCTGCGCGTGAATCTTTGGGTGCTGAGAATATTTCGCTCCTGAGCTGCGATGTAACAAATGCACAATCAGTCGAGCGATTACTTGTGGATGTTTTGGGGATAACAAATCATATTGAGGTTTTGGTAAACTCAGCAGGAACGTTTAAATGGGATGGTTCTGGTGTGAATTTGATGGAATTAAATGCGTTGAGTAAGGAGTTGGTTGCGAATACATTTGCGAAAACACTTTCGGTTGGGGCGCTCGTTGTAAATGTGAGTTCGCAGGCGGCGCTTTTTGCAGAAGATGATGTACGTCGCGAGGATGAACACGAGTATGTTGCGTCTATGCAGCGTGTGGACACGTTTACGGAAGAATTTGCTGCGCAGCATCCCGAGTTTCGTGTGTATGTGACACATCCGCCACTGATGAAGGGGAAGATTGCGAACGAGCAGTTTCGCGGGCGCGCAGGTTTTGAGGGAATTGATTTCGATTCGTTGCCAGGGCCTGAGATTGTGGCAGAGGAGTTGGAGCAAAAGTTTTTTGTGAATAACTAGATTTGACACTTCGGTTTCTGTTCGGTATATTACTTTTGTATGAAAACAGTTTCACTTACCAAGAAACAGTCTCAACTACTCAGCTGTATCGTGAATTTTTTCAAAATGCACGATCGAGTTCCTACATATCGTGAATTGGCGGAAGAATTAGGCCTTTCTTCTCCAGCAACGATTGCTGAGCATGTTAATTCGCTCGCTGAAAAGGGCTTTTTAAAGCGCGTCGGCCAGAAAGTCGAATTAACAATTAAGGCGTTTCAACGGGGTGCAGGCGTGCGATTGCCATTGCTTGGGCTGATAACGGCTGGGGAGCCGATTGAAGCCGTTGAGGGGCGAGAAACAATTGTTGTACCGGCAAACATGGTGGTAGATGGAATGAACTCGTATGTACTTAAGGTGCGTGGCGACTCAATGATAGAAGAAGGAATATTCGATGGTGATTTTGTAGTTGTTGAACGCAGCAATCGTCCTCACGACGGGGATGTGGTGGTGGCATTGCTCGACAATACCTACGCGACGCTCAAGAAATTCTATCGTGAAAAAACACGTATTCGGCTGCAGCCGGCAAATAAGCGTTTAAAACCAATTTTTGTAAAAGATTGTATTATTCAAGGAATTGTTCGTGGAGTTATTAGAACTTTCCGAACACAGGGCACGTATTAAGGGGGGAAAGTAAACATGAGTAAAATTGAATTGTCGTCTGATCAACAGATTGCTTTTGAGCGTCTGTATGGTTGGGCAATGAAGCCAGAGGGCAATGCGTTAACATTGGGTGGTTTTGCTGGAACGGGCAAAACAACTCTTATTAGTATTCTCCGAAAAGAGATACGAAGTAAAAACCCAGGACTTCGTGTTGCGTTTGCTGCCTACACAGGAAAGGCAAGTCAGGTTTTGCGTAGTACGTTAGAGTCTACCAAGTCTTTGTATCCCGAAGATTCGTGCGGAACAATTCATTCCTTACTTTATAAGGCGCACACTGACAAAGAAGGTAAATTGTTATATTGGAAACGTTTAAAGACAATTGATGCTGAGATTATCGTGATTGATGAAGCCTCGATGGTGACGGATGAAATTTGGAAAGACTTGCTCGCATGTGAAAAACCGATCATTGCGCTTGGGGACCACGGGCAGCTTCCGCCAATTTCGGGATCTTTTAATTTAATGGAAAAACCAGACATTGTTTTGGAAAAAATTCATCGACAAGCAGAAAATAATCCAATCATTCAGCTCGCGCATGAGGCGCGCATGACCGGAATCATTCGCCCGGGGACATATACGAAGAGTGTTCGCAAATATTCACACGAGGTTCATGATGCGAGTGAGATCAATGATGTTATCGATCATCTTTTTGGAAACTATCACGACGACATGTTGGTGTTGTGTGGACGAAATAAAACGCGAACGCAAATTAATAATTCCATTCGCGAAAAAATGGGACGTGAAAATGGGGAACCGGAAGTTGGCGATAAAGTTGTGTGTTTAAAAAATAATTACGCGCAGGTTTTTGCACCAATTTATAACGGAATGACAGGATATATTGAGGAGATCACACCGTACAAGGATCATTGGTACGAGGCAATGATTAGTTTTCCGGAAGAGGGTCGAATGTTCGATGGGATTATGATTCGGTCACAGTTTGGGGCGCCAGCACTCGTTGAATCAATTGAGGGAGTGAAGCATAAAGAGCTTGGAGATCGGTTTGATTTTGGATACGCGCTCACGGTTCATAAGGCCCAAGGTTCTCAGGCGCGAACCGTTGTACTTTTCGAGGAGCGATTTCAAAAATCGGACGACGAGCAGTGGCGACGATGGCTGTATACGGCCGTAACTCGCGCGCGAGAAAATCTCTACATTATTGGCCAATAATTCGCTAAATTTAGCCAATAATTGACGTATTTCTCGATTTAACGTATTGTGTAGTTCATGAAACGAATTTCTCCTCAACTTTTCTATCAATATTTTACGTGCCCAAGTTGGGTTTGGTTTGATAATTTTGGTGACTCTTCAAAAAAGGGTGAGTCGAATGAGATGCAGCAAAAACTTTTAGAACAGGGAGTCGCATTCGAAGGGCGATTCATGGCGACGTATTTGAAAGATCGCGATGTGACTGCAATCGTTGCAAAAGATTGGGAGTCTGCCGTTGTTGATACAACAGCTGCAATGAAAGCGGGTGCGGGGATTATTTATCAGGGTCGTTTGCGCACGAGACATTACGAAGGAATTCCTGATTTGCTCATGCGTCGTCCGGGAAAATCAAAATTTGGAGAATGGTATTACCAACCAATCGATATTAAGTCGTCGCTTGAATTAAAGGATGAACACAAATATCAGCTCATGCTCTACGCGCTCATGCTCGCTGATATTCAAGGGTTTGAACCACCACAAGCAGGAATTATAACTGTTGCAGGTGAGCCAATTGAGTTTAAAATCGAGACATTTCGAGAGCGTTTTTTTGCGTGTCTTGAAAAAATTGAGCGCATAATTGCGGGTGAAAAGCCGGAGATGCAATTAACGAAAGCCTGTACCAATAGCCCATGGTATACAAGCTGTATTGAAGATGCAGAACAGTCGGATGACATTGCATTACTCTACAAAGTCGATAAACGTGCGCTCAAAGCGCTTCGCGAATTTGGAATTCGAACTGTCGAGGATGCTCGTAAAATTGATCCGGATTCTATTGGTGATAAAATTCCATTTTTAAAACGCAATGGTTTGGAGCGCATGAAATTGCAGGCGGAAAGTTTGAAAACAGGGAAGGTCTATCCGCGTCACGAAACAAGAATTCCGGAAGCGCCACTCGAAATTCATTTTGATATCGAAGGAGATCCGCTCTACGGCGTCGATTATTTGTTTGGCGTACTGATTCATGACCGCGCGGCAGGGACTGAGGTGTATCGACCGTTTTTGGCGGAGCACCCCGAGCATGAAGCAAAAATGTGGCGCGAATTTGTTGATTGGATTAAGACGTTGCCGGGTGATTACGTTGTTTTTCACTACGCGCCTTACGAAAACACACGCATGAACATGTTCGGGCGTCGTTATGCGTCCGAAATGGATGCGGCGGACCAGGCTGCAGTGGCACAATTTACAGCGCGCCTGTTTGACTTGAATGATGTCGTAAAAGACGACTTTATTTTCCCAATATATTTCTACGGCTTGAAGCAGATCTGTAAATTCTTAGGATTTAGCTGGAGAAGCGCGAAGGCGGGGGGTGTACAAAGCATTTTTTGGTATGAAGAGTGGTTAAAAACAGAAAATCGTGAGGTTTTGAATACGGTCATCGACTATAATGAAGACGATGTCCGCGCAACGAAGTTTTTGAAGGATTGGATTGTGGCCCAAAAATGAAATCTTGACTCCTTGTTGAACCCGGTGTAGGTAGTGATATACTACAAACACTATGACTTCTGAAATATTTGATGTTGGTTCAAGTGAAAATGAGATTTGGGAGGAGCTTAGAATTAGAAATGAGTTGGAGCCTATCATGTCTCACGCTCAGTATCTTTCAGTAATTGATGAAATTATTGCTGAAAAAATTGATTTTGGCGAAATTCACCCAGATGATGATGTCCAAAGCATTATTGATAATTTGGCGCGACGATACGACGATTTAGGTTTATAGTTTGAACATATATTATGAAATTTGATCTTTTGGCAATTGGCGACGCGACAATTGATACGTTTTTATTTATCGAAGACGCACAAGTAAAGTGCTCGCTTCACAAAGAGTCGTGTCAGCTGTGTGTTAACTACGCAGATAAATTGCCGGTTCAAAAAATCGAGCGAATGGTTGCGGGAAACGCAGCGAATAATGCTGTTGGGTCATCTCGTCTCGGACTCAAAACATCGTTCGTGACGCAACTTGGCAATGATGGTTCTGGCGAATGGATTTACAAAAAACTTAAAGAAGAAAAAGTTAATACAACAAACATTTTGATCGACAAGAAGCTCGAAACAAATGCGTCGACCGTGCTTAGTTTTCAAGGAGAGCGAACGATTTTTGTCTATCATGCACCACGAAAATACGCGTTACCGACTAAAATGCCTGAAGCAAAATTTGTATACTACACGTCGGTTGGGGAAAATCATATTCGATTGAACAAAGACATTGTTCAGTACATCAAAAAAACAGGAGCTCGACTTGCGTTTAATCCTGGAACATATCAAATGCGCGCAGGGCTTGAAAAACTGAAGCCAGTTTTTGCGGTGACCGATGTGTTGTTTGTGAACAAAGAAGAGTCCTCGAGAATATTGGGTGTAAAAGATGATGTTCGCTCATACTTGCTCAAATTTCATGAGCTCGGTGTAAAGATTTGTGTGATTACTGATGGACAAGCAGGTTCGTATGCGTATGATGGTGAAAAATTTTATCACATGGGAATTCCGAAAACAAAAGTTGTTGAGCGCACGGGCGCAGGGGATTCGTTTGCGACTGGATTTGTTGCGGCGCTTTTTTATGGCAAGTCTGTGCGCGAAGCAATATGTTGGGGAACGATGAATGCTTCCTCGGTGGTAATGTTCACAGGTCCTCAAAAAGGATTGCTAACACGTCCGCAACTGGAGGCGTTTCACAAAAAAAATAAACACACGTGCGCACAAGAAATTTAATATGTTGGTGAATTTAAATAAAGTATTGCCGCTCGCACGAAAGAAAAAATACGCGATTGGTGCGTTTAATATAAATAATTTGGAGATGGCTCAGGGCGTCATATTTGCGGCTGAAAAACTGAAAGCGCCGGTAATTTTGCAGACATCAGAAGGCGCTCTTGAATATGCAGGGCTTGAGTATTTGGCGGCGATCGGTCATGTTGCAGCAGAGCTCAATAAAAAATTGCCCGTTGTTTTGCATTTGGATCATGGAAAAGATGAAGCGCTTGTTGAACGCGTAATTAAATCGGGTTGGTATTCGAGTGTGATGATTGATGCGTCGCGATATTCATTTGAAAAAAATATTTCGGTGACACGAAAAATTGTTGAGCTCGCACATGCGCGGGGAATGAGTGTTGAAGCGGAGCTTGGTGCGATTGCAGGGCAGGAAGATTTAGTGAATGTTTCCGCAAAAGAAAAAACTTTCACAGACCCAGATCAGGTGAAAAAATTTGTAGCGCTTACAAAATGTGATGCGCTCGCAGTTTCGATTGGAACGGCACATGGATCGGTAAAATATGCGCTCGGCGAAAAACTAGCGCTCGATTTGGTGCGACTTAAAAAAATTGCTGCCGCTACATCGCTACCACTTGTTTTGCATGGCGCAAGCTCGGTCCCACATGATTTGATAGTTGAACTTCATAAAAGCTGTAGTATTGTTGGTGATTGTGATCGTATTCACAATG
>CALQYY010000037.1 GCA_943349075.1 Candidatus Magasanikiibacteriota bacterium
GCCATTGAAATGGTGTTGAAAAGCGCCATTGGGATTGGAAGATTTGGCATCCACACGGTTGTACGCGCGAGAATATCCCACATCATCACAACAAAAACAGTCACCGCAATTGGTAGAATGAATGCTGTTTTGTTTTTGAGCTCATCAAGTTCGTCAATGTTTTTTGACGTTGGCTGTTCGTTTTCTTCTGAAAGTGAATATCCAAGTTTTGACACCTCTTCATTGAGTGAAGCAAGAGTGACCTTATTTTCATCGTAGGCAATTTTCGCTTTCTCGTTGCCGTAGTTAACTGAAATCGATTCAACTGAGGGGAGTGCGGATAATTTTTTGGTGATAATGGATGCGCAGCTTGCACAGTGCATTCCATTAACTTTCAAAATTTGTGTAACCATAGGGGCTAGATGTTGTACCACGTGTTTCGGAGACCTTTGAGTGTTTGTAACCCGCCAGAAAGAAATGCTTCGACCGCATCAGCGTTATTTAAAATTTCGGCTCTGCTTGATTTAAGTCGCGTTTCTTTTGTCATCTCAATTCCGGCTTCATGGTGGGCGATGATTGCATTAAGAAATCGCAAATCAAATGTTTCGCCAGCAGGACCGAGGTTTGCAACGACAGGATCTCTTACGATTTTTGTGTCGTTGTACCATTCTTTTTTCCATGCATAAAGCTCGGCGATTGCTTTGGGTTCGTCGTTTAAAATATTTTCTGAAAGCCCTTTAAGTTCAGGACGCGCTGTGTTTTTTCCAAGTTGCTCTGCAAGCAGCATAGCGCCGCGATGGTGAGCGATCATGGTGTTGATATAGCGAAGATCAAATGTTCTGTCTGCTCGGCCAAGGCTCATTGAATTTTTCTCGTACATTGAAACGTTGTATTCCGGTGTTAGATAGTATCCAAAAGCGATACCAAGTATTATGCCGACAATTACAAAACTCGATGCTAAATAGATTGAGATTTTCATATTATTTTCGTTTGAGCTTGTAGACAGCTAAAATTTCGGCAACCGCCTTTTCGGTTTTGCCGGCTTTGATTTGGTTCACTAAACAATGGGACAAATGTTGTCCCAGCAATAGATCCTCGACATTTGAGAGACCTTGTTTCGCGGCAGAACTTTGCGTGATGATGTCGATACAATAAATGTCTTTCTCGATCATTTCGCGAAGGCCACGGATTTGACCCTCAATAATTTTGAGTCTGCGGATGAGCGCAGGTTTTTGTGGGTGAGTCATATGGGATAAGCATATACCCCCTGGGGGGTATTGTCAAATAGTGCCAAAAACCCATGTTTATAGTATCATTGTGTTAAATCTATGTGGTTATTTATTCTCATCGTCCTGAGCGTTGCAATTTTATGCGATATTGTATTTTACAATTCGCTAGTTTTTTTACGTCAAAAGGTGCAGGAGGCAAAATCTGGGATAGACGTACAATTAAAAAGACGGCACGATCTAATTCCGCAGCTCGTAGCAACTGTAAAACAGTACACACTGCATGAGCAGGATTTATTAACGCGACTTGCTCAGGAGCGCGTTTCATATAATGATGTGAAAAAAGTATTTGCGTTGGCAGAGAGTTATCCTGACTTGAAATCAAATAAGAATTTCGAAAAATTACAGGAAGAGATTTCTGAAACAGAAGACCATATCGCAGCTTCACGCGCGATATATAATCAGAATGCAAATATTTTTAACACAAAGATACAATCGTTTCCAGAGTTCCTGGTTGCAAAGTTGCATGGGTTTGTTCAGATTGATTTATTTGAAATTAAATAATATGTCGAATGAAACGAGTCATTGGGATGCAATGGACGGTGAAATATTGGAGAGTGAGATTGCGCCACAAATTGCGACAATGAGAAATGATTTTTTATATTTTCAAAAATATCCGAACGCGATTCGAAATAAGGCATATATTTTAGGTTCATTCGTCGTCATTTTTTTGATAGTTGCCATTGCTTTTGCAACAATAATTCCACAAGAAGATCTTGAGTTATTAATACAAATTAGCGGAGGTGTAATATTTTTCCTACTAGCAGGAGTGTTTGGTTTGTTTGGTCATGGAGCTAGTGTAAAAAAATCAATGACCAATTTTTTGGTCGCTGAAAAAAATGGATGGTTCTACGATCCTCGAAAATCAATTCAGAGATTAAATGAGATGCAGAAAAAATTTCCAATCTTAAGAAGGGGTGGTGGTAAGGGAATTGGGGAGCAGTATTGGGGAAAAACTTTGATAAATGGGAAAAAGATTAGCTTTTGGATGGGGTTACACCACTATGAGACAGGGTCTGGTAAACACCGTGTTTCACACGAAGCAACGCTGATGGCATTTCAAATGCCTCGAGTTGTCGAGCGACCATTCTATATTCGCGAAGAAATGCCAGGCGTGATTTTTGTTGAAAAAGATATTCAGCTCGAATCCATTGAGTTCAATAAAAAATTTGTTGTGAAGCATTCGGATGCAGAGGAGTCGAATGCGACAGAAATTATGCAAGTTTTAACTCCGGGCGCTCAACAGCATTTTTTAGAGTTGGCAAAAAAGTTCGAACATTTTCGAGTAGCATTCTCGGGAGATGCTGTTTTATTTTCGATTGAAGGAGATTTACTTTCACCATTTTATATCGATTGGTTTGGAAAATTCGAAGTTAATCCTCGAGATGAAGAGCTAATGCACGAGCGCATGAATATGTTGTTTGGGGTTGCGGGGGAGATGGTTAAGTTTGTTGATTAGTCGAGTTTGATTGGTTTTGATACTGCTCACGAGCCACTGGTGGTCGTATTGTCATATCCGCAGCATTTTGAGAGGTTCGCAAGTTTAGAGTCAGTGATGTATCACACTGGTCCATAGCGGACTATTTTACTAAAATGAAATTTTTGAATAAAACTCTTTTGTTTGTTACAGCTGGACTTATATTTTTAGGTTTCAGTTTTTTAATTTCATCGAACAAAATTGTAGAAAATAAACAATCAAACGACGAGCGCGTTGAAAATTTGTTACGCCAAATGACGATTGATGAAAAAATCGGTCAGTTGGTATTGGTTGATAAAAACGCCATTCAAGAAATCGATGATATCGCGCGGTATGGGGCTGGCGGTTTGTTAAGCGGTGGAGGTGATAAGCCTGAGGCAAATACGCCGGCTGGGTGGTTGCAAATGGTTCGGCAGTTTCAAGATGCTGCGCAGAAAAGTAGATTAAAGATTCCGCTGCTATATGGCGTTGATGCGGTGCATGGGCATGCGAATGTTCCGGGTGCAACAATTTTTCCACATGAAATTGGGCTTGCGGCGACGCATGATGCGGATTTGGTTCGGAAAATTGGCGTGATTACCGCAGATGAGTTAGTTGCAACTGGTATTCAGTGGAATTTTGCACCTGGTTTGGATGTGGTTGAGGATACTCGATGGGGACGGGTCTATGAAACGTTTGGTTCGAGTTCGACTGTTGTGAGCGATTTGGGTGCAGCCTATATCAAAGGTTTGCAATCGGGTTCTGGAAAGGCGCACGTTATCGCAACGGCAAAACATTATGTCGCAGCGGGCGCAATGGAATGGGGGAGTTCGACAAATTCACAATTTAAAATCGACCAGGGTGCGACACTGGTTGACGAGAAAACACTTCGTGCTAAACATTTGCCGCCGTTTATTACTGCAATTAGTGCGGGAGTTGAAAGTGTTATGGTGGGTCACACCTCCTGGCAGGGCACAGAAATTGTGGGGAGTCGTTACTTGATAACAGACGTTTTAAAAGGCGAACTCGCGTTTAAGGGTTTTGTTGTCTCGGATTGGGCGGGAATTTATGAAATTCCGGGCGGCGAATATCACGCGGTTGTGACATCGATCAATGCGGGCGTTGATATGGTCATGCTGCCGACGGATTATAAAAATTTCATAGAAAATATGCAGCGGGCAATGGCGCAGGGTGATGTTTCGCAGGAGCGACTTGATGATGCGGTGCGGAGAATTTTGTCGGCGAAATTTAAGGCGGGATTATTTGAGCGGGTTGTCGGCGGAGCACCAAGCCTTACGACTGTTGGTTCGCAGGAGCATCGAGAAGTTGCGCGTGAAGCGGTTCGTAAATCACTCGTGCTTTTGAAAAATTCACATGAGAGTCTGCCGCTCAGCAAAAATGCAGCGCATATTATTGTGGCCGGATCGGCTGCGAATAATATCGGCAAGCAATCGGGTGGATGGACCGTTGAGTGGCAGGGAATTGATGGCAACTGGATACCGGGCACAACGATTTTGGATGGAATTAAAAATGCGGTTGCGCGCAGTACTCGTGTTGACTATAGTGAATCCGGAGAATTTTCTGGGGAACAAAAGTTGGCAGATGTTGGTGTTGCCGTTGTCGGAGAGTCGCCATATGCGGAAGGTTTTGGGGATAGCGACCACCCCATGCTTACGAAGGAGGATTTAGAAACGGTTGCGCGAGTTCGGGCTGCAAGCAAAAAAATGGTTGTGGTTATAGTTTCTGGTCGCCCGCTTGATATTCGAGTAGATACGGGTGATTGGGATGCAATTGTTGCTGCGTGGTTGCCGGGGAGCGAGGGAGAGGGTGTCGCTGATGTGTTGTTTGGGGATTATCCATTTACGGGGACGTTGCCGATTGAGTGGTCGGTGAAAAAATAAGGACGGGAATCTCTCGTCGCCTCGCTCCTGCCGGTTCAATTCCCGTTGGCCAAATAAAAAATCCCCGCCCGAAGGCGCGGATTTTTTATGGGGTGGCCAACGGGAATTGAACCCGTACTGCGAGTACCACAAACTCGCGTGATAACCATTTCACTATGGCCACCGTGCACTGAAGAGTGTATCAGATAGGTAATAATAAATCAAGGCTTGGGAGGTGGGGGCTTAAATAGAAAAAGAAACCCTTGACGACCCATGCGGCGCGCGGCTACATGGTGGGTTTCTGACGGTTGGGTCCAGGATTGTCGGTCTCAGACCGTGAACAACTCGGCGGTGGCTTCGAGCTCTGCGATTGTGTCCGCGAGCCGCTTGTCTTTCAGGGCTTCCCACTCTACCAAGATTGGTTCGAAGAACTGGTCGTGATAGCGCCGGCCATGGCCAAGAGGTACGCCGCCAGGCGGAAGCGGTCGTGAGTACTCCCGCGCTTCCTCGCGTGTCAGCAGGTCGAGTTCGACGCAAGCGACGAGCAGAACCGCTTCGGACAACTTCTCGGTTAGCCCGGATAGGCCGACGATGATGGTTCCGTCGCCGACGACGAATGCGCCACCCCACTCTCCTTCAGGCATCCCACGCGTTTCGACGCGGTCATCGAAGCCGGACGTGTGACCTTGCCGAATGAAGTGCCAGCAAAGTTTCCGGCACTTTGCCTTCACACGCTCCAAACTTTGCGGTTCTTCATCCGCATTGCGCAGCGCATAGGGGGCAAGGAAGTTGGTTGCGCCAGTCGGGGGCAGGATCTGAGTCGTGTTGATCGTCGGCTTTGTCGCGTTCTTCGGAATTTGCGTGATGCCAAAGTAGACATGGTTGCCGGCGACCTGCGAACCCATGTTCGTCAGACCAATCGCCATTTCGATGATTGAGGGCAACAGTTCCTTGAAGCTGTTGACGACAATATTGATTTGCTCGGGATTGAGCGGTTCGTTCTTTTCCAAAGGGCACCTCCTGCCGGGTAGTTGGCAGGGGAATCATGGCAGCTTTTTGTACATCAGTCAACCTTGCACGCCCGTCCAAATTCTCGTATAGTACCAATTCCTAACCACTCCTCTCATGCACTCTCTCGAAATCACCAACGTAACAAAAAAATTTGAGACGCCCAAAAAAGATCCGTTCATTGCGGTTAACGACGTTTCGTTCACCATTGAGCAGGGCAAGATCCACGGTTTGCTCGGTCCAAACGGCGCAGGTAAGTCGACGCTCATCAGTATGATCAGTGCGATGCAGCGCCCAGACGCAGGAACGATTCTTGTCGACGGCGCGAGTGTTACGGAGCACCCAACAGAAGTAAAACAGATGCTCGGTGTTGTTCCGCAGGAAATTGTTGTTGAAATGGCGTTCACTGTTGAAGAAGTTTTGTATTACTTTGCGGGAATGTACGGCGTGCCCGAACACGAGCGTGGTGCGCGCATTCGTGAGGTGCTCACTGAACTTGATTTGATCGACAAACTTAAGGACCGTGCGCGAAATTTGTCGGGTGGTATGAAGCGCCGGCTTATGATTGCAAAAGCAATTTTGCATAAGCCGAAGTTTTTGATTTTGGATGAGCCGACGGCGGGAGTTGATGTGTCGCTTCGCCAAAAAATTTGGGCGCTCGTTCGTCGTCTCAATGCAGAGGGAACAACAATTTTGTTTACCACGCATTATCTCGAAGAAGCGGAGCAGCTGTGTGAGTCGATTACACTCATCGACCATGGTCGCGTTATCAAAAATGGAAAACTCAAAGATATTCAACAAGAGTTTTCGAAGAACGCGATTCATTTTGAACTCTTTGATCGATGTGTTCCACATTTGGATGGTGTGACTGAGGTAGGATCGGACTATGAATTTCCGATGACTGATCTTGGGCGCGATATGACGGCGCTCACCACACATTATAAGGGCAACATTAAAACAATCCGCTCAGAATCAGCATCACTCGAGCAGATTTTCTTGAAGCTGACTAACAATTCAAACGTATGATGACGGGAATGTGGGCGCTGTATGCGCGCGAAGTTAAACGGTTTCAAAAAATAATGCTCGACACGGTTTTTAGTCCG
>CALQYY010000038.1 GCA_943349075.1 Candidatus Magasanikiibacteriota bacterium
ACTGGAACCAAAATCCATTGAAGGAGCATGAAAATCCACATTGATTTTTTTGTGCTGTGCGGCGGACGTGGGAGCAAACGCAGTGATAAAACCATGCTAAACACAAGTCCTCCCATCGACGCAAACATGAGCCATTCGAGAATGTGCGGTGTGTTCTGAAAAAGCACTGTGCTGCGAACTGAATCGCCTGCAACAAGAAGTGGTAAACGTCCAAACACCAAAATAAAAATCGATGTTGTGCACCACGAAAATTTTCCTTCCCACTGACTCCAGAGTTTGTGAATACGCTGACCGAGCGGAATCTCTGGGTGAAGCGGTAAATTCCACAGCAAAAATGGAATGTGCTCTGCGCCCCACGCCCAACGACGCTGCTGTTTGTATAAATTGACGATACTTTTTTTGTACGACGGATCGCTCACCGTATCCATTGATACCGGCAAAAACATTGGGACCACTTCATAATTTCCACCATAACGGAGCCAGCACTGGAAAAATATACGCGAGTCTTCACTCACAATATCCTTCTGCCAAAAACCAACATCAACAAGCGCCTGAAAACTCATACTGTGCGACGAAAACGTCGTCATGATTTCAGGGCGACCAAACGCGAAGAGCAAAAAGAAAGTTGTTCCAAACGCCATAATGCGAAGCGGCGCCGCAGACTCCCAAATATTATTGTTGAAAAGCGCGACCGGCTGAAACGATGCGTGCGTTGGGTTTGGATGATTCGCGTACAGGTATGTGAGGTACGCAAAGTAGTGCTCGTGAACAATCGTATCAATATCAAATGTTGAAACAATAACGCGGCCGTATGCAATTGAATGATCGTCGAGCCATTGTTTTACGATGTGGCCCGCGTAATGCAAATTCGAACCCTTACCCGGAATTTCACCCGGAAGATTTGCCGGATGCATCGTGGTGATAAACGAAAAAAACTTATCACCAAATTCGTCTGTGATTTTCGGTGCAAGCTTGGTGAAATATTCTTTCTGTCGCTCTTCACCTGCAAGCACGACAATCATGCGCTTGGCTGGAAACGATGACGCAATCAGAGCCTCAAGCGTTTCGCGAACAACCGATTCGTCTTCGTTATAGACAGGCAAAAAAACACAGTGCAGATATTGATCTGTTTTCGGGCCGAGCGTTGCAAGTTTTTTCATCCACTCAATCTTGTTCGTCATCTCATACGATCGCCACGACAAGAGTAGATAGAAAATAAAATAAACCACGCGGAAAACCCAATACAAATCAAACAAAATTACAAAATAGATCACCCACAGCGGCTTCAAAAAACTCAAAACAAATCCGCTAATTAAAACAGACCACACGAGTATTCCTGGCAGCATTTCATAAATGCGATATTTGGTGTAGTTATTCATAGGTCTATGAAATGTTTGGCGGATGTTCGTATTCGAATTTCTTTTTCACATGCGTAAGCGCGCGACGCAACTCTTCGACTGTCTCAATTGAATCCTCAACAATAACCAGTTCGATTCCGCGCGTCGCACCGAGCGTCGTTCCTGCAACAAGCGCAGTTCGGCTTGCCGAAAAACTTCCAATTTTCCCGCGCACAACAATTGCCTTGCAGCCATCCCCTGCACGTCCAAGCGCATGAATTGCAGCAACAATATCCTGCCCGTGCTCAAGCGTTTTTTCAGCTTTCCACGAAACGCCATCTGTAATTCTTACACGCATGCCGCGCTCCGGAAGCGGTTCGATAACAAGCATCTTCATAGACGTTTCAAATTATTAAATGGGATTTCATGCGGCGCGTCGAGAACTGAATACAAAAACCGATCCATGAGTTGGCGACGTTCGTAATAATCTTGTGCCGACAAAATTGTATATCGAACCGCGGTGCCGTGTTCATGTTCAAACTCACTTACGATTTTTGAAACTGCGCGATCTTCGATATCGCCGATCACCAAAATATCAATTGGTGTTTCTTTTGTGTTTGTAAAAATTCCCGTAAAAAGCAGCATCTGAATTTTTCCCGTTGATTCAAATTCAGAAACAAGCGATTGCTCGCCGAGCATGTGCGATTTTAAAAGAAGCGCCCGAAGTTCAGGGCACAAAACAGATTCTTCATTCAAACGATAATACTTTCGCTTCCCTTCGTGCGGATCGTCCGACACATCCTGCAAAATCTCATCGGTTACCGCAATAATGATCCCTGAACTGGTCAGATGGGCGAGCTCTCGGCGAATCGCATTGATTTGCACATCCAAAAGACGCGTGAGTTCACGCACATAAAACACCTTGTTCGCGTCGCGAAAAAAGATGCGCAAAAGTTTAACTCGTGTTCTTGAGCCAAAAAGGTGCTCGAGCATAGGCCAATGTTTGTAGTCAGTAACGCAATTTAGTATAATCTCCATGACCCTTCCGGTCAATGTATGAGCGATCGCATCGAACTCCGCTTCCACGACTTCCTCGCTGAGGGCCGTGACGAGTCAAAATCTCATGTTTTCCTAGAAATCGCCCAGCCAGCTGCAAATGAAATTGCAACGCACGGGTATTTTTTTGCTATCGCTGAACTTTCGGGCGCAACCCCAAAAACAATTCAGATGGTTCGCGCATGGATCGAGTTTGCAATCGAAAGCTATTACAAAAGTGTTCCAACCAACGTCGAAAATCATTTTGAAGCGATTTTGGGCCAACTCAACACACAAAGCAGTCTCTATTTGAAGCAACATGCAAACGAAGAAATCAACATGGCCGTTGCTGTTGTTTGCAACACATCGCTCTACCTCGCCATTCACGGGCATCCTGCAGCACTTCTTTTTTATCGAAAAGACGAGGCGTGGCACTCGATGAGCATGGTCGATCCTGATTCAACCGACATCCCGGGTCAACTTTTTTCAAACGTTGTGACGGGCGTTTTGCGCGTCGACGACCAATTCATGCTCGCAACGCCGCGCGTTACCGAATTTTTTAGCGCCGACCGACTTGCAAAAATTTCCGAATCAAAATCAATGGCGGATGTGAACGATCACATGCTCCGTGTTTTAAACGACCTTTCATCTGAATA
Source organism: Candidatus Magasanikiibacteriota bacterium (assembly GCA_943349075.1). Taxonomy (GTDB): domain Bacteria; phylum Patescibacteriota; class Patescibacteriia; order Magasanikbacterales; family 2-02-FULL-50-9b; genus 2-02-FULL-50-9b. Next base: position 3,029 of record CALQYY010000038.1, read on the forward strand.
CTCCTTTGCAGGCACATGGATTCGCCTCGTTCGCGCGTTCGATGAAACAAAAGAAATCATGCAGCAAAAAGTTGCAAACGAAACAGCCGTACCCCGCAAATCAAATAGTTCAATGTCAGAGCTGTTAAACAAAACGCGCGACACAGCAACAATTTTAGCACCACCCGTTTTGACAATTCCAAAGGACAAAATCGTAACCAACATTTTAAAACTTGCGCAATCTGCGGTTGTTAGTAGCGGAAAAACATTGGTGAATTCAGCTCAAAAAACAGCGGACTACATCAAAGAACACAAAACATTTGTTCCAACCGAAAAAATTGCGAAAACAGTTTCATTCAAAAACGCAATCGACTCAACGCGATCAACAATCACCTCCCGTTTTTCTGCACTCCCATCAAAACGCCGCTACAGCATGTATTTTGCAATCGGCATTTTCATCATCGCGCTCGCTGCAATTTTATCTGTTGCGTTATCGCGCTCGCTCAGCTCACAAAAACAATCAACCATTGATACACTAAATTTGGTTCGCGAAAAAGTTCATGCGGCTGATGAGTCGTTCATATATCAAAACGAAACTGTCGCACAAAGCTCTTTGCTTGAGGCCGAAGCTTTGTTTGCAAACTTGTCAGAAAAAATTAAATCGAGCGACGACGGCGTTGCACTCCAGGCTGATATAACAGAAAAACGAAACAAGATTTTGCACATTGTTGCGGCGGCAGTATCTGAGTTCGACGAAAAAAATCCGGTCAGTGCAAAAATTGTTGCGCATACCGGTACTCAGCTCATCACACTTTCAGAAACGGGTGATATTGAAATTCGTGGAAGCGTAACCAAAAAAATCGGCTCAGCTCCTGGCGCGCAAAAAATTTATTTCGACGAACAAAACAAACGCATTGTTGCCGAATTCGACAATCGAAAATTCAAATCTTTTTCAATCGACGGAAAAACGAGCGCCGACGTTTCTGTAAACTGGCTTCCAAGCGACGCACAATCATCAGCACTCACCTTCTACGCCGGCCGCATGTACACATTCAACGAATCGGCGCGCACACTATTTCGCTACGATAGCTCATCAAACGAATACAGCGCAGGAAAACAATGGATCACCGACAACAGCAAGCCGTCAGGTGTCACCGCACTTGCCATCGATAATTCTGTGTGGATGCGCACGAGCGCGGGCACTGTTTTGAAATACACTGCCGGAAAAGCGCAGTCCTTCAAAGTCACCGGCGTTTTGCCTGAGATAAAAAACATTCAGCAAATCATTCCGAGCTCATCTGGAAATATTTATTTCCTCGACACAGAAAATCACCGAATCCTCAAAACAAACCGCGACGGAAAATTAATCACACAATTTGTATATCCTGAATCTGAAAAAATAAATCAAATCGCAATCGATAAAAATGAAACAGTCGCGATTGGACTGACCGACTCATCGCGAGTTATAAAAATAAATCTTGGGAAATAATTTTTAAATAAAAAAGAGGATGGGCAATCATCCTCAATTATCACCTTGTTCACCACATTGCCGTGGTTTGTCGCAGGCTGTGTTGCGACTAGTACGCGTAGCCCCGAATCTGTCGACCGCACGCGAGCTCGTCGAGCACCATGTGCAGTCGGCTGGAAACCGAGCCGGGATCGGGCAGCGTTGTCTGGGCCTTGTCAGGAGCGAACTGTTTGATCAGCTCCATCCAGTCTGAGCCCCAGACCTTCGTATCAGCCCGGCCTTCCGGACCGTACATTGCTGCACGCTCGCGAATCCAGACTTCGACCTCGACCCGCTTGGCGAGAAGCAAGTCCGCCACATCGGTCCCGCATTTGGTGCGCGCCAAGGCACTTTCGCAGTACTCGCGTGTCGAATAGCTCCTCCCTGCACGCTTCACGTACCAGCACCAATCCTCCTGCATGCAGTCTGTCGCCTTCTTCACGAAGTTGATCATGGTGCCGTCATCCAGGCGTTTAACCGAAACAACGGAACCCCGCTCAACCTTCTCGCCACCGCGCTTGAACTGTGGCTGGAAATTGTACGGAGCAAACGGCTCGCTGTCGATCCGTGTGCCGATGTACCAGTGCTCGCCCATGCTCGCCCAGACGCTGCCGTCCGCGGTCATGTACCAGTTACTGTTGTGTTCGGCGCCCTGCGGCTTGGTCATGGCAATATCGAGAGCCGTCGCGGCCCACGAGTTGCTGAGCATCCACTGCTTCCAGTGCTCGACCGCATCAAAGAAACCCTTGAGATCGTTCGTAATGTTCTGTGCGCTCATGTTACTGTCCTCCAGAAAAGGTTCTCTTCAAACCTGGGTTGCAGTAATACCAAATATATATTTGGTGCTGCTGTAACCCAGGTTAGACTTTAATGGTCAACATTCGCATAATCGAACAAAACAATATAACATAAAAAAATGATTTTGTCAAGATAAACACACCTTTTTAGCTAAATACAAATAAAAAACAACCGCCTTTCGGCGGTTGTTTTAAAAAGCTTGGGAGAAAGATTACTTGAGAGTAACTTTTGCACCTGCTTCTTCGAGCTTCTTCTTCATTTCTTCTGCTTCTGCCTTTGCAGCGCCTTCCTTAACCATGCTTGGAGCACCGTCAACGAGAGCCTTTGCTTCAGCGAGACCAAGGCCAGTCATTTCGCGAACTGCCTTAATAACACCGATCTTGTTTGCACCAACTTCAGCGAGCTGAACGCCGAATTCAGTCTTCTCTTCTGCTGCTGGAGCTGCTGCTGCAGGACCTGCTGCCATCATCATAGCTGGAGCTGCTGCTGAAACGCCGTAGTGATCTTCAAGAGTCTTTACGAGCTCTGAAAGGTCGAGAACTGACATTTTGTCGATTGATTCAACGAGTGAAGCAAACTTTGCTGGAACTTCTTTCTTCATGTCTTCTGACATAGTATTAATGTTAAGCTTTCTTTTCTTCGATACCATGGAGCGCTGTTACGAAACCACGGGTAATGCCCGAAAGAGTTGTAACAAGTCCAACGCGAGGTGCATTGAGCACGTACGCGAGCTGACCGAGAAGCTGCTGCTTGCTTGGGAGCGAAGCGAGCGCCTTCACCTGAGCTGTTGTGATGAAACGACCTTCGAGAGCACCGCCCACGATTTTGATCTGTTCCACTTCCTTGCTGATGTTAGCAATTACCGATGCTGCTGAAACTTCGTCTGCACTGAATGCAACAGCGATGTTACCATCGAGTTCTTTTGCATTGAGGTCGAAGCCAGCTTCGCGTGCTGCGATATTGATAAGGGTCTTTTTAGCAACCACGTATTCAACACCTACTTTCTCAGCCTGACGGCGGAGTTTGCCCGCGTTCTTAACGGTAACGCCTTTGTAATCTACGAACACTACGCCCTTTGCAGCTTTGAAGCTGTCGGTAAGTGTCTTAAGATCGCCTGCCTTTTGGATTCTAGATTTTGCCATACAAAAAATTACGGCTGGCTAGCCGTAAACAATATAAAGGCGCCCTCGACCTAGTGCCTCCCTTACAAGGAGAGCGATATGGGCAACCTCGGCAGGATTTATAAGGCTTTTTGGGAGCCAACCTGCTGTCTACGGTAGTGCGGGTATGATA
>CALQYY010000039.1 GCA_943349075.1 Candidatus Magasanikiibacteriota bacterium
AACTGACGAACCAATAAAAAAGTTCAACGCGAAACCATTTTATTGAATCACCAGCTTTTAAAACATGCACAAAGGAACGAGAAATCATCCCATAATATGTGAGTTTTGTCAAGCTCATCGCCCAGTCGCCGAGCTCACAACTGAACGCGTTAAAAAAATGAATTTTTCCCTAACTATCTCCCTCAAAATTCCAACTTCTGAAATTTCTGTGGTCGCGCGACTACAGACTTCCAGTATCGATACTGCTTCCACAACCCTCGCAGCCCAAGTCCGTGCGAGTGCGCCACAGAAAATGTCGAGTCTAAAATCGCGACAAAACTTTCTACAAAATCCTAACCTGCTCCGTAAACGATTTCGGATATCTCACACCTAATAATTCACTTGCCTCGAGCGCCGTAAACCATCCACACTCCAGCGATTCATCAGACAGCGCGATGACAGCACCACCTGTGACTTCACAAATATAAGCACTCAAAATAACACCAACATCTGTGTCTAACCCAGAATCACCTGCTGGTATCCGATACTTTGAAAATGTGATGTGCAGCTGGTCGACAACTGCAAAATCGTGGATTCCTGTTTCCTCAAAAACTTCGCGCCTCAGCGCCACTTCAAGATCTTCGTCTCGATGAATGCGCCCACCTGGAATATCCCAATATGGCTCCACTACTTTTTTCCAGCCCGCTGTATTTTCTTTGAGCAACAAAAACTTACCTTCCTCATTTCGAATTAGCGCCTTCACTCCCAAGTGAAATACATCTTCATTCATACCCAATCTTTCGACTGACGAACAATCAATTTTTCCGCATCCTGCGGCTCTGCCATCACTTCTTTGACGACACGCTCACAGCGTACACCCTGAGAACCCTTAACCAAAACTACGTCGCCCTCGTGCAGGCGCTGTTGTAAAAACGAACCGGCCTCAGCCGCAGCATCAAACGAAAATACATGGTCCTCCCCGAGTCCCGCGCTGCGCGCCTCATCGGCAATAAAGCGTGCCGCAGGTCCAACCGTAATTAGTGTCGCAACTCCTGTAGCAACAACGAGACGGCCGATTTCGCGATGAGCCTCCTCCGTTAGCGCCCCGAGCTCGAGCATGTCGCCAAGAACTGCAAATTTATGCCCCGATGTCTGAATGCATTCAAGTGCACTCAGAGCAGCTTTTGCTGCGTGCGGTGAAGAATTGTATGTGTCGTCAATGAGCGTTGTGTGTTTGATTCCCTCAAGAATGCGAAGTCGTCCCGCAGGCGGCACAAACGCTGTAAGGCCTTTTTGAATTTCACCAATCTCAAGTCCGAGCGCACGTCCAACCGAAATTCCCGCAAGCGCCGCATAGATCACCGGTTTTCCGAGCGTCCCAGGAATAAGAAGCTCAATCTCACGACCATCAACACGAATCTCAGCACGTACTCCCATTGGACCCCCTTGTTCGTTATACGCAACTGAATCGTTAAGCACCTTCACCTGACCATCATGTGAAAAACCAAACGACTCAAGTCGAGCACTTACCTCTCCCGCAATCGATGTAAGGCGTTCATCATCACCATTAATGATTGCAAAATGATGCTCGGCAAGCGTTGTTATCATTACTTTTTTTTCTTCGAGTACTCCTTCAACAGAATTAAAAAATTCTGTATGCGCCGCAGAAACTGCCGTAATCACCCCAACGTCCGGTGGCGCGATTGACATGAGATATGCCAAATCTCCCGGATGATCCGCACCCATTTCCAAAACCAACACCTGAGGAAAAAGTGGATCATTTGCAAGAAGCAGCCACACACCCTTCAAAAAAACTCCAATCCATTTGAAAATCGAATGACCCGGCGCATCAAAGCCAATAATCGAAATTGGAACCCCAAGCTCATTATTGTAGTTCTTTATGGATCCACGAACGCGAAAACTCACACTCAAAACAGCAACGCACGCCGCACGCGTCGTTGTCTTCCCTACCGACCCCGTAATCGCAACAATTTTGGGGCGATATTTTCTAACAACTGCTCGCGCAAGTCTGCCGAGCATTTTTTCGAGAAATCGTTTGAGCATAGATTTTAAAATGGCAATGTTAAATTCATTCCAGTTCCCGCTGCAACGCCATCCGCACTCGCAATCACACGATCTAAACCAAATTTCACCGGAATCGGTTTCATGTTTCCCGTCAAATCAGGATAAAAAATCTGTTTGTGAGTCTTTCCATATTCGTAAACGTCGCGCGTAATACGAACATCATCGATACAATATTTTTCGATTTTATCGAACTCACCTGTTTTAAACCACTCAACCGCCTGCAATCCATGGCCAGATTTCTGTGTGTTTAACGTTGCTTTTGCGATGTCATCGAGCTTTGGGCGAAATCCCGCAGACCGCTTAATTTCTTCAAGCATGTCGAGATGCGGAATTTTTGAAAGATCGCCCGCGTAATAATTCTGCAAAATTGGAAGATCGAAAGACTTTGAGTTATAGCCAATGATACGCTCTGCGCGCTCAAACAGCGGCCACATTTCTTTGAGTTGCTCTTCGCGAAACGAATGAAATGTGTCATCCTCGTATGAATATGCAACAACAATCGACACGCGCATATCCTTCATTGAGCCTCCCGCCTGTGTTTGCGTTTCAATGTCAAAAACAACTTCGCGTGACATAAAATTTTAATTCAAATGTTCATCAACGTAATACTGAAAAGCGCGCTGGAGTCTTTGTACGTGACGATCCATTCGGTCGTCGTCCGAAATATCATCCGGATCAATCGAAATTCTCTGCCGCACACGATCTGCAATTAAACGAACTGCTTCAAGCTCACGCACCTGCGTAAAACAATCCTCAAGCAGGTCAAGCGGAAAATCAAAACCATAGACCTGCGAAAGATATGCTGCAATATCTTCGATTTCCGACTGATTTTCCTGAGTGATTTCAAATACTACTACATTTTGTGCCATACGAGTTGCAAAAGAACATTATTTATTGATCGCGGCAAAAAGTTCATTTGCGCGCGCCCAGTTTAGTTGTTTGAAGAAGCTTTCGATATATGCCTTGCGATCGCTACCGTAATCCATGAAATATGCATGTTCGTAAACATCGAGCACAATAACCGGAATTGCGCCCCACACACCACCTTGGTTGTGCGCGTCACAAATAAACACTTTGAGCGCTTTGTCCTTCGTGTCGAATGCAAGTACTGCCCAGCCGCGCGCTGCCATGCCACACGCTGCAAAATATTTTAAAAAGTTTTCAATCGAACCATGCTGCGCAGCGAGCGCATCTGCAAGCGCGCCCTGAGGCACACCGTCGCCTGCAAGCACATCAAAATACCACTCATGGAGATACACACCATTTGCAGAAAATGATTCGCCATCTTTTAATGCGCGAAGTTCTGAGTATGATTGGTTTGCACTCGCAACATCACCACCATTTTGAAGAGGTAAAAGTTTTTCTTCGATCTCATTTTTCTTGTTCACATAACCCACATACAACTTATCGTGATGTGTCGTTAATGTTTTTTCTGAGATGCCCTCGGGAGCTCCGGAAAATGGAAGTGGTTGTGGTTCGTATTTCATACTTAGTTAAGGTATATGAGTTGGCAAAAATATGCAACCCTGTGGAAAAGTATTTTGCCTTTCTTTTATGCCAGGGTCCAGGAATGCATAAAAGAAAGGCAAAATACTTTTAGGCGAATACCGAGAAGTGAATAAAAAAAGCTGACAGAGAGACGCCAAGGTCGCGTCTCGATCTGTCAGGAATTCTTGGGGGGGGGTAACAAACTTATCGTTTAGGACGCCGATTCGCCGCACGCAAACCAATGAGGCGTCGACATTCTACAAGCTTGGCCTCGTATTCAGCTAGAGCGATCTTAAAGTACTCAGGCGCCTCTGACACTGCCTCGAGCAAACTCTCAAGTACTATCAGGCGATTCTTGAGGGCTTCATGAGTGCGCGAACCCGGTGCTCCCTCGAGCCTGGTTACGAGCTGCTGAAGTTTTTCGACAACAGCCTTTTTCATGGCGAGATCGCTCTCAGCCCTCATACTCTTAAGCAGTTCAATCTGCCGATCACCAGCATCTCGCTCACGCCTTCGAAACTCATCCAACTGCCTAAGACTACTAATTAAAGCTTCCACAAGCAGGTGTGTGCCACGACCCTGTATGACACTGGGCATGCGAAGCAAGAGCATTTGGGCAGAGCGAATAAACTCAGAAAGCACTGCGAGCTCATGAATCTCCCCGAGCTCAGGCCAGGTCATCTCGTAGAAGACTCCTTCAAACCCCGCAGCAAAAGTACCCTTTCTAATCCGCATCGTTGGAATGTCTTTCAAAAAAGTGAATCTACCGAAAGCGAATGGAGTGTCCCCGCTGTAACACACAATTTTCCCAGAAATTGCATGCACACAAAACACGGACTGCCACGCGTTCAGTAACCAATCAACAGAGTCCTCCTTTTCTCTTGGAATCCATTGTCGAAGATGCACTTTTCCGTCACCATCTAAGATGACCAGAACCATGTCGTTCCATAATTTCGGGAAGAGGAAGAATAGAATACGCGCGTACCACGCACTCCACATCTTCCACTGATCATCGGTGATCGTTCGAGATATACTTTGAAAAAAACTGCTGAGCTGTGCCATCCCGTCCTCCTGCTGCGTCCATTGTCTGATTTTGACGAGCATTCGCCAAATCCCCAAACTGGCTCAGAGCCTACCTTATTTACGGAATATGGTCAATATATGAAAAACCACCCTTTTAGGGCGGTTTTCGTCAGAATGTGGTATTTACAGCACTTCGTCCGTTTCGTCTTCAAAATCCTCACAAAAGAAGTTTTCGCGCATAAGAATGCAGTCTAGGCGCATAGGGTTTGCGGGTTAGGATGGTCTCTTTGCGGCCACCTTACACCCCCCTACCCCCCTTGGCAAGCCCTGTTTTCCACAGCCTCATTTTCGGCTTTTGTTCGGGTTTTTATCGCGCGTTTTTCAACGCCGTTGCCATCCACTGAAGCTCCTCGCAAAACTTCTTCACACCTTCATCATATTTCGCAGATTCGAACGTTTCGATGTTCGAAAATTGAATCGTTGCCTTGAGTGGAACCATCTGAAAATTGATTGTAACCAATCGAAGCTGTTCAACAACGCGCACACCTCCAAATCCACCACTCGAAACACCGCAAATTCCAACTGGCTTGCGCGCGTATTCTGCCATGAGTGAATCAAGCACGATTTTTAACTCACCCGGATAGCCGTGATTATATTCTGGCGACACAATAACAAGTCCGTCCGCGCGACCCATTAATTCTTTCCACGATGCAAATGCCTCGCTTGGAATCCACGGTGGAGTAGTAACACCGACTGCGTAATCGCGAACATCGACAAGCGGTGCATCAAAACCCGCAGCGATGAGTTGCTCTGACACATAGATAGCCGCCTTTTCTGACTGCCGGCCTTCGCGCGCAGTTCCTAGAAGAACTGGGATCAGCAATTTATTTTCCATAGCTGCTCATGAGCTCATTTAAATCAGCAAGAACCTCTTCGGCATGTGTTGCGGGTTTAACTGCGTCATAAATCTTCGCAATTTTGCCCTCTGGATCGATCAAGAACGACCATCGAGACGTTCCCATGTATTCGCGTCCAAGAAACTTCTTCTTTCCCCACACACCGTACGCAGTCACCATCTCTTTTTCCGTATCCGCGAGAAGTGTGAAAGGTAATTCGTATTTCTCAGTAAACTTAGCATGGGATGCAGCAGAATCAACACTCACTCCAAAAACAGTAATCCCAAGTTTTTTGAACTTGGGAAACTGATCGCGCAAAGCGCACGCTTCTTTTGTGCAACCCGGTGTATTATTCTTTGGATAAAAGTAGATAAGTACCCAATTGCCACGCGCATCTCTGAGTGAATGCTGATTGCCGTTTGCATCTGACAGCTTAAAGTCAGGAGCATTATTTCCAACAATCAACATAGTTTTATTAATTACTTTGTGCAGCAACCACCTCCGCAGCATCCTTCCTCTTCCTTTTTTGCAGCACCTTTTTTGCATTTAGCAAAAAGACATGAAACTGCATATTTTCCAGGACCGAGAAGCGCAACACCGAGCGCTGAAGTCAAAAGTGCGAAATCAAATTCCCAACCGCCCATAAATGGAGCAGCTTTCTTTGCTGTGAAAATTGCACCGAGCATGATAATCGCCAACGAAAGACCTGCAAAACCTGTAAATACACCAAGAATCATTGCTGCACCAGCTAATGTTTCGATGATTGCAACAGCCCATGCGAGAAAAGCTGGCAAGCCAATTTTTCCAAAGAAACCAATAACACCGTCGATACCCTGCAATTTCTGAATACCATGTGCCAAAAATACTACACCAAGTCCCAAGCGAATAAGAAAAAGACCCGCCTGAAGACACATTCCATTACATTTTTCACCATGTGAGCACATTCCGCACATAAAATATGAGTTATAAATAATTGAAACGATTATAGCACACGCATTTAACGCCGACCACTACATGTTGTGGTCGCCCACAGTCCCCGACCCATAGTGCGCGCCTCGGTCTGTAATTTTAAATATGCCTCACGACGCTCAAACGGAAACTTAATATATGCATA
>CALQYY010000040.1 GCA_943349075.1 Candidatus Magasanikiibacteriota bacterium
CGACATCTGCTATATTATGTCGGCATTCCGAGGTAGCTCAGTGGTAGAGCAGTGAGCTGTTAACTCATTGGTCCAGGGTTCGAATCCCTGCCTCGGAGCCAAAGTAAAATACTCACCCTTGTGGTGAGTATTTTACTTTAGTTTCAAGATGGAGGGATTCGAAGGGCGCGAGAGACCTGCTGGGGGCAGGTCGGTGCGCAGCGCCCCGGTGCGCGAGTCGGAGCGAGCGAGAATCCCTGCCTCGGAGCCAAAGTAAAAAGCTGACCCACAAGGTCAGCTTTTTACTTTGATTTGTAGAGGGATTCGAACGGGCTCGCGCGTATGCGAGCGTGCGCAGCATACATAGCGCGTGCCCCGGAACGAGACGCGACATGGTTCGCGTCGAAGGCGAATCCCTGCCTCGAAGCCACTAAACGCACTCAGCCCCGGCTGGGTGTTTTTAGTTGTGCTCGCCCTCGAAAATACTGCGGAAATAGCCTAGCCAATAAGTCAGTATCAAATGCATTGCCGATAATCGGTGGTGTGATATTATGAGTCTATTATGATGATTAGAATGCGATACCGAGTTTCACGGCGAGTTGCCCTTGTCCTTGCGGTAGTAACGATTGTTGTGGCCGCTATTTTCGTTGCGTTTTCTATCTCCGATAAAATCATCGTCGGGACATGTAGGGAAGGCTTGGTAGCGGTTGGTCGGCCGCAAGTTTGCGTTCGTATTCAACCTGGAGCGGAGCATCAGACCGAGTTATTCGTGAGACACGGTCAGTTGTTGGCCAAGATGGATAAGACGAATCCAGCTTATGTCTATTTTGATGCGCCAATGCCCCTGACCGAGTTGGCGTCAGTCCTTTTGCCTCTGCAAGCAACTTGCGAGAGAGTAATCGCATACACGAAGCCCTTGGACATAGTCTCAACCATCCCTTTCGATTCTATACCGTGCTCAAATATCGGTGGTGAGACTCTAGCTGCTTTGAACGGGCGACTTGGTGTGTCCGACCTCAATCCTGAGAGGATTCTCATTGCGGAAACATCAGTCCAAGTCAATGCTGTATTGGTTGTGGCGCCTGCCGAGGTGCTGCTCAAATTTTGGCAAGATAGACCAGATCTCGTGCGAGTTGTGTCTTTCTCGCCGACCAGAGATAGCAATCCGCTTGGTTTTGATTTTCCTGCGCGCTTCGAGAAGGGTGGACAATAACCCAGCAGCCTTTGTTTAAATAAAACAGCCTCGACACGCATCTTCCCGCTAGGAAAAGAAGTTGTCGAGGCCAGAGCGCATCTAGGCATTGCGACCGGTTAGGGCCACTAGTCTTACTCAAAGCTGTTTGCTCAACACAGCTTCTACATCCCATAGCCACGCCGGACTATAATTGGCTGCAATCTAACACTTTTGATTAATACTGTCAATCAGTGTACATTTAGCTGACATAAAAGTAAGTTACCAATGGAAAATAATTCCTACACCATTACAACAAATATCTGGCTCTATCCAGGTCTGGACGCGTGGCATTTTATTGCCGTTCCGAAAAAAGAATCGGCGGAAATCAAAACGCGATTTGCGCCTGTGCGAAGGGGGTGGGGATCGGTGCCGGTGCAAGTAACAATTGGGGCAACTACGTGGCGAACATCGATTTTTCCCGATTCAAAAGTTGGAGCCTATATTTTGCCGATCAAAAAAGAGGTTCGCAAAAAGGAACACATCGAGAATGGTGATACTATTACTCTGGTTATTGTGTTTGGAGTGTAATTTTGTTTAATTGAATTGTTATTCAAACATTGTTACACTTGAACAAATACAAATCATATGCAAATCAAAGAACTCGGCCATGTCGTTTTGTACGTAACGAATATTGATCGCGCTGTGCAGTTTTACCGAGATGTGCTCGGATTTCCCGTAGTAGGATTAGAACCAGGTATTGCTGTGTTTTCCGCTGGTCGCTCACATCATGAAATGCTTTTAATTGAAGTAGGTGGCATTCCGCACAAAGCACGCGAGCCGCAGCCAGGGCTCTATCATATTGGATTCAAAATCGGCGATAGCGATGATGATTTGCGAGCGGCGCACAAAGAGTTAGTTGCGAATCATGTGCCGTTGATTGGCGCAACGGATCACGGCGTGACCCACAGTCTCTATATCGTTGATCCCGACGGAAACGAAATTGAGTTATATGTCGATGTTTCCGATGAGTGGAAAACAAATCCGCGCGCGATTTTGAAACCAGCGCAGGCACTCGAATTATTATAAATTTATGCAGCAACATTTTGAATCCGCGGCCGGAAAAACAATGGAAAAAGGGGTGGTAAATGATGCTGCATCACTTTTTAATTTTATTGACGAGCTACCTGAGGAAATTCTAGGATCTCAAAAAAACTATCATAAGACAGAGATTCAAACGTTGGTTTCTGAGGTTTTGTATGGCAGCAAAAGTCTTGATCGCATCACAAATACGCTTGGAATTCATGATGCGGTGCGTGCACATATGCGCGCGCAAGTTGTCGCAGCAGAGCAGCAGTTTCCAGAATATGCGGATGCGCAGTTTCATCCAATGACGGGAAAACCGCTGGCTACATTTGAAGACCGATTTCATCTCGCGGATTATTTGCTGCGCACGCAGCGGCTATTAGGCCAATCACAAGAGATTGCAATTAATGGCTTAGAAGATGTGTCGCCGATGATATGTGCGAAGTTTTATGGTGATGTATTTGCAGCTGAAAATGGGATGGCGACTACGTTTGGAAATCAGACACATCGCCATTTTGAAAATGGCACGATTATGACAAATGCAAAAAATGATAAGAAAGGAGCAGAGATTCTTGGTTATGATTACGATGCCATTCACGATTTCGGAAAGCAAATGGAAGAGGCGCAGAAACGGGGAGATACAGAGACTGTGCGAAGAGTTCAGCGTGAGGCGGATACATTTTTAGAAGAAGGTGCTGCAACGCGGCTTGCTGGGGAATACAAGTTGCATGTTTCTGTTCCCGCACACGTGATGCCGCTTTTTCTTGATCGTTTGATGCAAGTGATGAAGACCGATCCGTTCATTAAAAAAAATTTAACTGCATTCAAAGTTAATACCGTAATTAATGAGCATGATACGGATGGCTCGCTTATCCCTGATATTGTGTTGTATCCGAGACGTGGAGTTTCAGCAGAGGTAGCTCATGCGAATGCGCTCATTTTTTCGGAGCGTCTCAAGGGGTATCTTGCGGATTTAGAAAGTCCTCAAACATATGTTGGAGTGCCGCGTTACAATTACCAAGCGTCTCCATCGCTTGCTGTGGCACAATCCGGCGGAGACATAAAAAATTCACTCAAAACAATGGGGCTGCTTGATAAGTATTTTGATGGTGATCACAATCATGCGCTGTTTCGTCCGGAATTTACTCAATAATTAAAAAAATTTTTGAAATTGGCATAGGCGTTGCAATTATTTTCTCATGCACCGTACGCTTGCTTAAATTGGCTAAATACTGTATAAGATGCGTATCTTGGTTATCTCCGATGTTTATGATCGGAAAGGAGTTTCCATGGTACAGATCGATATTGAAGCCTCGTTAGCCGCTTTCGTTGCGAAAATGGAGAATTACTGCAACATTCTTCAAAATATGCAAAATAGCAATAAGTGCACCGAAATCAATCTCGATGCGCTTATAAAGGATCATCCAAAGAAGTATAACGAGCTGTGGAAAAAAGGGTGGGAATCTTTGAAGATGCTTCGTGACGAAAGACAAGGAAAGCTAATTCGTCTAATGGGCAGACAAGAATCTTTGCTGACGCGTCTGAAAGCGATGGCTGCAGATTTTGAGGCAGCGCGAGAGAAGGCTGGACGTGGCGATCCTTCTTTTGAAGTTCGACTCAATTCATTTCGGAGTGAGCTCAAGGAATTGGAGAACCATCTCGAAGAAATGCAGTTCAGGAATCAGCTAATCGAAGATCGGCTGATCGATGAAATCGTTTTTATTCAGCAGCAGGCACGGGAATCAGAAGAGCGACGCAGATATGATGAGCTGATGATCGATTCCTACAAAGCGCTAGGCCTGGTAGGTATGCGGATTGATTCAGGGTGGGGCAAAGACGTGGATCTTGTCAATATATATAATGGAGGTGTTTGCGGATTCGGAAAAAAATATTAAGGTCCTCAAATGAGGTTCAGAAAGGAGGGGAAATGGCAATCGAAAAGCGCAGCAAACACAGGTGACGATGAGCTTCTCATTCCGGAAGCGCTGCCCGAAACGTGGGACGACATCTCAGTCCGCAGCGTCTTTAGTGCGGATGCCGCCAAAGCTTTTCCTGAATAGTTCTGGCGATGATCGCATACGTGCGCTCCGCACTGCAACCAACCGAAACTCGGGGCTGTTGCAGTGCGTTTTTTAATTTTCAAAAATTGGACTTCGCTAAAAAAATACGGTATTGTCATGTAGGTTTGAAATTATTCTACTTTCTATGAACCTCCGAAACAAAAAACTTCTCACAACAATTCGCGTGCTTTTTGGCGTGCTTATGATTTTTAGCGGCGCGTCAGGGCTTGCGTCGGTCAACCAGTCAATGGAGGGAATGCCAGCGCCGATGATTGAAGCGACAAAAGTTTTAGTTGATACCGGACTTTTCCATATGATCAAAATCACAGAACTTGTTGCGGGACTCATGCTTGTTGCTGGGTTTTTGCCAGCGCTTGCTGCGATTTTCATTGCGCCAATTGCTGTTGGAATCGTTGTGTTTAATTTGAATGTCGCCCCAATGTACGCGATTTCAGGGCTCGTTGTGTGTGCGCTCAATGCGTATCTTGGCTACGCATATTGGGAATCATATAAATCTCTTTTTAAGCGTGATTAATTATGCAAAGTCTAGCTCAGCGCGCAGCAAAGCATTTGTCTGAAGTGGTTCGCGAGGCGATCTGTCTCAAAGATTCGGAGCGAGCTCTTGTTATTTTTGATGATGAAGCCCCGCTCACGCGAATTTTAGTTGAGGGATACCGTGCCGCGCTTCCGCAAGGCGATTTCGTTGATTTCGCAACGCTCACACCCGACGTTGTATTGTCACGTATTAATGCGCTCGCTCCGGGGGATGTGGTGATTTTGGTGCAGTCGACGAATTTTCGTTTGAACGAGTTTCGTTTGCGCATCGAGCTTTTTAATCGCGGACTCAAAACGATCGAGCATATGCACTTGTCGCGTATGAGCGAAGATCAGTTCGAGACGTACATTGATACGCTTGCCTACGACCCTGATTTTTACCGACCGCTTGGCAAAGCTCTCAAATCTAAACTTGATGCAGCGTCAGAGGTTGTAGTTGAATGTGCGGGCACACGGCTCACGTATGCTGCGCAGATGGAAGATTCTAAATTGAATGTCGGTGACTATTCTGAGATGAAAAATGTCGGCGGCACGTTTCCGATTGGTGAGGTTTTCACAGAAACACAGGATTTTGATGCGGTGAACGGCGACGCGATGGTGTTTGCATACGCGAATTCGGAACATTATGTGCAGATTGTGGAACCGTTCCCTGTTCACATCGAAAAAAGCATCTTGACCGCGCCGGACGCGCCCGAAGAATTCAAAAAGACTCTTGAGCTCATTCAGGCCGACGAAGAAGTGATTGTTCGCGAATTTGGACTCGGATTGAATCCCGCAGTTGGCAAGCACGCCTTGATCAACGACATCACCGCGTTCGAGCGCATGCGCGGCCTCCACATCTCACTTGGCGAAAAGCATACGATCTATCCAAAACCAGGTCTCAAGCGCAAAACCGGCCGCTATCACATCGATATTTTCA
Source organism: Candidatus Magasanikiibacteriota bacterium (assembly GCA_943349075.1). Classification (GTDB taxonomy): domain Bacteria; phylum Patescibacteriota; class Patescibacteriia; order Magasanikbacterales; family 2-02-FULL-50-9b; genus 2-02-FULL-50-9b. The sequence continues at coordinate 5,771 of CALQYY010000040.1, forward strand.
TCGACATCGAGCGAATTTTAGTTGATAGCGCGCCGATTTTTAAGGATGGAAATTACTGCGTTTGACAGAAAAAAAGTTTGTGATATAACGTCTGTATTAGAAATAATTTTTAAACCTATGGAGGGTAAAAAAAGTTTGAAGCGGGCGACGCATTCGAAAAACGAGGTAACAGAATTACTTCGGTATTTGGCACAAAATTGTGTTACAAAAACCGATCTTGCTGAAATCGTTCCTGGACTTGTTAAACCGATTATAAGTGCAGAAATCAAAGCATCCGAGCAGCGCATGATGGACCACACAACGCGCGAGTGTGCGAAAGTTCGCGGAGACCTTGTTATCGCAGCGCGCCAGCAGGATGAAAAAACAAATGAGGTGATTCGATTAGCCGAAAAGAAGAAGTTGTTTTCGAGTTCTGAATCTCAGAACCTACAATCAATAAATCCGCTGCGTCTGCCGACCTAAGAGATTTTCAAAATTTTGTAAGAAATCTTGCGATCAGCAAGTGCAACTTCGACGGTGTCTCCAACACTGCGGCCGATGAGCGCTGCACCGATAGGGGATGTGTATGAAATAATTCCTTTGTCGGGGTTTGTTTCGGCTGATCCGAG
>CALQYY010000041.1 GCA_943349075.1 Candidatus Magasanikiibacteriota bacterium
AGCGCTCGATTTGGTGCGACTTAAAAAAATTGCTGCCGCTACATCGCTACCACTTGTTTTGCATGGCGCAAGCTCGGTCCCACATGATTTGATAGTTGAACTTCATAAAAGCTGTAGTATTGTTGGTGATTGTGATCGTATTCACAATGCAGTTGGAATTCCAGAAGGACAAGTAAAAAAAGCGATTGCGCTCGGAATTTCAAAAGTGAATGTTGATACAGATATTCGAATTGCGTTTACATCGGCAGTGCGAGAAAAATTATTAACCGATGCAAATTTTATCGATCCTCGAAAATTGCTCGGGCCTGCGCGCGACGCAGTTGAAAAATTGGTTGAGAAAAAAATTAAATCGTTTGGCTATGGAGCTTAGTAATCCTGGGATGATAATGGCAACAGGTGAATGGAGAAAATTTGGTCACGAAGAATCTGTGCGTATTGCGCGCGAGGCAGAAAAATCGGAATTTGTTGAATCTGCTGAGACTGTTTTTCGGGGATTAAATTTTATGAGATATGAATGTCTCGATGATTTACCAACAGATAAGCTTAAACCAGAGGATCCAAACTATCAGTTGTATAAATGCAGAACAAGCTGGATTATGGGCTTGTTTAATAGATTACAAACAGCTCAACTCGATGGATATCTTAGTGACCCTCTGACGAATGAAAAAATAAAAAAGCTGCACACGTTTCTTTTCAATATCCATAAAAATGAAAAAATGCGAACCCCTGAAGATATCGCATTTTTGAACGATGTCTTAGATACGGCAATTTTAGAAATGCGTAAGAGTCCTGAATTAGCGCATTAATACAGATACTGCACGCTCAATATTTTTTGAGCGCATTCCGTATTTCGTAAGTAGCTCGTCTGGCGTTCCTGATTCTCCAAAAGTATCATCCATGCCAACTGGAATAATTGGCACGGGATTTGTTTGTGATAAAAATTCTGCGATGGCCCCGAAAAGACCTCCCGTTGTTTGGTGTTCTTCGACAGTAACAGCAGCGCCTGTTTTTTGAACGGATTTTAAAATAGTTTTCTTGTCGAGCGGTTTAATTGACGGGCAATTGATAACTTCTGCGTCGATGCCGCGCTTACTGAGTTGTTCTGCTGCGAGCAGGGCTTCGTATACAAGGGGACCGCATGCGATAAGTGTTACATCAGAACCTTCTCGAAGCACAACGGCCTTGCCGATTTCAAAAGGAGTGCTTGGGCGGGTAATCACCGGCGTTTTTTCGCGCGTGAATCGGATGTAAACAGGGCCAACATATTTTGCTGCAGCGAGAACAGCTTTGCGCGCCTCGTGCGCGTCGCATGGTGCGAGCACAACCATATTCGGCAGCACGCGCATGATCGCAATGTCTTCGAGTGCTTGGTGTGTTGCGCCGTCAGGGCCAACAGAAATTCCCGAATGCGCACCCATGATTTTTACATTGAGGTTGCTGTATGCGATTGATACGCGAATCTGGTCCCAATTGCGGCCAGGAGAAAAAACAGCGTAGCTCGAGATGAACGGAATTTTTCCCGTCGCTGCCATGCCCGCGCCAACGCCAGCCATATTTTGTTCGGCAACACCCATTTCGAAAAAACGCTGCGGAAACGCCTGCGCAAAGGGGAGTGAACGTGTTGATTCGACAAGATCGCAGCACAAAACAACGACATTTGGATTTGCGCGACCAGCCTCAACAACTCCATCGCCGTAACCATTGCGCGTTGGGATCATTTCAACGTCTTTCGAAAAAAGTTTTGGGTTTAAAAATTTATTCATGTTCGCTAGAAATTCGGCCGCCGAGCGTGCGCAGCTGGCGCAGCGCCTCACGAGCCTCTTGTTTTGTTGGTGGTTTGCCGTGCCACAGATAATCATTCTCCATAAAATCAACGCCCTTGCCCGGAGTTGTGTGTGCCAAAATTAGCGTTGGTTTTTCGATGATTGATTTTGCTTCGTCGCACGCTTCGATGATTGCGCGAATATTGTGCCCATCAACTTCGATAACGTGCCAACCGAACGCGCGATATTTGTCGCTGAGCGGCTCGAGCGGCATTACAAATTCTGTTTGCCCGTCGATCTGAATATTGTTGCGATCCATGATGCCAACAAGATTGTTGAGGCGATATTTTCCGGCGCTCATCGCAGCTTCCCATGTTTGACCCTCTTCTTGTTCGCCGTCTGACATCAGACAAAAAACACGCGAACGCGATTTATTTAATTTGAGCGCGAGCGCAACACCAACTGATTGAGACAGTCCTTGTCCAAGGGGGCCGCTTGTATTTTCAACGCCTGGAAGCGAGCCGCGATGAGGGTGTCCCTGCAAACGCGAGTTCAGTTTTCTCAATGTTTTGAGTTCAGAGCGAGGAAAAAATCCCGCGTGGGCGAGTGATGCGTAGAGAACGGGGCAGATGTGGCCGTTCGATAAAATAATGCGATCGCGTTTCTCATCGCGCGGTTTTTTTGGGTCGATTTTTGCGACGTGAAAATAAAGTGCAGTGAAAACATCTGCCATTCCGAGCGGTCCGGCGCTGTGACCAGATCCCGCCTCGAGCAACATTGAAACAATATCCTCGCGAATGGTGTTTGCAAGGACTTCAAGTTGGCGAACTTTTGATTCACGAATGAGCATAACTATAAAATTATAGCACGTTCGCGCCGCGAATTACATGTGCTCGTTTAGCACTGTGCGGACATTTTCAAATGTTGCGATTGTTTGTATCTCATCTTTTGTGAACCATCTAACAATATTTGGTTCAGAAGGATTTGCAGGAGGAGCTTGAAATGGTAGATGAACAACAAAAAGCGAATCGATATGAAAATGCGCAGGATCTTGACCGTGTGCATCGACTGCGTACTCGCGAACATACTCAGGAAGATGTAGATCGACTCCACGCACATCGATTCGCACAGGCTTTTTAAAAAACTCTCCGACATCTAATCCAATTTCCTCCTTAACTTCTCGTATCGCAGCTTCAACATCGTTCTCAGTTTTCTCAACGTGTCCGCCGGGCGGCATCCATACCTTAAATTTTTTATGGTACATCAAAAGAGTCCTCGAAATTTCCTCGGTGGAAATTAAAAGTACTGTTGCTGTATGATGTTTTTCTCCAGGGAAAACGGACATATTACTCGAAGCGATTAATATATTCAATCGCAGCGAGTGCGGCGGTACATCCCATACCCGCTGCAACAACAATTTGCTTGTATGGCGTGTTGGTGACGTCGCCGGCTGCGTAAATTCCTGGCAAATTTGTTCGACAGAGGGCGTCAACTAAAATTTGTCCGAACTTGTCTTTTTCAACAGGCGCAAAACCAGAGTTTGGGTTGTTGCCGATGTGAATCATGACACCTTGAGTTGCAACGGTGTGTGATGAGCCGTCGGGAAGTGTGTATGAAACACCTGAAACAGACCCTTCTCCTTCGATTGCATTTGTTTTTGCGTTGTAAATAATTTCAACGTTGGGAGTTTTGGTGAGTTTGTCGATCAAAATCTGCTCACCTTTGAATTTGTCATTTTTGTTGATGACAAAAACTTTTGTCGCAATCGATGCCATCATGAGCGCAGATTCGAGCGCGCTGTTTCCGCCGCCGATTGTTGTTGTGATTTTGTTTTTGTAGAGTGGGCCGTCGCAAACCGTGCAGTAGGTGACACCGCGATGCAAAAGTCCGTCTTCGCCGGTGACGCCGAGATGTTTTGGTTTAACGCCGGACGCCAAAATGATCGCGCGTGTTTCGTAGGTGACGTCTTCGCCGCTGAGCGATTTTGCTTTGACAATCCATGTTTTGCCAGATGGAACGATTTCGCTCACAAAAAAACCTTCGTCAACTGGAACGTTGTTGAATTTTAATTGCTCGCCAAGTTTTTGTGCAAGTTCAAAACCGGTGGTTTCGTTAACGGTTGGCCAGTTTTCCACGGTTCCAGAAAGCGCAACTTCGCCGCCGATGTCGCCGGTTACCATTTTAAAATTGAGTTTGCGTCGCGCTGCGTAGACAGCTGCAGTTGTGCCGGCGATTGAACCGCCAATAATGATGAGATCAAACATAGTTTTTGAAGTTTAGCGCGATTCGGATTCCTGCGCAATTTTTTCGAGTTCGGCCCATGCGTGCGCGACACTTTTTTCGCCACCAAAGAGCGCGGAATTCACGCGAACGCGCGTTGCGCCCGCTGCGATGCAGAGCGGAAGTGTTTCTGCGGTGATTGCGCCATCAACGCCGATGATTGCGTGATGATTGTTTGCTGCGAGTTCGGCAATTTTTTTCAAAACGCCATGTTCAAATGGACGACCGCTTGCGCCTGGCTTTACGGTTAAACACATAACTTCGTCGACGTAGGGGAGAATCTCGAGGACGTCGGCTGCTGGCGTTTCAGGATTGATCGCAACGACAACATCCCATCCGTAAAAACGAATTGCTTCAACGACTTGCTTTGGCTGGAGCGCGGTTTCGAGATGAAAAACCACGCGCTTGAGCGATGGCAACTCTGACCACGCCTCAAGATGTTCAACAGGGTGCGCGACCATCAAATGGAGTTCGAACAAAAGTGGCGATACGGTTGCGCTGATGTCGCCTGGATCGGCCCATGTTTTTCCTGGAAGCCAGGTGTCATCAAGAATGTCGATTTGTGCCATCGGCGCGAGATTTTCAACGGCACGGACGCGGGTTTCAAATTCTTCGCGAGTTTGTGTTAAGAGAGCGGGCAGGAGTTCAATCATATTTTTCGATTTCAGTGATGCGGCGGATATGGCGCTCTTCGCCCGAGAATTTTGTTGCGAGAAATTTTTTGACAATTGATTTTGCAAAGTCTGGCTGGAGAACGCGGCCGGCGATGCAGAGAATATTTGCGTCATCGTCTTTGCGCATAGCCTCAGCTGCGGTTAAGTTGTAGCCGATACCCGCGCGAATTTGTGGATGGCGGTTCGCTGCGATACACACGCCGATGCCGCTTCCGCAAAACAAAATTCCGCGTGATTTTTCTGGATCTTCGGCGACTTTTTTTGCAACCGCGTGGGCGATTTCTGGGTAATCGTCGTCCGGAACCATTGTTTTTGAGCTCAAATCTTCAAAGGGGGTGTTTATATAGCGAAGGTACTCTGCGACCGCTTCTTTCAGTTCAAAACCTGCATGATCTGCTCCAAGGTATAACATAGTTCATGAAATATGGCTCATTATAGCACATTGTTACGTTTGGTAAGCGGATTCGCTTGACAATATGTGTAAAACTGCTATAGTTATTTCCTGATTTTTCGCAATGGGTAAATTCTGCAGGGAGCGGGATTTGGCTCGTTGTGGTAGGGGAAACCATGTCGAATGTCGCTACTGGGTTTGCGGGCTATAACAAGTTTGGGCGGTTCGGAGAAAGTTATCCGGTGCCGCACATGATTGTCGACGGTGAGTCCGTCGAACTCCGCACCCCGCCGACCCCCCCGCCGACTCCGGAGCAGTTGACGCTTCTGAACCGCACCCGCATGGGTGCGCCGAAGCCGACTACCCGTGGTCGTCGCAAACTTCGCTAAACAGCCAACTCGAGAAGCAGCCTACCGCCGCCTCCAAACCCGCCCGCTCAAACCTTTGCATTCGTGCACTGGTTTGGGTGGGCGTTTTTTTAGCTGCGCTTGGGAGGGGGTTGACAAAGTCCCAAATTCGTGATAGTCTATGTAGTTCTGGCAGGCTATATTGCGCGCCAGCGGAGCAGGTTGCTCTCGCGCATAGGCAGCAGCTATCAAAAAGCCACCAGAACACTCGAATCCGCCGAGAACCGCGGAAAAGGAGGCGCCGGCAATAAAAAAAAGCCAAACCCCACAAAGCCCCGAGAGCTGATCGTGCCACTACCCACTAATTTGGGCGCACAATCTTTCTCTCGGGGCTGTTTATTTTACTAGACATTTTGAGCAGTTTTATGTAAAGTTGCATAACTAATCGAAATGCTATGG
>CALQYY010000042.1 GCA_943349075.1 Candidatus Magasanikiibacteriota bacterium
GGAAAATTTGTTTTACTCGTCGACGTTGACCCTCAGGCAAACGCGACAAGTGGGGTTGGGCATAACTATCGTGAGCTCGAACACGGACTGTATGACGCGCTTGTGAGCGGCAAGCCGCTGCGCGACGTTATTCACACAACTGCCGTCGATGGATTTCGAATTGCGCCAGCAACGCCGTCGCTAGCAGGTGCAAATGTTGAGCTCGTGAATGTGGATCGCCGCGAATTTCGCCTGCGCGACCTTCTCGAGGAAATGTCGCATTCTTACGACTACATCATCATCGATTGCCCGCCATCACTCGGACTTTTGACCGTAAATTCGCTCGTTGCAGCTCAGGAAGTTTTGATTCCGGTGCAGGCTGAGTATTACGCGCTCGAAGGCTTGGGTCAGCTCCTCGAAACCCTCGATCTCGTGCGCGAAAGCATCAATCCGGATCTCAAAGTGCTTGGCGCGGTCATCACGATGTACACAACACAGAACAAACTTGCGAAAGATGTTGAGGGCGAGTTGCGCAAATTTTTCCCAAGCAAGATTTTTGACACCGTTATTCCGCGCAATGTGAAGCTCGCGGAGGCGCCAAGTTCCGGAAAGGTAATTATGCATTACGACAAATTCTCGCGCGGCGCGGTTGCATATTCGTCGCTCGCAGACGAGGTGCTCGGCGTCCACAAAGCCGAGGACGACGCGCGTCAGCCCGTAAAAGATTTTGTTCTTTAGACTTTTAATCTATGGCATTAGGACGAGGACTTCAATCAATCATTCCATCAGGCGGTTCGCGCCCAGCGCCAGCATCAGCGCCCGCGACACACGTGCCACCACCGATGCCGCCTGTTTCAGCAGCAAACAGCGCTCGTTTCGAATCTTCAAATCCAGTTGCGTCAAATGACAAAATTTGGCACATTCCGGTCGGGGATATCGTTGCAAATCCGCAGCAACCTCGCCGCATTTTTAATGAAGAAGAGTTGGTAGAACTCATAAACAGCATCAAAGAGCATGGTGTTTTACAGCCGCTCATCGTTTCTGAAAAGCGTGACGGAACGTATGAGCTTATCGCTGGTGAACGCCGTTTGCGCGCATCACGTCGCGCGGGGCTTGCGACCGTGCCAGCGCTTGTTCGAACAACAACCGAGCACGAAAAACTTGAGCTCGCGATTATCGAAAACGTGCAGCGTGTTGATTTGTCGCCGATTGATGAGGCGTTTAGCTACAAGCGTTTGTATGATGAGTTTGGTTTGACCATGGATCAGGTTGCAACGCGCGTGGGCAAAAGTCGTCCACATGTTTCGAACATGATTCGCTTGCTCGATTTGCCGGAAGAGGCGATGGATGCGCTCGGTCAGGGCAAAATTACGATGGGAAAGGCGCGCGCGCTGCTCAGTCTCGCAACAGAAGCAGAGCAGGTTTCGGTTTTGCATAGCATGCTCGGCGAGGGAATGACAACGCGCCAAGTTGAGGCGGCGGTTCAGAGCAAGCAGCGCCCATCAAAACCAAAAACAGCCGATGTTCAATATTTAGAATCAGAACTCCGTACAACACTCGGCACAAAAGTAACGATCACCAAGCGCGGCGACAAGGGAACAATTGTTGTTGATTTTTATTCGAACGAAGAACTCGAAAATCTTGTCGCGCGTCTTCGTCGTTTGAACTAGTTTCCGCGATTTGGAAGCGCCATTTTGAGCCAATCGGTGATTGAGCGTTTTGAAAATTGTTTGATGCACGATTTTGCGTGATTTGTTTTCACGAATTTAATCCAATCTGCGGATGGGCCTTTTTTCGATTTATCAACAATGATTTCAATCACGTCGCCTGATTTGAGCGGTTGGTCTAGGCTGACGATTCGATCGTTCACGCGTGAGCCCGCGCACTGGTTTCCGATTTGTGTGTGAACGGCGAACGCAAAATCAACCGGCGTTGCGTTTTCCGGGAGGTCGATCACGTCGCCCTTTGGGGTGAATACAAAAATTCGATTCTGAAAAATATCGATCTTGAGATTTTCGAGATCTTTGAGGCGTGACATCGCATCGCCAACGGCTGCGAGCTCGCGCACCCATTTGATTTGGCGCGAACTGTCCGACGAATCGGTCTCATCATACGCCCAGTGCGCCGCGATACCGTATTCAGCGTTCAGATGCTGCTGATGATCACGAATTTGGAATTCAACAATCTGTCCTTGCTCGCAAAAAACACTCGTATGGAGCGATTGATATCCGTTTGGTTTTGGTTGCGCGATATAATCTTTGATGCGACCCGGCAGCGGACGCCAGAGTTTGTGGATAATTCCAAGCGTTGCGTAGCAATCTGAAATATCATCAACAATCACGCGAAGTGCAACAAGGTCGTTGATCTTCTCGATGTTTTTATCGTGCTTGAGAAGCTTCAAATACAAGCTGTAAAGGCGTTTGAGGCGACCATGAACCGAGCGGAATTTAATGCCCGTTGCTGTTAATTCTTTTTCGAGCACGCCACAAATTTCGTTGATGTACGCCTCCTTTTTTTCGTAGCGCTCTTCGACAAGTCCGCGCGTCCAGGCGTACTCCTTCGGAAAAACATATTTAAACGACATGTCCTCGAGCTGACCCTTCATGTCGCCCATACCGAGACGGTTGGCGATCGGCGCATAAATTTCAAGCGTTTCAAGCGCGATGCGGTATTGTTTTTTTGGGGCGAGGTGGTCGAGTGTGTGAAGATTGTGGAGTCGATCTGCGAACTTAATAATCACCACACGAATATCTTCGGCCATCGCAACAAACATTTTGCGCAAATTTTCGATGTAGCGCTCGATGCCGCGATATTTAATTTTTCCAAGTTTCGTAACGCCTGCCACAAGATGTGCAACATCTTTGCCGAAATTTTTCTCAACATCTTCAATCGTAATTTCCGTGTCTTCTGGAACGTCATGCAAAAGTCCGGCGATAATCACGGTCGGATCCATGTTCATTTCCGCGAGTGTGATTGCGGTGCAGAGTGGGTGAATGATGTAGGGAACACCCGATTTTCGGACCTGCCCTTCGTGTGCGTCATGCGCGAATTCATACGCCAATTTCACCATGGTGAGGTCGGCTTGTGGGCGACGTGCACGAATGGTGTCGAGAAGAAGGCTAAGCGTTGGATTTTCTGGCGGTGGTGCCTCGAATGGATTCATACATCTATGCTACGTGGGAAATCAAAACCAGTCAACATTTTTGACACGCGTCAATTTTCCCAGCGGACCTCGGTACCCCCTTGAGGGGTAAAATTGCGCTGTCTCTCGACAATGCTCGTTTTGCTTTGCAAAACGCCGGCCCGCATTGTCTGCGAGGCGTCAAAAATATTGACTGATTTTGATATCCACACAGCTGCATAGTGCTTTTTTGTTTTGCTCTTGTTTGAGGACGCCTCGGAGATACTTTCAGATTGGTGTTTTGCGAAGCAAAACTGAAAGTATCGAGAGACAGTGCGGGTCGCCGCAGGAGCGACCCGACGCGTGTCCGATACAAGAGTAAAACAAAAAAGCGCTCGAACGAGTTTTCGCGAGAGCACCTTTTCGGGCCGAACGGTGATTTTTTCCGCAGGCATCACTGGGATAATTTTACGCGATTTTCAGGAGCCTTGTCAAACTTCGTGAGCAGTGATATATATGAAGGGTGCTTGAGCCCGGCTCGCATCACTATCGGCCGGCGTGATTTTGCTCGACGCGCAAACAAACGAAAACACCACCTGTTATGGGTGGTTTTTTCGTTATGCACATCTTGACGGGTTTTGTAGTTTGTGGAACCTAGTGGGTATATGGAGGAGAAAAAATTTGATGAGTGGAACGTGCTAAAGAAACAACTTGATAAAAGAGATGATCCGCCAGAATTTTACGTCGGTCAAATCTGGTTTTGTTCTTTTGGTATAAATATTGGACAAGAGTTGAATGGGAAACATAAAAATTCGGAACGTCCAGTTGTTGTATTTGCGAAATTTGGCAAGACGTATTGCTGGGCAATTCCATTAACGTCAGGAGCAAAATCAGGGGACTATTTTTATTCTGGATTATTTGCGGGAAAAATGAGTAGTGCTGTGTTGATTCAAATGAGGTTGATCGATAGTCGGAGATTGTTGCGTTTGATCGGAAGGGTTTCGCAAAAGGATCTGTATATGATTAGAGAATCAGTAACTGCACTTGTGTATAAAAAATAAGCGGCCCCGCATAAGCGGGGCCTCGGGTGCATTCCAGTAAACTGGTTGCGAACGTGCTTAGAATATATGACAAATGAAACCAGTTGTCAAATCACTCTTTATCCTCAGTCTCTTCCGTCTTTTTCTTTTTCGCACTACCGCGTTTCGCGCGAGCGCCTGTTGTGCGTGTGCCAGCTTTTTTCGTACCAGCTGCTGCGGGCGCGCGTCGTACGCGACCCTCATTTGTCTTACACTCCTTGTTCGAACATCGAGGATCTCCTTTGAGCCCTTGTGTCATCATTGACTGACAGGTTGTGCAAAGTTCGCCGGTGGGTTTGTCCCAATATGCGTTTTTGCAATCTGGATATCGGTTGCACGAGTAAAATATTTTTCCAAATCGTGAGCGGCGCTGAACAATTTCGCCTTCGCCACAAACGATACACTTGATGTCGCTGTGCTCGAGAATTGCTTTAGTGTTTTTGCATGTTGGGTATCCAGAGCATGCCATGAACTTTCCGAAGCGACCAACCTTGATCACCATGAATTCACCGCACTTGTCGCACTTTTCGTCCGTCATGACGTCTGCTGGTTTTTCCGCAACAACACTTTTGGTTTTTTCGTCGAGATTCTTTTTGAACGGCGTATAGAATGCACGGAGCACCGGCACCATTTCTTTTTCGCCATCCGCGATTTCATCCAACTGATTTTCGAGGTCAGCGGTAAATTCGTAGTCAGTGATTTGAGGGAAGTGCGCAACCAACATGTCGTTCACCGTGAACGCAATTTCAGTTGGTTTCAAGCGACGATCTTCACGCTCAACATATCCGCGATCAATCACTGTCGCGATTGTTGGAGCGAATGTTGAAGGACGACCGATGCCGTGTTCTTCGAGAACTTTAACGAGTGTTGCATCGTTATAGCGAGCAGGTGGTTCGGTGAAGTGCTGAACACCCGCAATTTCGTTGGCATTAATCACGTCGCCGACAGAAACTTCTGGCAAAATTGTTTCTTTTTGCGCATCGAGATACACGGCCATGAAGCCGGCAAATTTAATTACCTGACCACTTGCGCGGAATGTGTACGATTTTTTATCTGCGCCAACGCCTTCGATGTCGAGACCAGTCTGATTGAACTCAGCACCCGCCATCTGTGAGGCGAGTGCGCGGCGCCAGATGAGGTCGTACATTTTCATCATCTTTGGCTCCATGCCACCAGACGCAAGCATTTCCGGAGTCTGACGAATATCGGTTGGGCGAATTGCTTCGTGAGCTTCTTGCGCGCCCTTCGACTTGCTCGTGTATGAGCGTGGTCCGTTTGTATAATCCTTGCCAAACTTT
>CALQYY010000043.1 GCA_943349075.1 Candidatus Magasanikiibacteriota bacterium
AAATAAAAAAACCGACGCAAGGTCGGTATTTTTATTTGGCGGAGAGGAGAGGATTCGAACCTCCGAAGGGTTGCCCCTTGCCACGTTAGCAGTGTGGTGCCTTCGACCACTCGGCCACCTCTCCGTACTTTGCGCGGTGAACGATTTACCTGGTCAAAGGTGCTCAGAGTATAGCGGAAACTTGATTTTGCGTCAATCGTTTCAGATCTGGTATACTGTAGGAGTTCTTTAGAATCTATGCCAGATCGAATTACAACAGAATACGGGGAGACGATTTTTCATGTCTGGGACGTTCCTGAATATGAAAGATATCCACATTCAAAAAAATGGTATCTGGTTGCGACCTTATTTTTGGTCGCTTGTATCGCATACTCTATATTTTTTGAGGAAAACTACCTGTTTGCGTTTATCCTACTTCTTATCACGGTGATTTTTACGTTCCACGAGGTTCGAGAGCCGGGAGTGGTCCAGTTTGGGATAACGGAAAAGGGGATTGTTTGGAGGGGATTTTTGTTCCCATTTCGTGAAATTCGAGCTTTTTGGATTATCTACGAGCCAGGTGTTCAAAACCTCTATTTTACCTTCAAAAAACCAACAAATCCTCGTTTAACGATTCCTCTTGGCGAACAAGATCCATCAGAAATCAGGGAGCTGCTAAAACAGTATGTTTTTGAGGATTTATCGAAGGATGAGGAGCCTTTATCGGATGCGGTTGGTAGGGTCTTGAAGTTTTGAAACGGTTCTGCTATTATATTCTCACTTGCACTCGTAGCTCAGTTGGATAGAGCATCAGCTTGCGGAGCTGAGGGTCAGACGTTCAAGTCGTCTCGAGTGCATATGTAAGTGGCGCAGCGAAAGCTGGGCCTTTTATTTTTCTCGAAAATAGGTGGTATACTGGGAAATAATCTATGGAATTTCTCATAAAAAATGGTACCCCAGAAGAGGTACCTGCAACGCCCCGTATAAAATTATCACTTGCTGATCGTTTACGTACAATTTTAAAAATTCCAAAATCAATTCAAGGGGAGGTTGAGCGGCATGAGCAGGCAGGGGAGTTTAAACCAGTGGATGAATTTAACGCGGATAGTCGGAATATGCCGCCAATTCAGCGTAAAAAATCAAATTTTTTGCATGGTAGTTTGGTTGCTTCGGCGCTCGCATCGTTTGGAGCAACACATGAGCCGCAAATTGAAGAAGGTATTCGCTATGCGGATGTTTTGCTCGATGAGGGTATTGAAATGGGAAAACGTGCAATTAATGAAATCTCATTCAGCCGAGGCGGAACATCGGCGCGTGGTAATCATGGATCTTCTCGTTATGATCGGATTGCTGCAGCGCTTCGAGAAGGTGTGGGTTCAGGTGCGAATGAGGAGGGCGATTCGCGAATATTAAATGAAATGGATCGATATAGATATGATTTGATCAGAGGATATCGCCCTGATTTTGGCGGCTTATTTTTGGAATTGGAATATGCTCATGGAAGCATTTCAGAAGAGCAAAAAAATGAGGCGATAGAGAAATTGAACAGTCAAATTGACGCAGCTAAAAAATCACTGACGGAGGAAGAATTAAAAAATCCAATTCGAGTTACACATAAACTTGCAGAGCAGCGCAAGTTGTATGTTCGTGGTCGAGCGGATATTTATTCCATGATTGTAGACGAAAGAGGAAATTGTGAGGCGCTTGTGCGTTATTTATTGGCTACTGTTCCGAAAGTTGTGGCGGGGGATATTGAAATGGCTGTCCAGGTTTATACGGATCATGTTCGTTTTTTAGTGCGAAAACAAGGTGGAAATACCCCTAATAATCCCTGGTATTGGGTCGATGGTCATGAATGGGGAGAACTTACAGTTGAGGATATTCAGGGAACTACTATTGTGAGCGCAGAGAGTGTCTTGAGGGTTAAGATGGGAATAGAGAAGCGAAAGACGTTTTCAAATAAACCAGAGAATCCGGAGAATAATTTTGGGTATCATACAAATTCGATGTTGGAGTGGAATGCGGCTGATGGGCGCACCGCAACACGCGATAGTTCAGAGGGTGATGTTCCACTGATACAAAAAGAAAAGAGTCGTCCTTTTGCAGAGTCTGTGCGAGTTAAAAAACGTGAGGTTGATAAAGGACTTCGGTATATTGAAGTTGCTCCAGAATTTTTTCAAAACACAGAGGCTGATAAAGATGTGTCTGAGCAAAAAGATAAGGTGGCTAAAATAATAAGTCTCGAGCCACACGAGGTGATCGACGCTGCAAGAAGCGGGTATTACTATGGCGCCGCGAATGATTTGGGTTTACTCGCGGGGGTTAATCTAAATAGTTTTACATATAGCAGACCGGCATCGGTATCAGAGGAAATTTCGAATAAGTTCGATCTAAGTCCTTTAAAAGATTCTCAGTTAGAAAAACTTAATATTAATAGTTTAGGTTCTACAGATTTAGTAGGGGTTAATACACTGCAGGTGGAGCACTTAAAAATAATTGAAGTTAATGCTGCACAGACGAGTCTTCTACAAAAAGTTGCAAAAAATTCCATAGTTCTCGAGCATGTGATTGTAAAACAAGATAATCCTACGACACAGGAAGAAAGTGTTGATAGTATGCTGCGCGGGCCCCAAAGTGATATTTTTGGATTACGTACCAATCTACTTCGTATTTCTGAGACAATGATGAAGAATAAAAAAGGGGAGATTAGACTTTCTATTGATTCGCCATTCGAGTCATCATCAAATATTTGGAGTTATGATACTAAGATTGGTAGATGGCAATCAGATTTTGTAGATAAAAATGGAAAACCTGATTTTATTTCGCCGGACGTTCGAGCAGGTGTTGAGAGTATTGCAGCGCGAGGAGAACTTGAAATAATTTCTACTGTTAATGATTTGGCGTATTTAAAATATGCCTCAATAGATTATAGTCAGATTAAATCAGTGCGTTTTCCGTGGGCCTATTTTTCCACTGTTGATGATCGGGGGGATGATAAGGCATTAGAAATTAAGATTGGTGATGCACTTGAAAAAGCGGTAAATCTGAAAACAATATATATTGAAATGAGAGATGATACGTCTTTTTCTGGCGTATTCGATCTATCCTCTTTGAAAGATGTTGCATGCAAAGAGATTCTTTTTATTCTTCCGGTACCACTGTCACCTGAAGAGTCGTTAAATGTAAGAGGTATTTCAAAATCCATACCCATTGGGTCAGTTGTTGCAGATACGAATATTGCAAGAAAGTGATTGGTTAGTTTTCTATGCGAGCATCCCTCCAGCACGAATTTCTGCGAGAGCCTGTTTCAATGCTTCCGCGCTGCGGAAACGCAATTTCTTTGCATTTAAAAAAGATTGGTATTTCAACAGTTGAGGATTTGCTCCATCATTTTCCGATGCGTTACGAAGATCATTCGCACGTGAGTGATGTTAAGGAATTGGTCGAAGGCTCATTTGCAACGGTTCGAGTTCGCGTTGCGCAGCTGCGGTCGCGCCACACCTTTCGGCGGGGGCGCATGCAGGTAACGGAAGGGCTTGTGTCTGACGAAACAGGATCGGTTCGGGTTGTGTGGTTTGGACAATCATACATCACAAAAACTCTTGCAGTTGGCGATGAAATTTTTTTGTCTGGAAAAGTTAAGCGCGACGGATTTGGTTTACAGTTCAACTCGCCCGCGCACGAAAAAACATCGGTCGAAGAAACGGTGCATACAGCGCGTGTCGTTCCGATTTATGGGCTGACTGAAGGGGTTGGACAGCGTCAATTTCGAACGCTTGTTAAACACGCGGTCGATAAAATTCATGGAATGGAAGATTGGGTGCCTACCGAAGTTTTGGAGGAATACCATTTTTCGTCCTATGAATCAGCGCTCACAAGTATTCATTTTCCGGCTGATGTATATGAAGCGGGCGCGGCACGCCAGCGGTTTCAGTTCGATCAGGCTTTTTTGCAGCAGCTGAACCAGCTTGTTGTTCGAAAATATAACGAGTCGGTTGCGGGATGCTCGCTTCCGCTCGACGTTGATGTTGTGCGTGATTTTATTGGGGGACTTCCGTTTGTTTTGACAGCGGATCAGAAAAAATCGGCCTACGCGATTTTGAAAGACATGGAGCATCAACACCCGATGAATAGACTTCTACAGGGCGATGTTGGTTCTGGAAAAACTGTTGTGGCGGCGATTGCGATGGCGCACGCGGCCGCGCACGGATGCACGAGTGTTTTGCTTGCGCCAACACAAATTTTGGCGCAGCAACATGTGGCGACATTTGAAAAAGTTTTTGCGCATTCAAAAATTCCGATTGTGCTTATGACTGCAGCAACGAAAAAAACAGTGACACTCCCAAAGGGCGCTGCGATTATCGTTGGGACGCACGCACTTTTGCATACGCCCATTAAATTTCCACAGCTTGGGCTTGTCGTTGTTGACGAACAACACAGGTTTGGTGTTTCTCAGCGCAAAGCCATTAAGGCAAAAAATAAAGCGGGGTACACGCCACATTTTTTGTCGATGAGCGCAACACCAATTCCACGATCACTTTCTCTTGCGCTTTTTGGATCGCTTGCAATTTCATCAATCAAACAGATGCCGCAAGGACGCAAACCAATTATCACGCGCGTAGTTGAGGATAAAAATCGTAAAAAAGCCGAGCAATTTGTGCGTGATCGGGTTGCGGCAGGTGAGCAGGTGTTTGTTGTTGCGGCGCTCATTGAGCCAAATGATATTTTGGGAGTTGAGTCAGCAACGGAAATCTACGAAAAGCTGAAAAAAGATACGTTTAAAAATCTGCGCGTTGGCTTGGTTCATGGGCGTATGAAACCAAAGGAGCGATCGGAAATTATGGATGATATGCGTGCAGGGAAGATTGATATTTTGGTTGCAACCGCCGTCATTGAAGTGGGCGTTGATATTCCGAATGCGACAATTATGTGGATCGAGGGTGCGGAGCGATTCGGGCTCGCGCAGCTGCATCAGTTTCGTGGGCGCGTTGGGCGCGGAAGTCAGCAGTCGTATTGTTTTTTGTTTTCGAAAACGCAAGGTGAAACGGCAAAAAAACGGCTGGAGCTGATGACAAAAACAAC
>CALQYY010000044.1 GCA_943349075.1 Candidatus Magasanikiibacteriota bacterium
AAAAACAATGTAAAACCACATAGAAAATCCTATTGTTTTTTATTTGGATCAAATGGTTCAAAACGAACTGTATTAGCAAAAGCAGGATTGCGGTGTCGAGGCATGCGTGCTGCGTTAACGGTGTCAGCGCTGGTTTTTGGTGGAATCTCTCTTCCTTGAATATGCGCTGGTTTTTTTGACAATATGTTTTTTACAGCTTGTCGAAGATTTAAAATATCAGGAACATGAAGAGGGTTGTTGGTGTCGACCGCTTCGTTAAAAAGCCTTCGTACGTGCTCTGTGTCAATGAAAAGCTTTCCGTCGCGTTCAATTGTAGGCACTTCGCTGTGACCTGGTTCTGTTGCGTCAAATGGTAGATGCAAATGTAGAGCTGAATTAACTTGTGAGCGTGAGCTCATGGTAGCAATCTCTAAAGAGAGGTTGGGCACAATTTGCTGAGTTTTATCAAAACCATGTTTATCGGTCATAGTATTAGCGTTTTAATTCTCGTCGAACATCTCGCTCAATATCGCGCTGTTTCAAAATATCTTTTTTCTCGTGCGTCTTGCGACCCCGAGCGATTGCAACTTTGAGTTTAATCAAACGACCGCGGGTATAAACGCTGAGGGGAACGAGCGTGTATCCGCGTGTATCCAGAGCATCAGAAAGTTTCTTGAGTTCTTTTTTGTGGACGAGCAAACGACGCGTTCGATACGGGTCGTATGTTGCAGCTTCAGTTCCGCCCGCCGCTTTGTCGTATTTCGGAATGAATCCATTAATCAAAACGAGCGCGCCACCAACGATTTTCACGAACGAGCCTTTGAGTTTCATCTGGCCTGCGCGGATCGGCTTTACCTCCATGCCGAGCAATTCCAAACCTGCCTCGACCTCATCGAGAACTTCGTAATCGCGTCGCGCAAATTTATTGTCGGAAAGTGTTGGCATAGAAGTTGCAAAAAGAGTATACTGTACCGGCAAGCTCTTCGCAATATTTTTCAAACTATGGCACAACATGGCGTTTCAATTTCGACCAGCACAATTTTTCGAGTTTTCTTTGTCGCACTGATTTTTTGGCTGGCATATACCGTGCGCGCAACATTGCTTCTCGTGTTTATTTCATTTATTTTGGCAACAATCATGAACCCGCTCGCGGCCCGAGCTGAAAAATACAAAATTCCACGAGGGCTCACGGTCGCAGCACTCTACCTTATAGCATTCGGCGCACTCATCGGCGTTGGATGGTCGCTTGCGCCACTGCTCATTTTCCAGATTTCGCAAATCGCTCAAAACTTCGGCGGTTATTGGGATAAGGCGGTTGCGTTTTTGCCATGGGGAATCGAGGCAGACGTCAAAGATGTCGTCCAAAACAATTTAAATTCAATAGCGAGCGCTGCGAAAACAGGGTTGTCAGTAACAATTTCGAGTGTACTTTCAACAGTCGCAGGTTTTGTGAACGTCGTTGGTTCATTCATCATTGTTGTTGTGCTCGCGTTTTATTTTGTTGCCGAAGAAAAAAATCTCAAAAAAGGCTTGCTTCGTGTTCTTCCTGTTAAACATGTTCCGCTCGCAGACCGACTCATCACCAATTTTCAATATTGGCTTGGCGGTTGGGCACGCGGCCAAATCATTTTGTCGCTCATCATCGGTGCCTGTGTTTATATTGCACTTACCATCATCGGAGTTCCATACGCATTCGCACTCGCGCTCCTCGCGGGCCTTCTCGAATTCATTCCATACGCAGGCCCAATTTTCTCCGGAATTTTCGGCGTCTTCTTCGCGCTCACCGTTTCGCCAACCATTGCACTCATCACCGCGCTCGCATACTATGTGATTCAGGTGCTTGAAAACAATGTTATTGTTCCGAAAGTGATGCAAAAAGCTGCGGGCGTTAACCCGGTACTTTCGTTCATCATGATTTTGATTGCGTTCGAAGCACTCGGCGTCATCGGCGTTTTTCTCGGCGTTCCGATTGCCTCAATCATCATGGCAATCACAGAATCAGTTGATCCTTCCGATTCAAACGTATGAAAAAATCACGACACTTTATAGTTGGGGCATCTGCACTTGGCCTTCTTGTTGCTGCGAGCATCTCACTCTCGTTTTATGTCTGGCAACTCAGTGTGTCACAAAAATCAGGCTCGCTTTCGCGCGCGCTTGAACCAAAATCATCGTTGACGCAGAAAGATTTGATCGCGCAGTATTTGCGCGCAGCGCTCGAAATCAATGCTGATGCGCTGTCGGGTAAAATTTCGCGTGCCGAAGAGAAAAAACGCGCGCTCGCACTAACGGTCCCTACTGTTTTGCGCGATCGACATTTGCAATGGATTTTGGCCATCGATGCTGGACGAGATGCTGTAATTAAGGATATGATGCAAGAATATTCGGCACTCAGTCTTGTTAAATGATCTATGGTTTCTGAAAAACGAATGCAGTTAGCAACAATTGCGGCGATGATTGTGGGGAGTGTTTTTTTAGGTTTAATCCTCGATAGTCGCAGCGTTTTGTATGCGCTCGCAGGAATAACTCTTGTGCTCAGTGGTTTATATGGCTTTCTTGCGTTTCGCGGAAAGCTCCCAAACTATCCTGCAATCGCACATGCAGCGCCATCATTTTTTGTGTGGACGCTGTTTGCGGCGCTCTTTGCAATGAGCATGCTTCAAGTGATTTCAGTATGGATTGTAATTTTGATCAGCGTGTTTGTGTCGGCTCTCGTTGGTTTTTTGTGGCCGTGGAAATCATCGGACGAGCGGCGCGTATTTTCGATACTTCTTGGGGCGCTCTCGTTTGAATGGTTTCTTGTTCTCCAATTTGCAACGGCAAATTACATGGTTCTTGGCGCGCTCATGACCATCGCGTACACAACAACAGCACTTTTGTTTGAATTTCAAAACGAAGAAAGCGTCGAGCGAGCAGATTTTGTTCGTCACATCGTGATTGCAATTGCTCTCGCATTTGTATTTATTCTTGGCTTTACATGGACACTATGACCATTCCTCCACACATTCCGCTTGATTCTGAAGCGTCTCGTGAAATGCCTCATCATTCTCGGGTTAAACATTTGCTCGTAACATTAGCTGTTTCAGCGCTTAGTGGTTTTATCGCGAGTTTGCTGTATGCGTCGTTCGGGCCGTCGGCAACATATCACACATCGACTGAAACACGCGTTGAACGTGTTGCTGAGGTGACGGATGAAGCGCTCATCAAAACATCACAAGAATCTATCGCATCGTTTGGTGGTGACAGAATTGATCAGCCAACAGCCTACGGAACCGCAATTACAGGCGACGGTTGGTTTGTCGTTCCAACAAGCGCGGCAAAAGCAAAACGCGTCACGGTGTTTCCTCAGACGTCGGGCGCGATCGAGTCGGTTGTGACGGATGCTGCGACCGGATTTACATTTGCAAAAACGTCGATTAAAAACGCGCGCCTTCTTCCGTACGGCACATTTGATTCGATTGGACGCGGCGCGAAGCTGACGATTGTGTTGCCGCAGACTGCGATTCCGGTGACTGTTCAGGATTTGAGCGTGTGCATCACTGACCACTGTCCATCGGAATACGGCGATAAACTTTCATATGCGGTTGGAATCGTTGAGGCGCTCCCACAGTTTATGGTTGATGGCGCGCCGGTTATTTCGTCGCAGGGAAATCTGGTAGGGCTCGCGATGCGTGCGGGAACGCGCGTGGTGATTGTGCCGATGGCTGATCTTCGCCCGGTATTCTCGTCAGTATTTTCACAGGGCGTTGCGGCGCACTCAAAAATTGCATTGCCGGTTCGCGCGGTTAATTTAACGCGTTGGCCAATGCTTGATGCAACCGGTTTGTTGCCAGAGCAGGGGATGCTTATCGAAACATCGGCGGTTGCAGGACTCAAAGAAGGTGATGTGATTAGCGCGATTGAGCGCCAGCCGATCGAATCGAGCTCGACCTTGTTTGGCATGATGAGCCGCTTGCAGGACGTTGAAAAAATCTCGATGACAATTGTGCGCAAAAATGTTACGATGGACGTAACAATTCCGCTAAAGTAGTTTTTATGATCTCAACTCGCTCATTAACCACTGCAGTTTTTTTCGGAGTGGTCGTTGGTTTGCTCGCCATGATTCTGGCACCCGTTATTTTTCCACTCAAGTACGCGGCTGAGACGCGCATTTTGGTAACGCCGCACTCTATTGCAGGCGTCGATCCATATACGAGCAGCAAGGCAGCAGAGCGTATCGCGCAGAATTTGGCTGAAATTGTGAACACGAGCGAGTTTTTTACCCGCGTGATCTCGGTTTCGGTTGGCGTTGATGCAAACTATTTTCCAAAAGACGAGTTAGGCCGCCGTAAACTGTGGCAGGAGAGTGTTGAAGCCTCTTCCATATATAACACCGGAATTCTTCGCGTGGTTACATACCATCCGGACAAGACTCAGGCCGAGGCTTTAGCGACGGCGGTTGCCTATGTTTTGACCCAATCGGGCAACGATTTTGCCGTAAGTGCCGCAGATTTTCGCTTAATTGACCGCGCTGTGGCGTCAAAATACCCAAAGAAACCTAACTTTCCAGCCATTGGTGTGGGTGGATTTCTGTTCGGAACAGTCGCGTCTTTACTCTATTTGCGCCCTAAAAAGCGATAGTTCAGCCATTTTTTCCCGTAGTTAGCCAATTTTTGTCAAGACTCTCGTAGCTCAAGGCTAGGGTCTTGACATTTTTTGTAATATCTGCTATTGTATAAAGTCTTGAATTGGCAGGTTGCCATCAGGAACGCTTGGCCAGGTTGGTCAGGTGAGGAACGAGTTTCTTTGAAAATGCTGGCGGCTCTCACGATGAGGGTTTCTGGCACACTGAGCCGTTAACAGCGGCAACAAGGAGTCGACGATGTCGACTGCGCATTTGAATGAACCCGATATG
>CALQYY010000045.1 GCA_943349075.1 Candidatus Magasanikiibacteriota bacterium
CGGAAGGACTGGTGGCGGTGGAGGAGGCGGCAAAACGCGCTGTAGAGGCCGTGCTGCGATATCAGAAAGCCGGTCAATCGTAGAATTGGCCGGTTGGTCGGAACCCGCTGCCTGGGCTGAAAACCCGTGCCGCGCGGTCGCTATTCCAACGATGCTGGCGATGGCGATGATGGCGACAAAATTTCGCATACGTTCATTGCCTCAAACTGAGGCAGTTGTTCGATTGATGATAACCCAAGATAGCGTACAAAGTCCATGGTCACGCGATATGCCGGAATCTCGGGGGTCGACATATCCGTTTCCTCGATCAGGCCGCGCCACTCCAAATTGCGCAAAATAAGCGTACAATTGATACCGCGAATCTGCTCGATATCCGGCTTTGAAATCGGCCCGCGATACGCAACAATCGTGAGCGTCTCGAGCTGCGGGCGCGTGAGCTCACCCGTAATTTCCTCCTTCAAAAATTCCTCAACGAGTTCACGGCAATCCGGCGAGCTCAAAAGCTGGATATCATTTCCATTGCGAACCACGCGCACACCGCGATCGCTTTCGTTATAGATTTCGCTCAGCTCATCAAGCCAGCCCTCAACTTTTTCCTCGTCCGATTGCAATAATTTCGCGAGCCCTTTAATCGTAAACGGCTTCGACGAAACAAAAAGCAATGCTTCTAAATGTGCTCGCGTCATAGTGTAGGCTGATTAACTTCCACATAAATGTGGTCAAATTTTTCTCGCTGATCAAGCGTCACGCTTCGCATTTTCACGAGTTCGAGCAGCGCCAAAAACGTTACAATCACATCCGCACGCGAACCCGCGTCCGCGATCAAATCCTTGAACGCCGCCTTCTTAAATGTCTGAAGCAAGTCCTGCACCGCCTCGATTTTTTCTTTAATCGACATCGTGCGCTTCACCTCAACTTCCTCAAGTTTTGTTGGCTTGAAACGGGTCACAACATCCGACATCACCATTTCCATTTTGCGCGTCGTCAACGTTTTTGGCGGCTGAAAACCGGTCGCCTTAATCGTCATCGCCTCGCGCGGATACATGAACCGACGACGAAGCAGCATCTGTTTCACTTCCTCGGCCATGCGCGCGAACTGCTCGTACATTTTGAGCTGCTTTGCAAGATCGACGCCCGATTCTTCTTGGGGGGCGAGCTGCGGCAACAATTCTTTTGATTTCAAGTAAAGCAACTTCGCCGCAACAATCAAAAAATCCGCCATCTCCGATTCATCGATCGTTCCCGATGTTTGGAGGTGTTTGATATATGCATCCGTCACGTTCAGAAGCGAAACTTCCGTAATCTTAACACGATCCCCTTCAATCATCTGAAGCAGTAAATCGAGCGGACCCGAAAATTTTTCGTCGGTGAACGTGAACATTTATTTTTTGCTAACTTTGATATTAGCCTCAGCAAGCGCCTTATCCTCCGCTGGCGACGGCGCACCCATCATTGGGTCGCGTGCATCACCGGTCTTTGGAAACGCAATCACCTCGCGAATATTTGGCTCGTTCGCAATAATCGCAGCAAGGCGATCAACGCCAAGCGCACAGCCGCCGTGTGGAGGTGGTCCGTATTCAAACGCCTCGAGCATGTGACCAAACTTCGCTTCGATCTGCGCGTCCGACTGTCCCAAAATGCGGAAAATCTGATTCTGCAAATCGCGCTCGTGAATACGAATTGAACCACCGCCAATCTCAAAACCATTAAGCGCAACATCGTACGCCATCGCACGCGCATTTCCCGGCGTGGTCTCGAGCATGTGGCGATCTTCGTCTTTTGGCATGGTAAATGGATGGTGCGCCGAAACCAAACGCTGCTCCTCCTCACCCATTTCAAACAGCGGCATATCCGTCACCCACACAAACGCGAGTTCGTTCGGATCGTTTTTATTTTCGCGAATATCTGGCTTGTCATTTCCGTATTTTGCCATTGATTCTGCAAACGTGATGCGTGGAAATGGAATTTGCATGATGTGTTTTTCCGGTGCAACTTCCTGAACCATCTTGATCAGTGCGCTTTCTGTGAGCTGCATAATATCTTCCTCGCTCACGAAACTCATTTCGTAATCGAACTGCGTGAACTCAGGCTGGCGATCGCCGCGCTGATCTTCATCGCGGAAACATCGTGCGACCTGCACATATTTTTCAACGCCCGCAACCATGAGAAGCTGCTTGAACTGCTGTGGCGACTGTGGCAACACGTAAAAATTCCCGGTGTGCAAACGTGATGGCACCATATATTCGCGCGACCCTTCCGGCGTTCCCTTGGTCAAAATCGGCGTTTCAACTTCGATGAATCCATCTTTGTAGAAAAATTCGCGCATCGATTTCAAGATGTTGTGGCGAAGCTTCAAATTCTTTGCCATGCGTTCGTGGCGCAAATCAAGATAGCGATATTTCAATCGAAGTTCCTCTCCCGCCTGACGCTCTTCGTTATCAATTTCAAATGGCGGCGTTTTCGACTCCGACAAAATGCGAAGCGACTTTGCAAGAAGTTCAACAGTTCCCGTTGGCTGATCAAGATTGATCTGTTTTGCCCCGCGCGCCTGTACAAGACCCGTAAGTTCTACAACAAATTCTGTGCGAATCGACTGGAGCGCTGTGCGTGATTCGTCTGTATCGAGCTCGCCCGGAACGCCCACAACCTGAAGGCGGCCTGACATATCGCGCACATCAAAGAACACGAGTTTGCCCATGTCGCGGCGTGCGTGCACCCATCCAAAAACGGTGACGGTTTCTCCAACTTTTCCTACTGTTTCAATCGCAAGTGTTCGTTTCTCCAACATATTATTTCCAGTTCCATGTCTTAACAATTTCTTTAATATCGAATTTCGCCGCATTCGCCACCGGCTGTGAAATAAACACAGTCTGGATCGATTTTGGCATATCAACAATGAGCTTGTCTATCGCAATCTTTCCTGTCTTCGCGTCCGTATCATGATACAAATGCCCCGGCTCGCCATCAACCTTGATCTTCTCAACCTTGTTTGGCGCGAGCGCAATGCCCGGAATTCCCGGCTGCACAACCATCGTCGCAAACACCTCATCTGACAAAACATCAACAAAATTGATATTCCCCTGCGCATCTTCCTTGCCTTCAACACCGAGCGGAATCAGGAATGTGAACTTAAATTTTGGATGTTCAAATACGTTCGCAACCATGACCTGCTGTTTTTCTTTGATGTCCGAAACTTCAGCCGTATCTTTTTCTGGCGCCTCTGCTTGTGGCACCTGCTGCGCGCAACCCGCTCCGAGTAATACCACCGCTGCCGCGAGAACAATCAGTTTTTTCATATTATTCGAATTTAATTTTAATGGTTTTTGCGAGCGGCTGTTTTACTGAAAAATGACCATGTTCATCTGCTTTTTTTGTATAATCTACCGGCTTATAGAGGTTGAACACGAATGTTTTATCATCACTCCATTTATTTGGACCATAATCACTCCCACCTTCCGAATCAAGCTTGCCTGAAATATGTTCGTCAGGACTTAACCCTTCCAAATCCACCGACTTCTCAAACGAGTGCAGCGTCACCAAATCAACCAACTGAATATTCATTGAATATTCCATCATTGAAAAAAGCGCCAACGATTTTCCTGATTTCGACAAAACCGAATGATCAATCATTTTTCCTTCAAGTGGTTTTGTTGAAATCATTTTTCCGGTTCTCTTCTCGAAAATTGCAATAAACATTTGAGAATCCATCCCAAATGTTTGCTTAAAAAACACAAACGGAGAATTTTGTGTTACCCCTGAAAAAATATCAACGGAACCATCTACGTCCTTAGACTCAAAGTTCTTAGTAACACGATTTAAAACCGCCACTGCAACCTGTTTATCTAGTGGTCGTGCGAACAATGTATCAATATTTGATGCATATGAATACATCAGATTTTCAAACTTCGAAGTATCAAGAATTGCTGTCGTATCAATTACTACTGTATCAACTGGTTTATATTTTTCACCCGACTTCTGAGTTCGATCAAAAAGTGCTACAGAAAATTTCGTGTTATCTGTCCATTTTGTTTCACCAGAGATGTTTGTACCCGATTCAGTAAGTGTTTGTTTTTCATTTATATCAAACATTGCAACGATCTGACCCGTCACAACATCACCAACATAAATCGAATCTTTTTTCTCAGCGATACTTGGGAAAATTGCAATTTTTGTGTGATCTGGAGAAAATTTGAAATCAGCAATCTGAGATCCAACCGACATTACAGTTACTGGAAGATTCACAAACTCTTTTGTCTCCGTATCAAACGCATATAACTGATGCGCAACAGCACTGCTACCCTCTAAGCTATCCACAAAGTAAATATAACGAAGCGTTTGTGGAAGCTCCTTAACCTGCACCAAAAAACTCGTTGCCAATAATTTTCCACCCAGCGCCTCATGCACATCTTTAATCACGAGAACAATCTGCCCATTTTTTGTTTTCGCAAACAATGTCTGATTCGTTACATCGAGTTGA
>CALQYY010000046.1 GCA_943349075.1 Candidatus Magasanikiibacteriota bacterium
CTAAAATAATTTCTATGTCAAACGATGTAAACAAGGAAGGTGTTGGTGAGGCTTTTGGAGAATCATGGAAAATGGGTCTCAAATCTGTTGCGATGCGTGTGCAAAAAGAAACTGTAATTCATAGCATGCCAGAGCTTGAAAAAAAGCCAATGCCACAACAAAGCGTGCCTGAAATTGTGCCAGTTATTCCAGCACCAGTTTTTGAGGTGCCAACACCTGCTCCAGCGCCTGTGCCTGTGCCTGAATTTCCACCGGTTCCACTTTTTAATCCAGAGCCAGAACCAGAAGTGGTTGCACCTGTCGTGAACACAGCATCTCCAACCATGGCAGAAAAAATCGCAGCAACTTCGATGGATACAGATCCCCACGCAAAATTGTATTCAGCTCCAGTCACGCTCGCAACAGGTTTGCAGTTTGGAAAAAAGCGCGCGCTTCCTGCTAAGCGATCGGGAATTACCGTTGAGGCAATGGTTGGAAATCAGCAAGTATATTTGCGAACGGGTGAGTATCCAAATGGTGATCTCGGTGAAATTTTCATCGACATGTATCGCGAGGGCGCAGCGTTTCGCAGTGTGCTCAACTGTTTTGCGATTTCAATTTCGATGGGATTACAACACGGCGTTCCGCTCGAAAAATTTGTTGAGAAATTTACATTCACTCGTTTCGAGCCATCTGGATTTACATCACATCCAAATGTAAAAATGTGTACATCGATTGTTGACTATATTTTCCGCGTGCTTGCGGTTGAATATTTAGGTCGCATGGATTTGGCACAGGTTCCGCCTGAGGGAATTGAAAAGAATCGCGCTGATAAATTGCAGGAAATTGCGCAGGCTGCACTTCAAGTTGGTGAGCAGACAGCATTGCTTTCAGGCGCAGCTGCGCAGGCAGATGCTGGCGCGCCACCATGCGACACATGCGGACACGCAACAATTCAAAACGGAGATTGCTTCCGCTGCATGAATTGTGGTTCGTCGATGGGTTGCTAAGCTTTTGCGGCGTCTGCAATTTGTTTTCGAGATTTGAGCAAAAAGAAAATTACGGTTACTGCAGTTGCAGCAGGTGAAACCCAATGTGGAACATGAACACCGAATGCGTCGAGTGTCATAATAGTTCCAAGGAAAAAAACAGAATACATCGCACCGTTTTTTAGGAAAACGTATTTTTTGATGCGATCAATATTGCCGAGTGTGAGTTGGCGAACTACGAGCGCGCCAAGTCCGTTTCCAAGCAAGATGATTGGAACTGAGAGTGTGAATGCAAATGCACCGAGCACGCCGTCAATTGAAAATGTTGCATCGATAACTTCGAGATACAAAATTTTGCTGACGTCTGAAAGGTTTGATCCATGGCGAAGCGATTCTTCGGCGCGTTCTGCGTTTTCTTTGAATCCGTGTGTGATAAAAAATGCAGTTGAGCCGATTACTGCACCAAACGCCATGAGTGGGTTTTTATTAATTCCGTACCAGACAATTATGGTCAACAAAATTGAGACAACCGCGTAAAACCAAACGCCCTGGCGCATGAAAAAATGTTCGTGGCGAAGTCCGACGGTTTTCTTTTCGAGAAACAGCCAGTGGAAAAACAAAAAGAGGAGAAAAACGCCACCACCCGCAAGAAGAATTGGCGCGGTTGATTCAATCGCTGCGTGGATTTTTGGATCGTTACTAAATGTTGCGGTGAGTGCGCCGATCGGGCCGAGCGATGTGTTTGTTGCCCAAACAATCGCCCACGGAAGAAGTCCGCGAACAACAAATACCGCAAAAAACATACCCCACACAAGAAACCAACGTCGAGCTTTTTCGCCCATGGTTCCGAGAACTTCGGCATTGATAATTGCATTATCGATTGATGAAACAGTTTCAAAAAGACAGAGTCCGAGTGTTGTAATAATGAGTGCTATCCAAGTCATAGTGAGGAGAAGTGTAGCAAAGATGAAATAAAATAAAAAGCCCGCCCTGTGCAGCACGCGAGTTGTCTCGCACGTGCACGGGGCGGCAGTGGTCAGGATGGGGGCGTCGCGCTTGCTGCTGACGGTTGCCAGCGATAGGGCGTGTCTTCTTCGGGTAACTCCCCGTTTGCGTAGAACTCGGCTCGCGCATTGTCGGCGTAGATGAGCGTGTTCGTGTGGCGTTCACTCATCAGAGTTGCCAGCACATCGCACGGCGCCTCAAGCAATAGAATCGCTCGAGGCATATCGTACTCAATGCAGCTGGACACAACGCTCGCGGGAAGCACGTGCGCAAGACCTTTGTTGGTGATGATGTGGAGGAGTTGCCGCTCCTCGTCGACGAATATTCTCTTGATTTTGTCGAGACGGGTCTCGTTGATGTCCCCAATTGGCTGGAAGTTGCCCCAGCGCATGTTCGCAACAAAGATGATTTCTTGACGCGCTTGCTGCTTGAGTGATTTGAGTGTACAAGTGCTCTCGGTGTAGATTTTGAGACCGTCCTTGCTCAGAAAGATCACGCGCTTTTCACCGATGATCCGCGGGATCACCCAAATGAGGGCGACACAGCAGATAATCATCACGACGATGTTTAGTGGAAAAAAGTCGAACTGCTCCACGTATTCCTCACGAGCTCAGTTTTGAGCCGAGGTAACATCATTTCATAAAAATGTGATTTTGTCAACGCTTAAAACAAAAAACCACCCCTTTCGGGATGGATTTTTGGTGCCGCGAGTCAGAATTGAACTGACGACACGACGCTCTTCAGGCGTCTGCTCTACCACTGAGCTACCGCGGCGTAGTGAGAATGAGAAAATGAATGTTTACATTTATTTTCTCATTTGAACGGAGCCAGTAGCAACGAGCATCCAAAGGATGCGAAGTCGCTACGAGGCGAATGAGTAATGCGGCGCTTCCGCGGCATTGCCCTTAAACTCGAGGCTCTATCCAGCACATCTGTTACCTGCTAGAATGAGCAGCAGAACTATAGCAAATTGAGTGACCCTCGTCAATATGAAACAACAAAAATCTGGAAATTTATTTCTTTACGGTGTACTTGCACTCATTATTTTTTCAATTGGGGCCTTGATTTTTATAGCAAATAAACCAAAATCAACACCGCCAGGCGCACTGGATCTTGCGATTTGTCTCAAAGAGTCCGGGACAAAATTCTATGGCGCCTCATGGTGTTCACACTGCAAAACCCAGAAAGAGTTGTTTGGCGGAGCGGTCGAAAAATTACCATATGTTGAGTGTGCGGTTGGTGGAGGACAAGCAAAAGTTTGTGAAGATGCCGGAGTTGAAGGCTATCCAACATGGATAAACGCAAAAGGCGAGAAAATCTCGGGTGCTCAAAGTTTCGAAGAGCTTGCAACATTTTCGGGTTGCAAATTTCAGAAATAGACGCTAAAGTGCGAAAACACTACAAGTGGAGGGTGTTGTGCGAATTAATCGAAAAAAGTGTGTTTTCGGTGTTGATATTGATTTCACCGTAAATGAATTCGTTGTTGATGAGGGTGTGAAGAATTTAGCCCAAATCATATCGTCGATTACCGGCGAGAATTGGCGCGTAATTTACGATGAACTCGAAGCAATCTCATACGCCGTAATCGGGAAAAATCAGAAATGGATTGCAGCCATTGAACGCATGTTCGACCTGCATGTCCACTGCGCTGGTGATCGGCTGATTGAGAGGTTGTGGTCAATAGTCGCAAAGTTCCTGCTGTATATGGAGTCAAAGGGTTTTGATCCGGCGAAGCTCTATCAGCAGGCGACTGATGCAGAGAATGCTTTTTGGGAAGGCGTTGGTGAAAAAAGCAAGCTTTATCACGACGCGCATGATTTTCGTGACGTTGTCCGCAGCCTCGAACTTCCGTTGTTTGCTCTAACGAGCAGTGATGCTCGGACGATCTATCGGGGCGACGTGGGGCCTCATGGCCGAATTGAGTACGATGTTGGTCGCTCGATTCGCATGAAGCACAAAAGACTTGCATTGTCGGGTGTTAACGCGTTAATACCTCCGCAGGACATCATTGTCTCAGATCCGTTCCCCAAAGAAGACGAGGGTCTGTGGCGTGAGCAGATTTTCCCGCGCTATCCACGTCGGCCTGATCGTGAGCCTTGGGTCTTTTTGGGGGATACCGTCTATGACATGCTGGCGGCGTCTGTGGCGGGTGTTGGAACTCGAATCTTTCTGAATCGTCACAACAAGCCAATCCCTGCTGAGGCAACGCACGTTGTGTATTCATTGACAGAGGCAGCGCAACTCGTGCAAGGTCTTTGCTAGTAGAAAAGTTCTGTTCGTGGCTTTGTGTCTTGCTACCCCTAACTCGGGTAGCTTGCGCAAAGCCTCTTTTTTTTATAAACTGAGCTCAATCATCGTGCCGCGATGGTGGAATGGTATACACAGGGGACTTAAAATCCCCCGTCGAAAGGCATATGGGTTCGAG
>CALQYY010000047.1 GCA_943349075.1 Candidatus Magasanikiibacteriota bacterium
CCCTTTGAATACGACCTCGTCGAAATTGAAATTATGGTCCAGGATGAGAAAGAAATTGAGGCCGCACAAAAAAGAATCTATGATTTTGCCGAGTCGCGCGGTCTTGCATCAGGATACACACCTGGAAAACTTCTCGCCTACATCAAGCAGTGCCGACCCGAACAATACGAGGTTCTTCGCGCAAACGGAATTGCGCCGTAATGCTTGTTCTGCTACTATTCCCTCGTCACATAGTGAATTAAAAGTGGAGGGGTCGCATAGTGGGTTGAAAATGCTGGCAGCATATTCAACGGGTTAGTACCATATTAATGTTTTATGCGGAGGGATCGCATAGTGGTCGAGTGCACCACCTTGGAAAGGTGGCGTACGGGAAACCGTACCAGGAGTTCGAATCTCCTTCCCTCCGCACAAAACAGTAAAAATACTAACCCCGGATCTAGTGCACCACCTTTATTAAAAAAGCCTGAGATTTTACTCAGGCTTTTTTACAATCGAGATACAATTATTCAATTTTGTGAACTTTCTTTTCAAATGACATGAGTGATAGAGCGATCGTCGCAAATGCCAAACCGAAATCTCGAACGCCGATTGCTGAGAAACCAAAATCAAGCGCGATGACAAATAAGTGAATTGCGAGAATTGCAGCAGCGGGACCGACAAAAAATCCGAGCGCAATTAAACTTCCTAAAACAACCTCAAGAAGTCCATTCGCCATCACGATCATGGCTGGCGGCAAATGAATCAGAGCAACTGCCCAATCTGGAACAATAGCAACCCACTGCAAACTATCGAGCAACTGAGAAAACCCGAACCACAAAAAAACGGCAGCGAGACCAAGCCTGAGAATGTGCTGACCTAGTTCTTGTTTGGATAATTTCATACTATTTCGAAAGTTCGCCCAACTTAAATCCACCCAAGATACGCGCTGGTTTCGAACGACTTCCGTGCTCACCATTATAGAGAGCTGTTCCATCTTTGCCGCACATTGAGAGAATCACACCTTCTCCACCCGGATGATTTGGGATCCAGCTGGTGAGATCATATACAGAACCGCTTACAGCTGACCAACAGCTTGTACGTGAACTATGTTTTGCAATTTCTGCCATCGAAAGCCCTGGAGCAGTTGGTGCAGGTGCGAGTGTCGGTGCTGGAACAGTCTTTTTTGGTGCAGGAACAGCCGGTGTAGGCGTTGGCGCAGCCGCTGTATCAACTATCGCTGGCGTTTGCGGAAGTGTAGGCGGTTTCTTAGATACGGCCACCAAAGCACCGATACCAACAATAAGTGCAACTCCGAGAACAGGAACCATGATTCGTGTATTCATATAGATATGGTTAGACGATATTTGAGTATAGCAAACGTCACATATATTGATAAGCTGTACCAAATCCCCCATTTGCGCTACACTACAAGCCACTACTACCGATATGAGCATCCGAACCGCAAAATTTGTAACCAGTATCGTTGGCCCTGATAAACTGCTCGCCGACAAAAATTTTCCTCAGATCGCCTTCATCGGGCGCTCAAACGCGGGAAAATCGAGCATTATCAACTCGCTCACGAACCAGGCTGGACTCGCAAAAACAAGTTCGTTTCCCGGTCGCACCCAGCAGATCAATCTTTTTTTAATTAACAAAGCGTTTTATCTCGTCGACCTCCCAGGGTACGGCTACGCAAAACTCTCACACGAAGCCCGCGCTCAACTCGAAGCACTCCTCAATTGGTATTTCTTCGAATCTGGCTACGAGCAGAAAAAAGTTGTTTTGATTATCGACGCATCACTCGGCCCAACCGAAAGCGACCTCGAAATGCTCCACGCGCTCATGCAGCACGAAAAAAATATCATCGTTGTTGCAAACAAAATCGACAAGATCAAAAACTCACACTACGACGAGCAGATGAAAAAAATCGCCGGCCAAATTGGCGACCACCCAATCATTCCCTACTCATCCGAAGCGCGCTTTGGCATGAACGAGTTGTACAAGGAGATTTTAAAATAGCCGCCGTTTCATCGGCTCAATTTTTGGCATCGAGCTTTCTCTCGGAAAATCATCTGATACTTTCCCCAATCTTGCCTCGATCTCTTTTTCGAGCTCCTGCCGATCGTATTCTTTCTCAGCTTCATGAATTTCTAAATCAAATAGATCATTCACAACTTTTTTTGTATTGCCAGGAAACTTAAACGAATAATTCCAAGCATTTGCTAAATTTTTCAACAACCCTGGGATAGTTTCTTGCTCTCCAGGACCTTCGTTTTTAATATACGCAACATCTTCTTCAGCCATGCTTATAACATCTTCTTCTATTTGTTCAGCATTAAAATATGAATGATCGATTGAAATTTCTGCTTTATGTTCGCGCATAATCGCAAGAACACGATCAATATCGTGAGGATGAAATGCTAAACCATATAATAGCGTCCCACGATGATACGTTTCAGAACTGTATATATCAACATTAAAACTTTCGACGGGCAAAATTTTAACTAATTTCTCGAGCCTCCGACGACGCTCCAACTCGTCCGCTTCTCTCATTGGGGAGCCCATCGCATCAAATAGATGATAAAATTCCTGCTGACCAAATGGAATAAATACTGTCGCACTTTTTATAGTATTTTCAACCTCCCTATTCCATGGACCATGCTTACCATTTTCATTTACACAAATCCAACTGATGCGATCAAAAGTATTTGTGGTCCTCACAATTTTAAACTCAGGAATTTGATATTCTGATAAATCTTTGTCTGATTCCAATATATCCACCGTTATATCACTCGCCGATTTATCAAGTTTTGGCGCTAATTCCCTCAACTTATTATGAATTTCGTTTCGCTCTTTATCGATAAAATGAAGAATGCTAAAATCCTCATGCTTTCGCTCCGCCTTACGAAGCTCTTGCATTTTTCTTCTATACTGAATTATCAAACTTTTATATTCGTCAATTAAATCCATAATATCAGCCATTATAACATAGGAAAATTTATCTGTTTGAGCTATCAATTGCTCAATATCGACACGGATCACAATCTGTGATATTTTGATTTGTATGCAAACCGATTTTCAAATTCTCCTCTACTATAAATACGTCCGTATCGACGATCCTGCAGCCCTCATGGCGGCTCAGCGCGCGCTCTGCGAGCGACTCGGCCTCAAGGGTCGCATTTTGATTGCGCACGAAGGCATTAACGGAACGCTCGAGGGCGAAACGGCCGCGACCGAAGAATATGTTCGCGAACTTTTTGCCGACCCTCGTTTCAGCGACATCCATATGAAGCGCTCGACCGGCACGGGCTCAGCATTCCCAAAACTCCGCATCAAAGTGCGGGACGAAATTGTTGGTACCCATTTCCCTGCCGAAATTGACCCAACACGCGAAACCGGCGCCTACATTTCAGCCGAACAAATGCACGACCTCATCCATGGCGACGAAAAGATTCATATCATCGACATGCGCAACGATTACGA
Source organism: Candidatus Magasanikiibacteriota bacterium (assembly GCA_943349075.1). Taxonomy (GTDB): domain Bacteria; phylum Patescibacteriota; class Patescibacteriia; order Magasanikbacterales; family 2-02-FULL-50-9b; genus 2-02-FULL-50-9b. The sequence goes on from CALQYY010000047.1 coordinate 3,463, forward strand.
ATTCAATATCGGCCGTTTCGAAAATTCAATTTTGCCATCGCTCGAAAATTCGCGCGACCTCGCAAAATCGGTCGAAGAAATTGCGCATCTCAAAAACGAAAAAGTTGTGACCGTCTGCACCGGCGGCGTTCGCTGCGAAAAAATGTCTGCGTACCTGCTCCACAAAGGTTTTACGAATGTCTCACAGCTCTCGGGCGGCATCGTCACCTACATGGAAAAATATCCGAACAAAGATTTCAAAGGCAAGCTCTATGTGTTCGACAATCGCATTGCGATGGGTTTTGAAACCGATTCACCGGAGCACGAAATCATCGCGAACTGCCAGTTTTGCGGCGTGAAATCCGACAACTACATCAACTGCACCGACCCAAAATGCCACAAGCAGATTTTTTCGTGCGTCGACTGCGTTGCAGCCGAAAAAACAACCTGTTTGAATGGCTGCGTGATCACGGAAAAGGCACATAATCACTAGGGTTGATTTTTTATTTTCTGCTTGATAGAATCTTTCTCATATGGCAAAACCACAACAAGGCAACACCGTTAAAATTCATTACACAGGCCGTTTTCTCGATGGAACTGAATTCGACAGTTCTCGCGGCCGCGAACCTCTTGCATTTGAAATCGGCGGAGGTCTTGTGATT
>CALQYY010000048.1 GCA_943349075.1 Candidatus Magasanikiibacteriota bacterium
TCGAGCACATCACCTGCAACTGAAATACCTTCGTTGTACATGATGTCGAACTCAGTTGCGCGGAACGGCGCTGCAACTTTGTTTTTTACGATTTTAACCTTAACGCGGTTACCAATAATTTTTTCTCCAAGTTTGATTTGAGCTGCGCGGCGAATTTCAACGCGAATTGAAGAGTAAAACTTCAACGCGTTTCCACCCGTCGTTGTTTCTGGGTTGCCAAACACAACACCGATCTTCATACGAATCTGGTTGATGAAGATAACGATTGTTTTTGTCTTTCCAACAACACCGGTGAGTTTACGAAGTGCTTGTGACATGAGACGTGCTTGGAGACCCATGTGCTGGTCGCCCATTTCGCCTTCGATTTCAGCTTTTGGAACGAGCGCTGCGACAGAATCGACAACGACAACGTCAACTGCGTTCGAGCGAACCAGTGTTTCGAGAATTTCGAGCGCCTGTTCACCAGTGTCTGGCTGAGAAATCAAAAGTTCGTCAACATTTACACCGATTTTGCGTGCGTAGTCTGGGTCGAGCGCGTGTTCTGCATCAATAAACGCTGCTATACCACCCGCTTTCTGAACTTCAGCAACGATATGCTGTGCAAGCGTTGTTTTACCTGATGATTCAGGTCCGTAGATTTCCATTATACGACCACGTGGAGCTCCTCCAACGCCGAGAGCGATATCAAGCGACAAACATCCACTCGATACAGAATCAACCTGCATAGCGCGGCTCTCGCCGAGTGTCATAATTGCGCCATCGCCGAATCGTTCGCGAATTTGCGCGAGTGCTTCCTCTGCTGCTTTCAACTTTTCGTTCACCTCATTTTTTCTAGCCATAGAACAACAACAAAAAAATAAATCCCATGACGCGTACGCCATGAGTTTTTCTAATGAATAAGTACAAAGATCAATTGAGGGGATGTGCCGAAGCTGGTACAGGGGAAAGTGAGATTGGGGATGCAACAGGTTCCGGTGATTTCAGCATAATGGTTCGCGAGACGGTTGTAAAGAGTCCGTGTTTTTTTGTCGCGCTGATAATTATGCGGTTTGGACCGTTTTGTAATTCCACAGGCTGTGCAAAAGTCCCATCAGGTTTTGATGAGATGAGTTGGCCGTTAATTTCAACTGCAATTTCTGGTGCGGTGCGTCCCGAAACAACAATTTCTGGTTTATCGGTGAATGCGTTTGGAGTTGGCGAATCAATGGTGAGTGTTGGTGGTGCAATTAAGCGCCAAACTTGGAATGCGATGAACCCAACAAATGCCATCGTTGTGGAAAAACCAAAAAACCACCGCAAAGATTTTGATCCTGCGTTGATATCTTTTTTGCAGGGCACTGATTGAAAAATATATTTTCCGCGCAGCTGAAAAGCGTGTGCATTATTTCGTTGCACATGTTCGTCACTGAACGGATTTAATTCGTTACACAAACGTTTATTGTCCATTTCGATTCACAATTACTCAAGATCGTCCTCGTCGGTCTTTTTTGGAACATCCCATGGAGCGACATCATCGATATCGTCGAATTCATCAATCTCCGGAGGAGTTTCAGCCTCCATTGCATCGAGTGCTGCCTCGTCAACTTCTTTGAGTATAGCATCTGCAGACTTAAGCGCCAAAATTTCACGAGGTTTTGCACCGTCTGCAGGACCGATGACACCCGCAGCTTCAAGTTCATCGATGATACGAGCTGCGCGAGAGTATCCAAGTTTGAGTCGACGCTGAAGTAGTGATGTCGATGCTTTACCTGCCTCCAAAACAATTTCCTTCGCTTCGTCGTATACGGCATCATGCTCCTCGTTTTTGTCACCAAACACCGTTGATGATCCAAGAGCTGTTTGTTTTTCAACAACGAGTGGGTTGTATTCTGGCGCTGTATCCGATTTCCAATAGTCAACAACCTTCTTCATTTCTTCTTCGCTCACAAACGCACCCTGGATACGTTTTGGTTTCGACATGTCAGCGGTTTGCAATAACATATCACCGCGACCAAGCAATTTTTCCGCACCAGCTGAGTCGAGAATCGTGCGTGAATCTGTAATCGATGCAACCGAGAACGCAATACGCGCTGGAATATTCGCTTTCATGAGACCAGTGATCACATCAACTGATGGACGCTGCGTTGCAACGATCAAATGAATACCAACGGCGCGCGACATCTGCGCGAGACGAACAATTCCACCTTCCATTTCTTGGCCGGACTGCATCATAAGGTCCGCGAGCTCGTCAATAACAAACACGATGTACGGTAATTTGTCCGTCGTCATTTTTTTGTTGTAGGACAAAATATCCTTCGAGCCAACTTTTGAAAGAAGGTCGTAGCGGCGCTCCATTTCCGAAATCGTCCACTTAAGCGCGTTGACGGCGCGCGGTGGGTCAGTGATAACTGGGGTGAGCAAATGTGGAAGGCCGTTATAAATTGTGAGCTCAACACGTTTTGGATCAACCAAAATCAGGCGGAGTGTTTCGTCAGTGTTTTGGTAGAGAAGACTGAGAAGAAGTGTGTTCAAACAAACACTCTTTCCAGAACCGGTCGCACCTGCAACGAGAAGGTGAGGCATCTTCGTAAGATCGGCGAGCCATGTTTTTCCAGAAACATCTTTTCCGAGCGACATCTGCATGTTCGATGAGCGGCGCTGGAATTCTTCTGATTCGAGAAGCTCGCGAAGTGTCACCATCGCAACACGTTCATTTGGAACTTCAATTCCAACGTATGGTTTTCCTGGAATCGGCGCTTCGATACGAATCGGATGTGCTGCGAGCGAAAGCGCGAGATCGTTTGAGAGCGCCATAATGCGCGCAACCTTCACGCCCTTGTCAGGATGAATTGCATATTGCGTAACCGAAGGGCCTGTATGAACTTCGGCCATTTCGGCGCCGATGCCAAACTGTTTGAGCGTGTCGATAATAACCTGGCCGTTTGATTTTGTATCGCCGGCAGCTGGTTTTGATTTGTTTGCTTGGAGGAGGTCAAACGCAGGGAGTGGTTTGAACACTTGTTTGCGTGGCATTGGAAGAGGGTTCTGTTTTCCAGAAATTGGACCGTTGATTTCTGCGGGCTCATCTTCTTCTTCGTATTCTTCGTCCTCTTCGATTTCTTCTTCCTCATCTTCATCGGCCTCTGCTTCAACATGAGCTGAGCTGATGCGACGCTGGGTAAGTTCTGGAAGTTGTTCTGGTTCGGCTGCAGCAGTTGCGATGGTGCGCGTGCTCATGATAGTGCTGCTGATCACGCCCCAGATCATTGAACACACACGCATGATTGCTGATGCAATTTGTGAGAGCGTGATGTTTGCGACCAACATGATGCTCAGAAGTGTAAAAATAACGAGGATCGGAATCGCAGCGTAAATACTGGTGAAGCGAATGAGAGGAAAGGCGAGTGCGAGACCAACGAGTCCGCCAGGAACACCTTGGATTGCATGACTAACCATTTCCTCAGCAGTGAGAAAAATATTTGCGAGCGCGCTTGTTGAAAAAATGAAAAGGCTAAAGCCGATAATGTGATGCGGTTTACGCTCGATCTGTTCTTCGCGTTCGATGAGTACGGCCCAAATGACAAGGAGGATTGGTACCATGTAGCGCATGACGCCGAAGACGAGTGAAAGAAAGTCTTGGATGAGTTTACCAACAACACCGGCTGCATTAAAAAGTGCGAGGCCGGAGAGAAGAGCTGCGAGCGCGAGAATGATCGGAATCAAAATGCGTTTCGTTTCCGTGCTTAAAGGTTTTGAAATTCCGGTCGCTTCAGTTTGCACCTCGGCTCGCGAAACGCGTTCGCGACGAGTGCGTTTTTTTTGTTCGAGCTCTGGCTGACGTGTGGGTGATGTGCGAATGGGCATGTGAAAAACTTATCGAAATATAATTATAGCACATTGCACACGATTCGTGTTCGATGTTTTTT
>CALQYY010000049.1 GCA_943349075.1 Candidatus Magasanikiibacteriota bacterium
AGACACACTCCATGCAATTCAATCGAACCGAAATTTGAAGGCGTCGCTTGAGGCGCGCGTATTCGGTCGCGGAAAAGTTGACTCGTCGGATCCGCACGTTCAGGAAACGCTTGCGGAATTCGATGCAGTGCTTGCTCATTTTGCAGAAGGACTTCATGACGAAGAAGAGCGTGGCGATAAATTTATCGCAGATCCAGAACTCAATCGAGCGGCGAGCGGACTGTTTGTTGAATATGCGATGGGTCAAATTACTGATCGCGTTGCGTTTGAACAGCGCATTGAAACGGATATTATTCCGTTTATGTCAGGGCGTTCATTTGTTAAGGATGGAAAAGGCGGCCTTTCAACACAGAGCGAAAAAGAAAATCGCATGCATGCGTCGAACTTGTGGCACTGGGCTGAAACTTATAAAGAGCAGATCGCGCAGCTCGTTGCAGATGCCACAGAAAAATACGGCGAAAAAGATGCAGAAAATATCAAACGCTACGTTAAGGGAATGGTTAAACTTGATTTGAATATTCAGCTTTCAAAACGAGGTCGTGATTTGGTGAATCGTGATCCGTATGGAAAGGTTGAACCAGGTCAGCAGAAGGTGACGAAATTAAATCACGCTGAGCGAGCTGTTTCATTTTTGCAGACAAATATTGGATGGTCGCCAGCAAATAAAGTTTTGGGTGCGGTGATTGCAAATCCAATTGCGATGGGTATTGTGGGTGCGATTGCGGGACGTGTGGCAGGGCGTGCAGCTGTGACAACAATTACAAGCGCTGTTGCGGGTACTGTATTAGCACCTTTTCTCACACCAGCTGCTATAGTTGCAATTGGAACGATAAGTGGAGGAACGATGGCAGCGATGCTGTTTGCAAAAATTCGTGCTCGAAAAGAAATTAAACAGGATCGCGGAATGATAGCGCGTGATCGCGCTCTTGGAAGAACGCCGGGCGGGCCGCGCGCGACAGAAATGCAAAAGCACATTCACGAAATGGAAAGTGCTGAAAAAATTATTGAAGACCTTCAAAAAATCACAGGAGAAGAAACAGATCCTCAGGCTCGAGCGGCAGCACTTAATGTGCTTGCAGATGCTCGTGCGCGGCTTGATATTCGTTTGCAATATGCGAAGGATACAATTCGGGCGAGTGCAGAGGAGGGAGAGAAGTCATTGTCGCTTGGAAATGCAATTGATGCAATCAAGCGTCAATTTAAGCGGTTAGAGCCGAAAATTGGTGATGAATGGGATGATCCTGCTTTTGTGACATTGGTGGATGATAAGAAAAACAAAATTCTCGCTGAAATTAAGGCAACGGATGAGACATTCGCGAAATTTTTGGGTAAAGAAAGTAATAAAAAAGTGGCAATAAGCGCGGCATTTGGTATCGCAGGCGGTTCTTTGATGGGATGGTTAATCCATTCTGATTTTGTTCAAGATTCGTTTGTTGGTCGCGGATTAAATGCCGTTGGTCGAGTTGTTGATGATCCTGTTGCTGCAACAAAACGATTATCCGCGTTTATATTTGGCGGCAGCGCGGCCCCAATGCCAAACGCAGCAGCGGTTCATAATGGGGTATTTGACTTTATGGACCAACCACACGGCTCGAAGTTGGTTCCATTTAAGAATGGTTCGATTCAGCTACCTGATAATCGCTTCTTTGTTAATGATGGAAATGGAAATGCTCATATCGTTACAGCGTTTGGTCGCGTGGTGAGTCCAACATTCCACGTAAATCCAGACGGGACCTTAATGGAACCATCTGGAACGGGTGAATGGAATAATCTTTTTAGTCATTCCGAGGTTAAAGTTCCAGGAACTGATTACTCACCATTTCTTGAGTCGCATGAATTTGCGAATCGTGCAGTTACAACAGATTTCGAGATTCCAAAAGGATTTCAGATTTTTGAGGACCCAACAACGCACACATTCGATATCCAGGATAGCACTGGAAAAATTATTGAAAAAGGACTTGAGATTGGTCCTGATGGAAAATTGACGGCGCCATCTGCGGCGTTACTTCTCAAACATGGATGGAATATCGAACAGTCAGGCTATATACCAGACAAAACCGAAGTACTCGATCGGTCAGGTCTAACGAAGTATTTGCGCAAGGAATATGGTCAAACGCATGCACATCGATTGGACTGGCATGACAATAATACACCGATGCATAAGGTTGGAAAGCAATGGGTTGTTGATTTTGAACACGGAAAACCGCTTGGGCCTTTTGGGCATAAACCACCAGATGGAGATGGGTGGACAGTTAGACAGGTTTCGGGTGGCCGCTGGACAGGTGCCGACGGAAAAGAATTGCAGCTCAAACTTTTGGGCGATGCAAACCATCGAATTTTGTCGCTAAAAGACATGATCACTCAGTCGGTTAAGGGTGCACACAATTTAGATGGGTCAATTGATGATAAGTTTGGCGACATTAGTGCGCACACACAAGCAAAAGAATTCGCAGAGGCAGCACGTCATTTCAAACTTCGTGTGTTTGTTGGAGACAACTACACAGGTTCGGGCGAAAGTTTTGAGTTGCCAGTTGATTCACAAGGTGAATTAGATTTTGCTAATCACCCAGAACTTCGTGGAATTATGTTTGATGCGCACGGTAATTTGAAAGTTACCGTTGAAGCAGTTATTCCAGAAAGTGATGGTTCAGGTTATCACACACTCGCGACAGCAGTTCGACACGGTGATGGAACAGGAAGTGTCGTTCATCGTTCAACATTCCTTCGTTTGTCACATCCGCCAACAGACACGATTCAGCATGTGTACGGATTTAATGAACCGATTACGGAAGGTTCTACTTCTGTTAAAGTCGATGATATTCCATTTATTTTCCCAACTCCATGGACACCTCGTCGCGAAATGGAAATTCCAACCTTAAATAAGGAGGATAAGATGACTGCGCGTCGCATTCCGCAAAAACCGATGGGTCAACCCGCTTTTAAAGCGAATAAGGAGCTCAGCCGCGCGCTGGTGCGTGAGAATGCGTTTGATGATGTGATGATTCGGGATGCGCAGCGTCGCCGGAGAATTCCAAATGAGGCATTGAATGAATCGGGAGATCCAGCGATGCAGGATGCGCTTACCTTGTATGCGCTAAGTAATGGAATCAAGCTCAACAAATCAAATCAAAAGTTTTTGTTAGATGAATTGGATGATTCTCGTATCGCTGAAGAATCGAGACCTCTTGTATGGAACAAGCCATTCACATTTGAGATGATGAAAAAAGACAAGAATAATCCATCAGGAAATATAGGGATGAAGGATTCGCTCGGAACGCTTGTTTCAATTAAAGATTTTGAACAGCGTCTCGCGTTTGCAGTGCCACGCCCAAAGAAGATTTATGTTGCGATTAGCGAGAGCACGCTTTCGAAGGTTGTTTTTGACGAAGAACAGGTCAGAAATATTTTTGGCCCTGTAATCGCAGAAAAACTTAAGGTCTATGGCGTTGCCTTAGAATTCGTTTCAGATGCTGACGCAGCCGCGACTCGCGGACCAAAGCCACGAGGCAAAGGGAAAAAATAATTGACAACAGGGCGGTCAAAAACGTATAGTATCGTGGCTTAATCTCCACGATACTATTGTTTTTATGGCTAAAAATCCGAATGATTTCTCACCAATTGACGCGATGCGCCATTCAACTGCGCATTTGCTCGCCGCAGCAGTTTCAGAGCTTTTTCCCGGAACAAAATTCGGTGTAGGTCCTGTAATTGAGAATGGCTTTTATTACGACATGAAAACAACGACCCC
>CALQYY010000050.1 GCA_943349075.1 Candidatus Magasanikiibacteriota bacterium
ACAACTTCGCTGACTGATCCGCGATTCATTCCAACAACAGGAACGCCGCGTGCCATACCTTCTAAAAAATTAAAACCAAAGCCTTCGTAGCGCGTTGGAAGTGCGAGTGCTCGTGCCGCACCATACAGACCTGCAAGTTCTGCGTCTGAAACAAATCCCAACTCGTGAATATATTTGCGAAATGGTGATGCTACAATATTTTTTTTAATTTGCTCGTAGCCGATTCCTGGTTTTCCAACGAGCACCAATTCGATTTCGCTGCCGCCCGCGCGCAGCTGATCGAACGCACGGACCAAAATATCAACTCCTTTTTTATATTCAATTCGGCCGACCGACAAAATAAATGGTGGGCGCGAAATCGGCGTCGCCTCTGCGTGTACGCGCGTGCTGCACGGAAGCGCAAACGGGGTGACAAAAATTTTCTCTGGCGCAATTTTTAAAACCTGAACCAACTGTTTTTTTGTTTCGCTCGATGGCACGATTATTTTTTTCGCCGTATACGCGTTCATACGCGTCATCACGCGCGCAAACAATCGCTCGCGCACACTAAATGCTTCGGGCAAAAACTCAAATGCAATGTCGTGAATTACCACAACTAAATTTTTCGGAGAAAAAAATGGTGCAACGTGTGCCGGCGCAAAAAAAACTGCATCGCGCTTATCCGCACGCGCCCACGCAAACGCCAAACAAATTTGCGTCCACAAAAATTTTGGTGGCCAGCGCAAAAATTTCCACGTCACATTTTTCAATTCCGGAAAAACTATTTTTTCGCGGCCTCGACTCCACGATGGTGCATACAAAATAATTTCATCACCAGAATCAAGCGACACTAAGTGGTCAATAATTTCCTGCGCATAAATATTCACACCTGTTGGCTGCGGATCAAGCGCGCGCGATGCATCGATGTGAATTTTCATACGTTATCGAGTTGCCAAAATCGAGCGTTTATATGCTTCCAAATTTTCGAGTGCAATTCCTGTTCCTTTAACCACACAAAGGAGTGGCTCCTCCGCAACTTGCGCCGGAACGCCGGTGCTTTCGGTAAGTAATGTTCCCATATTTCGAAGCGCGCTCGTTCCGCCCGACAACGTCATTCCCTTTTCCATTACATCAGCTGACAATTCTGGCGGCGTTCGATATAAAACATCCTTAACCGCTTGAATCAAACCTTCGAGTTCGTGCTGAATTGCATCTGTCACATCGTCTGATGTTACAACTAACATTCGTGGCAAACCAGAAATCATATCGCGTCCACGAATTTCAATCGACAATTTATTTTCCAAATACATCGCAGACCCAACTTCGATTTTAATTTCTTCCGCGGTTCGCTCACCAATTGCAAGTCCGTATTTGCGACGAATATATTCTGCGATCGCCGCATCCAATTTATTTCCACCAATGCGAACTGAACCACTCGACACAATACCTCCAAGCGAAATCACCGCAATTTCAGAAGTTCCTCCACCAATATTTACAATCATGTGACCACTCGCCGATCCAATTGGAATGTCCGCTCCGATTGCCGCAACGATTGGCTCTTTAATGATGTAAGCCGCCTTCGCACCCGCTGCGAGCGTTGCATCAATAACTGCACGACGTTCTGTTGATGTAATTCCACCCGGAACCGACACCATAACTTCCGGACGAAACAAACGCACGCCACCGAGCGCTTTATTGATGAAATATCGAAGCATCGCCTCGGTCACGCGATAATCCGCAATCACACCATCCTTGAGCGGACGCAGCGCCGTAATTGTATCCGGCGTGCGACCAAGCATATCCTTTGCCTCTTTTCCAACTGCCAAAACTTTTTTATCAATTTTCGAAATCGCCACAACCGACGGCTCATTAATAACAATGCCCCGCTTTGGAACATACACCAACACATTCGTCGTTCCCAAATCAATACCAATCTTCGGAGTCATCATCATACCAATCAAGAGTTACATCGAGACATCAAACTGAACATCCTTTTTCACAAATCCTTTCCACGTATATGCATTATCACCAAACTTTTTTGGATCCTCTGGTGGTGTTGCCGCTCTTACGCTTTTACCAAATTCAGCATCAACCGTCAACTCAAATCCATGCGTTCCAAGCTGTTTTTGAACAAGCAATTCGTACTGCCCGCTCGTAATCGCCGCAACAACGTGTGGCGCGAGCCCAACATCAATCACAACGCGCGTCGTTGTTCCTGGCTCCGTCACAATAAACGAACCGATCGACACCTGACCTTCTTCATTTAACACATCCCACGTTCCTGGAGCTTTATCTTTGTGACTTTTAACCGAACCTGATCCGCTCAAAAACTTTGTACCCGCTGGAAAAAACCATCGAGTGTATGTTCCGTAGCGTGTTGTGCGCCAATCGAACGAACCCGTATTTTTGTAATCCATCGTCATACGCGCGCGCCATTCCCCACTCGCCGAATCTTTATAAACACGATACTGCACAGAGCGCTCCATCACACGATCCGTTTTCAAGCTCGCCAAATTTGCATCGACAAACATAAAACTATCTGTCTTCGCTTTTTTCATGCGTCCCGACCATCCAAGTTCATCCAATGTTTTTTGTATTTTTGGATCTTTGTCGTAAAAAATAACATGACGTTCATCAATCAAATTCTGAACATCGTTCAAAAGTCCTGGCCACTGCAGCGGCGAAATTCGTTTCATTCGGGCAATAATTTCAGAACCGATTTCTCCAATAATTGCTTTTCGCTCGAGCTTTGAAATTCCCTGTTCATGAAAATCAATTTCAACTGCCTGCTCGAGAGTGTCTGTCACATTTTCCGAAGTATAGACTTTCCCGCGCGCTGTAACCGGTCCTGTATATTTCATGATTGTCTCAAGAACTTCTGGTGTTATCCCAACAACCGTTTGAATCGCATCCGCTTGTTGACCCTTTTCTATGTCATAAAATTTCAAAACATTTTTTGTTGACTCAAAAAAATCTGGTGACCAATTTGAGTCGCGAAAAAACCAGCGATGAATTAAATGATCCTTGAGCGGCTGCGGTGGTTCAATCGGCGCCAAAGCAATAGCAGCGCGATCGAGGTTTTCCGTTCCGTCTGTGAAAAGCGATGTTATCGAACCCTTATCAACGGTAATTACCCCGTACGATCCAATAAAACCACCGCCCGGACGAATTTCTGTGTTGTTTAAAAATAACACCAAAATTGTTCGTGGCGACTCCATCCCAAACAATGCTGGAATTACAGCCGCTGTCTGATCTGCGTTATTTCGAAGCGCCGTATTCGCAACGAATTTCAGCGGTTCTGCGGACTCAAAACGACTTCGCGCAACGAGCAACAAACTAACTACCGAAACAATAACAACGATTAGTGTAATTACAACGCTCAAAACTATAGCTCGTCGAGTCATATTTTATGTGATTAACGGCTCCTCTGTTATTGTTGGACGCAAACGCTTTTTCTGTGAAACATTAAATCCGAGATACCGCCCAAGCATCAAACGCGTTGTTGCATCAATCGCGGGCAACGCTGAAAAACAAATGAGCGAAACTGGAACCAAAATCCATTGAAGGAGCATGAAAATCCACATTGATTTTTTTGTGCTGTGCGGCGGACGTGGGAGCAAACGCAGTGATAAAACCATGCTAAACACAAGTCCTCCCATCGACGCAAACATGAGCCATTCGAGAATGTGCGG
>CALQYY010000051.1 GCA_943349075.1 Candidatus Magasanikiibacteriota bacterium
CAAAAACAGGAACAGTTGGAGACGATTTGTTTGATTTGTAGAAGCTATGAGCGCAACGTTGACCGACTATGCGATTGTTTTGTCGCGGGAGGCGTGGCGCGAAGCTGATAAGCGTGTTGTTTTTTTTACACAGCACCACGGTAAAATCGATGGTATTGCAATTGGCGCACACAAAATTCGGAGCAAACTCGCGGGTCATTTGGAGCCACTTCGCATAGCGCAGGTGATGCTTGCAAAAGGGAAGCAGGGGTATAAGATTGCGCAGTGCGTGACGCATCATAACTTCATTCGGACGGATGCGGTTTTAGAGCGCACCAAAATGATGGGCGCGCTTGTCCGACTCGCGCGCAGAGCAACCGAAAATGAACACAAAGACGAGGAATTATATAGCTTGCTGTCGGGTGGTCTCAGTAATTTGGAGTCTGCCGCGGCCCAGGAACTTCCTCGGGTATATGGAAATTGTCTTCTAGATCTCGCGCATCATTTTGGATACGCGCCGATGCTTGGGCAATGCGTTGCGTGTGGAGATGAACAAAATCTTCTCAGGTTTTCGCCACATCTTGGTGGTGTAATTTGTGCAAAAGAAGTTGTTCTTGAAAAAACAATGCCGTATAAGGCGGATGATGCACTGCTCCACACATATGTCGGGGCCCTGCTTACGTGGCGCGGGCTGTTTTAGCATAGGTGGAAAACTTGTGTATAGAAACTCTTGCAAGGGTCTGATTTAGATGCGATACTTTTATGTACTTAGTAATTTAATCATACACATATGATGCACGACGAAGAAGAAATCGAAGATGCTGAAATTTTAGGCGAAGATGAGGATTTTGCAGAAGAGGGTGATGCAGATGATGAGGAGAAAGAAGCGTAATTAAAACCTTTAAAAAACGAGCGGAGATTGCTCGTTTTTTATTTGCCAAGGGTTTGTCAAAAAAACAAGAATTCGCTATACTGAGCCCACTAATAACCCACGTGAAATATGGTAGATATTGCATTACTTAAGCCAAAAATTGGTGAGCAGATTGAATTGTCTGGATGGGCATATAATTTTCGCTCTTCGGGAAGTATTTTTTTTCTGCAGCTTCGCGATGGAACGGGCCGCGTCCAAGCAGTGTTCAGCAAGTCGGAAATCGACGCTGAAAGCTGGGCCGTACTCGAAAATTTGACCATGGAATCGTCGGTTACGATTTTAGGTCTCGTCAAAGCTGAGCCTCGCTCCCCAAGCGGCATCGAAGTGCAGGGTTCCTCGTGCCGACTCATCGCAGCAACGGTTGGTGAATTTCCAATTTCAAAAAAAGAGCACGGCACGGACTTTTTGATGGACAACCGCCACTTGTGGCTTCGTTCAATTCGTCAGGAAGCGATCATGCGCGTGCGAAACGAAATCGAGTTTGCGATGCGCGAATTTTTCTACAAGAAAAATTTCGTTTTGACGGACTCTCCAATTTTTACGCCAAACGCGTGTGAGGGAACGAGTGAATTGTTTGAGGTGAAATATTTCGACACACTCGCATATCTTTCACAGTCGGGTCAGCTTTATCAGGAAGCAACATCGTCGGCGCTCAAGCGAACATATTGTTTTGGCCCAACGTTCCGCAGCGAAAAATCGAAAACACGTCGCCACTTAACGGAGTTCTGGATGCTCGAGGCCGAGGCTTCGTTCATGGACCAGACAGAAAACATGGCGCTTCAGGAAGAAATGACTGCGTTTATTGTTTCGCGCGTGCTCGAACGTCGCGCGGATGATTTGAAAACACTCGAACGCGACATCGCACCACTTCAGAAAGCGGCAGAAGGCGCATATCCTCGCATTCGCTACACGGACGCAATCAAACAGTTGCAGGCGCTCGGCAGCGATATCAAAGACGGTGATGATTTGGGTGCAGATGATGAAACGATTTTGACGAAGCAATACGATCGTCCAATTTTCATCACGCACTATCCAGTTGAAGTGAAATCGTTTTACATGAAGCCAGATCCGGAGGATCCACGATTCGTGCTCAACGCGGACATGCTCGCGCCAGAAGGGTATGGCGAGGTGATTGGTGGTTCACAGCGTATTGATGATGCGGCACTTCTTGAACAGCGCATCAAAGATCATAAATTACCAATGGAAGCGTTTGAGTGGTATCTCGACATTCGCCGCTACGGCAGCGTGCCACATTCAGGGTTCGGCATCGGACTTGAGCGCTCGGTTGCATGGATCTGTGGCCTCGAACACATTCGCGAAACAATTCCGTTCCCACGCACGATTAATCGCCTCAACCCATAATATGAATTATCGCTCATTCGCACTTCTCGCGGCGTCGCTCACCTTGATCGGTGGGGGCTGTTCAAAAATCTCGGATCGCTTCCAGACAGCGCCGCCACCTGCTGCAACATCAACTGCTGAAGTTGCTCCACCCGATTTAACCGGTGCGGAATATTTTTTGCGTTCGCGCGATGACGTTGCACCGGGTCAACTCGATGTAACGAATCAGACATTGTTTGCGAAAACAAAAAATGGGCAGATTGTTCTCGTGATTAAAGATGTGCATGAGGCGCTGGGTGGAAAATTATTGGCAACGAGTTTTTTGGTGCAGGTTAAAGAGCTTCCACAAACACTTCGATACATTTACTTTGTGAATAACTTAGAGGGTAGCAGCGCTGTTGCGCATCAATTGTATGCGTTTGATACGGAGACAAAAGAGTTTGCATATTTACCGATAATGTTTGTGACAAGTCGTCCTCAGGTTGCTGATTTGAAATTTTCGCCGGATCATACGAAGATTGCTATATTTGAGGGCGAAGAAGGGCAGCCTGTAAATGTTGATATCTTTGATGTGGCAACGGGTCAGATACTCAATAAATTTGCTGTGAACGCAAAACAGACAATTATTGACCCAGAGAATAGTGATTTGAACACAAAGCTTTCAAGCGAAACGAAATGGCTTGATAATACGAAATTTTCTGTTGCGGTTTTTGATAAAAAACAAAACATAAATGGAAAAAATAAGCCTGTTGATACGATTGTGATCGATACAATGACAACGCTTGATATCTCAAAGTTTGAAAATTTAGTGTATTCATATGAGCCCTCTATCGATACATTATTTGCGCGTCCAATAGATAAGCAGGTTGCTTCATCTGTGTTGTTACATGTTGCAAAGAATTTTAATCCGCCATTGGAGAGTATGGATGCTGATGGACCGGTTTTTATGTTTGATGATGTTACTCAAGATTCGCCATTTGTATTTTTCGTAAAAGCCTTTGAGGAAAATGACATGTTCGTGGCAATCTTGGAGAAGCGTACTGGAAAATTTATCTCAACAAAACCGCTTGAAGGTAAAATGACCAAACATTCTGTTTTATCGAAATCTGGAAGATCGTTAGCACTTTTTTCAATGATGGAATATTCAATGAATATTCAACTTGTTGATTTGGTGACGCTGCATTCGTTTGAGAAGTCAGTAGACTTGG
>CALQYY010000052.1 GCA_943349075.1 Candidatus Magasanikiibacteriota bacterium
AACCGCGAACCGTTTTGTCGTGTGTTGGAAATTCTTCAAAAATAAAATCGTGAAACGTCATCACAAATGGTTTTCGAAGGGTGAGTGGGACGTTCCAATGGGGGATGTGCCAGAGCTGCACATCTTTTTGCGCGTTCATAAGTCGGCCTAATCCGATCTGCTCGTCGAGCCCATACCAGTGGATATTTGTTTCAACCCAGCGAATATTTTGGCGTGTAGGAAAATCAGCGGGAATTTTTTTTACGAGAACTACAAAAAAATCTGACGGGTTTTGCTCGGTCAGTTCGCGCAAAAGTTCGCCCGCATAGCGACCGAGTCCGCCGGGAACGCTCATGAGGCGTGCATCAAAACCAATGATCATAGGTGTGATTGTGCGTGAGCAACAGCGAGCTGCAATGCTGCGCGCTGTTTGCCTAAACTATACCACGCCGCGCGCGCAAATCCACGTTCGCGTAAACGCGTAACCAATTTTTTGTCGGTTGCGACTGCTTCCATGGCGTTCGCAATTTGTGCGACGTCGTATGGTGAGACAAAAACTGATGCGTCTCCCATGGTTTCTGGAAGCGCTGTACAATCTGAAACAATTGTGGGGCAGCCGACCGACGCTGCCTCGAGCGGTGGCAAACCAAAACCTTCGAAAAATGAGGGGTAAACAAGTGCTGCTGCGTGTTTGAGAAGCCACCATTTTTCCTCGGGAGTTATGTAGGAGAGATGGTGAACACGATCGGGGAGTTCGGATTTTTTTGGTGCTCCATAGCCCGGGCGACCTGCGAGTACAAGTTGAAAATCAGAAAGTGCAGGAATGTTTTTTATGAGCTCGAACGCTTCGATGACGCCGCGAACATTTTTTCGTTTTTCGAGTGTGCCTAAGAAAAGAAAAAATGGTTTATTTTTGAATGGAAGTTTCGGATGCGTTCCTCCGATTGCAGGTGGTGTTGCAGGATTTACAACATGAATAATTTCCGCTGGAATTTTCAAATAGGTGATGAGATCATTTTTTGTAAATTCAGAAACCGCGATGACCGTATCCGCTACTGAAATTTCGTGGCGAGCATTTGTTGCGCGATGCCATGCGCGAACGCGGGGACTATACCACTGTGGACTATGAAAAAATGAAAGATCGTGAACAACTTGAATGCGCACGGCTGTGGGCTGTGTGTTAATAAAGTGTGTGTTCGGGAGGAAGCACAGCGCGCGTTTTGTGTGCACACCAGACTGCTGTTCGAGCGTCGTGAGCCCGCACATGAGTGAAAAATTGGTAAGAGAATTTGAAAAATTCTTTTCACCGGTAAATTTCACCGCATCAGGAATAATCTGGTCGAGGTTTTTTATAAATTGCCCAGCAACTTCGGTCACTCCTGTTGGAAATGGTTCTCGCAGCGCGCGAGCGTCAATGATTGTCATGTGAGCTGTGCTTATCAACCAGGGCACGGATTTTTTCTTCAAACACGGCGCGTGAAAATTTGTGCGAATGCTCGCGAATTATTTTTGGATCAAATTTTGTTGCCTCAAAATTGAGGACTGCGTCAAGTACACCTTCCCAGCCTTCGAATTTCATGAACGATCCGGTCACTCCATCGACAATTGTTTCGGTTGAGCCACCTTTGCGGAGCGCAATTACGGGGCGTCCACTTGCCATTGCTTCAACCGCGGTCATACCAAAGTCTTCCATTTGCGGTTGGATGTAGGCAATACATTCTGAATATAATTTTTTCTGTTCTTCTTCCGAAACGCGGCCCAAGAATTCGATTGTTGGGCCCGCAATTTTTTTGAGTTCATCTTGCGCGACGCCTTCGCCAAAAATTTTGAGCGGAAGTTTTAAACGATTAAATGCTTCGATAATCCAATCGAATTTTTTGTACGCAACAAGGCGACCGCCGGCGAGATAAAAATTTTGTGGGCCATTTGGCGAGATTGAAAATTTTTCAACTTCGACAGATGGGTGAATAATTTCGCTGTCGCGGCGATAGTATTTGCTGATGCGATCCTGGACGGTTTTTGAGTTTGCAACAAACACGTCGACGCGATCGGCAGCAGCGCGGTCCCAGATGCGCTGCCACGACAAAACAGGCTGGACCAATAATTTGATGAGCAGGTTGCGCGAAAGTTCGCGTACGTAGGTGTGCGCGTCGCTCCAGAGGAAACGCGTTGGAGTATGGCAATAACAAATATGAATTGCGTCGGGGCGGGTGATGACGCCTTTTGCAAATGCAGAAACTGATGAAATGACGATGTCGTATTCCGAGAGGTCGTAGAGTTCTGTGACGAGTGGCATGAGCGGGAGATACCACTGGTAGTGGCGACGGCCACCAGGGAGGTTTGCGAGCAATGATTCGCGGATATCGGCGTTTTTCAAAAAAGGAAAGCGGTCGCGTTCGGCAAACAACGTAAAAATCGGCGCTTCAGGGTACATTTCGTGTAATACCTTGAGCACCTGCTCAGCGCCGCCATTTTGCGATAAAAAGTCGTGGACAAGGGCGATTTTCATGTGGGTATCTTCGCAGATTTCCACGAAAAATGCAACATTACTCAGCCTTTCTGCGTTTGATTACAGCGAGCGGTGTTTTTGCGAGGATAAACAAATCCATGACGAGCGACCAGTTTTCGATATAGAACATGTCGAGGCGAATTTCGTCTTCGAACGAGAGGTCGCTACGGCCGGAGATTTGCGCGAGGCCGGAAATGCCGGGTTTGACGGCGTGGACGCGGCGATCTTCGGGCGAGTATTTTGCAACTTCGCGCGGCTGGTGTGGGCGAGGGCCAACGAGGCTCATGTCGCCGCGCAGCACGTTAAAAAGTTGCGGAAGTTCATCGAGGCTCCAGCGACGGATGAATCGGCCGACGGGTGTGACGCGTGGGTCACCGGCGATTTTGTAGATCGGACCTTCTTTGGTGTTTTGAGTTTGGATGAGCTCTTGTTCAAATTGAATCGCAGCGCTTTGTGTGTCGCCTGATTGTTCGGTGCAATATTTTTTGTACATCGAACGGAATTTGAAAGTGCTAAAACGTTTGCCACGATAGCCGACACGCGTATTTTTGAAGAGAAGCGGCCGACCGCTTTCGATCGCGATTGCGATTGCAGTTCCAATCAAAAATGGTGAGGTGAGAATCAGGAGAATGCCGCCAACAAAAATATCGAATAGACGTTTTGAGATTTTGCCCCAGCCATCGAGGCGCGCGCGACGGAATTCGATGAGCGGCACGTCGGAAATTGTTGACATGCGCATGTTTGGCGCGAGTGTTGAAAATAAATCGGCCGAATATTTGAGCGTGAAGTGGTGTTCTTCTGCGAAGGTCAGGAGTGTGAGTGTTTCTTCGCGCGCGCTCGACGGGTTCGTGAGAATAATTTCGTCAACTTCTTTTGCAGCATCGAGATCTAAAATATCTTTGCGAACTTTTTCGTTGAAGATGGGGTAGCGCGCAATAATTGCGTATCCAAGAGATTT
>CALQYY010000053.1 GCA_943349075.1 Candidatus Magasanikiibacteriota bacterium
CTCGGAAATTTGCTCGCACAAATTCTTCCATCAGAACATTATATCGAGCAGCACAGATTTCAGAGTGGAGAAGTCGTTGATGCTGTCGTAAAACTGCGCGACAACATGTTGGTTCCGGTGGATTCAAAATTTCCACTCGAAAATTTTCAGAAGATGCTAACAGCGCCCGACGAAGAAAAAGATTCGCACAAAAAAATGTTTGTGAACGACGTCAAAAAGCACATCGATAAAATCGCGAAACAGTACATTTTACCGGACGAAGGGACGCTTAATCTCGCACTCATGTACATCCCGGCAGAAAACGTGTATTACGAAACGATCGTGAAGGGAATTGAGGAAAATGACCTCGTGCACTATGCACATTCACGCAACGTAATTCCGGTTTCGCCAAATAGTTTCTATGTATACTTACAAACAATTTTACTTGGTCTTCGCGGCATGCAAATTGAATCAAGTGCGCGCGAAATGATGCAAAACCTTACGCGTTTGAAAGGAGATCTTGAGCGATTCAATGGCGATTATTTGCTCGTTGGAAAACACCTTACAAATGCATCTCGTGCATTTGATGACTCTCGAAAACGTCTTGAAAAGTTTGATAACAAATTTGAAAAAGTTGCACAGGTCGAGCTCGCGGAAGTGCCTGTTGTTGCATTACTTGAAGAATAAAAAACAAACTTGTGCTTTCGCAGGTCCAGCACTCCGTATCAATGGAGCCATTGCAGAGTCTGGCGCGCAAACTGCTGGTGGGTGATGTTGTTATCGATGACGAGAAGGCGAGACATAGTAATCTTCTGAAGCTGTTGTTTTCCATTTTATGAATCACCAACTCAATGCTGATGATTCGTAAAATGGACCCATCTGTCAAAGAGCGCGAGGTTGTGCGCTCGATCTGACTGAAGTTTGATGGGTAAAACTTAAACCAACTTGCGAAGTCGACGCATGCTGGTGGAACGCTCACGTCGGAATCCGACGATCGATCGAAGATCGACAATCTTGTCACCTGTATTCGCGTCGTAGACCGCTCTATTCAACACCTTCATCAGGTCAATAGAGATGAGGTACCCCGCCTTTTCAGGCAATCCAAATTTCGTGACGAGTTGCAACGAATCTTCGACGTTGTCATAGATGCCAACTTCTTTTCCGCCGCTTAGAAGATAGGCTTCGTGGTGCGGAAAGTCCTTCATTGCTTCTTTAACGACAGCCCATAAACGCTTTGTACAGCCATTCTGTTCAAGGTAAATACCCTCACCCATAGTCACTCCTAATACTGTGTTGTTGCTATTTACGAATGATTACTACGCTTCCCACTCCTCCTTCTTTTCCAGCAAAAATCCGTCGGGCCAGGTCAGCTCGCTGATGCACAGACTCATGTCGTTTAATTCTGCCTCAGAATTTTCCCTACGCCGAACCTCCTCCTCAATACGGCGCTCATCCTCCTCGATGACCCTCCGAGCCCTTTTGATCTTCGCTCGAATTTCCTCGATATTGCGATGGAGGTTGGTGTGCATACCTACAACAGACGTTTTTTCTTCCTCGAAATAGCCCCACACGACCTCAGCCGTGACTTCCTCGTATTCAAATGGGTTGATTTTGGTCTTACGTGCATAGAATTTCTTGCACGTTTTACAATTCACGATTTCGAAGCCTGTCTGCTCTAGATTGAGAGTCAGGATTTCGTGTCCTTCATGAATCAACGTCTTCATCAGAGTCTCCTTTGAATGAGCTTGCAGTGCTGATTGTGGCCCAACGGCTTTTTATCAGAACAGAATACAATATCAGATCTATACAACTTTGTCAATGATATGTACAAGCAGCTGAGTTCACAACCTAACGCACCACGAGACCCACTAAAACAGTCTTAACAAATCCTGTTTTTTGTCATAACTAATATATTTCTAACAGAAATATGGTTTTCTAGGTGCCCTTAATCGAGTAAGGATTATGCTTCGGAAGCGTTCCGGTGAATGAAATGAACCCAAGTCAACGCGCTCTGACGAATTCGAGTGAGCACACTGCACCCAACTTAATGCTGTAATAGCAACGGGAGGAATATATATTATAAAAATTATATGGATGGAATTTATGCTTCGTACGCAATATCCCGGGCATTAGCCTGTGGTATTTCACTTGCTACATAAAAAAATTCCCAGGCTTTTACCTGGGAACTTTTTTATATCGCGCGCATTTTTTTAGCAAGTCGTGATTTGAGGCGAGCAGCTTTGTTCTTGTGAACAATGCCGTGCTTCACTGCTTTGTCGATTGCAACCTGGAAATTAACTGATGCAACTTTTGCACCCGATTTATCCTTTGCATCAACTGCAACACGAGCTACTTTTTTTAATTTACGTACGCCGTCACGAATTGCTTCGTTGCGAACAAACGCTTTTTTTGCTTTGCGAAGGGCTTTTTTAGCTTGAGCTAAATTTGGCATAACTGTGGTTACATGAGCGTGTAATAAGTTTTGCGTGAATGCACTCTATCAAGCAGCTACGAATTTGTCAATCAGAACATGGGCGTCTACCGTTCCGTGTTTAATCGCATAATCAATCTCGATCAGCCGATCGTACCACGCAACTAATTCAGCGCGAGACCATAGCTGCGCCTGGCCCTGCATTTTTTTGGCAACAAACGCATGAACTCCGAGCGTTTTTGAGATGCCAAGGTCGCTAATCCCTGGATTATCATCCATCAACTCGCGCGTCTGAAACAACAACCGAACCTGTCGATGCAACATTGCAAAAATATAAACGGGATCGTTATCTGCAAACCACACATTCGCAAGCGCTTTCATTGCCGCTTCGTGTTTTTTCGACGCCAACAAATCCATGGCATCAAAAATTTTCGCCTCGATATCCGGCGGCAAAAACAAATCAAGGTCTCGCGCTGTAATTGCACGCGAACCCGCATACGAAACGAGCACATCAATCGCGTGAGACAACTCAAACTCATCCGAAAGTCGACGAACGAGCTCGCTGACAGCATCCGCTGTAATCGAACCGCCGCGCTCTGCAATCGTGCGCACCGCCCACGCCTCGCGCTTTTTGCCCTCAAGCGGCGCAAACTCCTGCGCATATTGCGTTGCAGCAAGGCGACCATGCAGCACTTCGCTCGCGCTCTTTGCCTTTTTCACCGGCTCTTCCTCCCACACAACAACGATCGTGTCTTCTGGTGGCTCATTTTCCAAAAATCTTCCTGCAAACCATGTTAAAAGTTCCACATCACCTTTCTCAAGCATTCGCTCGACCACTACCATTCGTTTTGGGGCGAGAAATGGCGCTGTGAGCAATTCTGAGCGGAGATTCAACTC